>CAZAPO010000150.1:0-2787 GCA_964487005.1 uncultured Flavobacteriaceae bacterium
CCCCCCCCCCCCCCCCCCCGTCGATTGAGTGAGTGTCTGTCTTTGTGTGTCTTCTTTTGTTTTTCGCCCGTTCATTTAGAGGAACCCACACGGCATCTCGGATGATGTATGCCGAATGGAAAAAAGATAATGATACGCTTATATTTTCTATTAAAGCAGATAGATTTTTAAGGAATATGGTTAGGGCAATAGTGGGAACTATGATCGATATTGGCTTGGGTAAAACCTCCTTAGCGCAGTTTCATGAAATCATAAAATCTGGAGATAGAACGCAAGCGGGAGCATCAGTTCCAGGACATGCCTTATATTTATCAAAAATTGAATACCCAAAATCGCTATTTAAATAACAATGAGCAAGACCAAAGAAAACGTATTTGATACCAATCTATTTAAGAGATTATTGGTTTACATAAAACCATACAAATGGATATTTGTTTTGTCACTACTTACGGTAGTTGGGTTGGCAATTTTTGGTGCAACGCGCCCAAAGGTATTGCAGCTGGCAATAGATAATAATATAACCAATCAAAAACTCGATGGATTTTTACCTTATATCTTGATAATATTTGGGCTTTTGGTATTAGAGGTTACTTGCCAATTATTGTTTATTTATCATGCAGGATGGCTGGGGCAATCGGTTGTGAGAGATATACGGGTGAAGTTGTTTGACCATATCCTCAGTTTTAAAATGAAATATTATGATAATTCGTCTGTTGGGGTGCTCATCACTAGAGCGGTTACCGATATGGAGCGAATCGCCGATATTTTTGGACAAGGGCTTTTTATGATTGCCAGCGATATTTTAAAAATGTTAGTGGTAGGCGTATTTATGACTATAATGAATTGGCGATTAAGTATCATTGTATTTTGTGCTTTACCTTTTATTTTGATTGCCACTAAGATATTCCAGAAATATATGAAACGTGCCTTTGAAGAGGTTAGAACAGAAGTTTCTAATTTGAACTCTTTTGTGCAAGAACGTGTAACTGGAATGAAGATATTGCAATTGTTTGCCAGAGAAGATGTAGAATACCAAAATTTTAAACAGATTAACGAACGCCATAAAAAAGGTTGGTTAAAGACGGTTTGGTATAACTCTATATTTTTCCCTGTTGCCGAAGTATTCTCTTCACTTACACTGGGCGCGGTTGTTTATTTTGGAGCTCAAGGTGTGGTGTATAATGGTACAACCTCATTAGGGGATCTTACTGCTTTTATAATGTTTATTCCTATGATGTTTAGGCCATTAAATCAAATAGCAAATAAATTTAATACACTGCAAATGGGAATGGTGGCGGCAGATCGTGTATTTAAAGTACTAGACACAACCTCAACCATTGACGATTCAGGCAAGGAGATAGCCCAACACTTTAAAGGAGAAATAAACTTTAAAGATGTTCATTTTTCATATGTTGAAGGAGAAGAGGTATTAAAAGGGGTTACCTTGCAAGTTAATGCAGGAGATACTATTGCAATTGTTGGCGCCACTGGAGCTGGAAAGTCTACCATTATTAATTTGTTGAATCGTTTCTATTCCATCGATTCAGGTGCTATTTATATAGATGACGTTAACATTAAAGATGTTACACTACATTCACTCAGACAACAAATAGCGGTGGTATTGCAAGATGTCTTTTTGTTTGCCGATACCATTCTAAATAACATTACACTCAAGAATCCTAATATTACTGAAGCACAAGTTCAGGAAGCGGCTAAACAAATAGGGATTCATGATTTTATTATGAGCTTACCAAATGGCTACCATTATAATGTAAAGGAAAGAGGAGTGATGTTATCTTCTGGGCAACGTCAGCTAATATCATTTCTAAGAGCGTACGTAACCAATCCAAGTATTTTAATTCTTGATGAAGCGACCTCTTCTGTTGACTCCTATTCAGAGCAACTCATACAAGACGCTACCGATAAGATTACCAAGGGTAGAACTTCTATTGTCATTGCCCATAGATTGGCAACCGTTAAAAAGGCCGATAGCATTATAGTCATGGATGCTGGAAAAATTGTAGAGCAAGGTACACACAAAGAACTGCTTAAGAAAGAGGAAGGTTATTATAAAAATTTATACGAAGTACAGTTTTTACAAGAAGAAGTAGCTTAAGTTTCTTTTGCTGCTTTCTGAGCATCTATTAGTTCTTGCATTGTTCCATCATAATACATCATTATTCCCATTGAAATGCTTAATAGAATAAATAGCATCAACAAAATTAATAGGAACAAAAAGGTTTTTAAAAATATAGAAGTATATCCTAATTTGAATATTCGTTTAAAACAATAGGCAGAGAACAATATCTGTAATGGAATAGATAAAAACCCAACAATACCGTAGTTAATTCCAAATAATGATGTTATCAAAAAAACAAACGAGAATACAATAGATAAATGAGCCGTTAGATACATATTAATTACAAGGTGCTCTGTGTAATTGTATTGCTTGTAATTAAAGAATACAATTTTTGAAACCAATGCATAAAGAGGAACACTCAACATAAATATTATTGATTGATATTCTTGGGCAAAATTCATGTTTTGCTGTTGAAACTCTTCTGCTCCTTTTTGAGCCATAAAATCGACATTCATTAATTCTGGGAAGAATTTATTTACCACAAAAAGTTGAAAACCGGAAAGTGTAAGAGCAATAGCAAAATAACTTATAACATTAACATATTTTTTTCTCGTTCCATCGATATAACTACCAATAACCTTTTCAGGTTTTATGAAAATATTTTTAAACGTTTGAAAAAATTTGTTGTCGTAGTTTAAAAATTGTTC
>CAZAPO010000151.1:0-12650 GCA_964487005.1 uncultured Flavobacteriaceae bacterium
ATCACCATTAATTTATACTATATGAGTGTTTTAGATTCAAAAGTACCAAAGGGTCCAATTAAAGATAAATGGACTACTTATAAAGATAAAATCGACTTAGTCAATCCAGCGAATAAAAGATTAATTGATGTTATTGTTGTTGGAACAGGTTTGGCTGGTGGTTCTGCCGCAGCCACATTGGCCGAGTTGGGATATAATGTAAAGGCATTTTGCTATCAAGATTCACCACGCCGTGCCCACTCAATTGCAGCGCAAGGAGGAATCAATGCAGCAAAAAACTATATGGGTGATGGTGATTCTACCTATCGCTTATTTTATGACACCGTAAAAGGCGGTGATTACAGGTCTCGTGAAGGCAATGTATACCGTTTGGCAGAGGTGTCATCTAACATTATTGATCAATGTGTTGCACAAGGCGTTCCTTTTGCACGTGATTATGGTGGTTTATTAGATAATCGTTCATTTGGTGGTGTTTTGGTATCAAGGACATTTTATGCCAAAGGACAGACAGGACAACAATTGCTCTTAGGTGCATATTCTGCCATGAATCGCCAAATTGCGCGCGGTAAAATACAAATGTACAATCGTCATGAAATGTTAGATGTAGTGGTGGTTGATGGTAAGGCTAGAGGTATAATTACAAGAAATTTAATTACCGGTGAAATTGAGCGACATTCTGCCCATGCGGTAGTAATTGCATCTGGTGGTTATGGTAACGTATATTTCTTGTCAACAAATGCAATGGGATCAAATGCCACAGCGGCATGGAAAATTCATAAAAAAGGAGCGTTTTTCGCAAATCCTTGTTATACACAAATTCACCCAACATGTATACCGCGATCAGGAGATTATCAGTCTAAGCTAACCCTTATGTCTGAATCTCTTAGAAATGATGGACGAATTTGGGTGCCTAAGAATATGGATGACGTCTTAGCAATTAGAGAAGGACGTTTAAAGCCAACTGAAATTGAAGAAGAAAACCGAGATTATTATCTAGAAAGACGCTACCCAGCTTTTGGTAACTTGGTACCACGTGATGTAGCATCTCGTGCAGCCAAGGAACGATGTGATGCAGGTTACGGAGTAAATGCCACAGGTGAAGCTGTTTACCTAGATTTTGCAGCAGCCATACAGCGCTATGGTTCTGAACAAGCAAAAATACAAGGTATAGATAACCCTTCGGCAACACAAATTACCGAGCTTGGAGAAAAAATTGTTGAGGCCAAATATGGAAATCTATTCCAGATGTATGAGAAAATTGTTGATGAGAATCCTTATAAAACTCCAATGATGATTTATCCTGCTGTTCATTATACAATGGGTGGTGTTTGGGTAGATTACAACTTAATGACAACAGTACCTGGGTTGTATTGTATAGGTGAAGCCAACTTCTCTGATCATGGTGCCAATAGATTAGGTGCCTCTGCGTTAATGCAAGGACTAGCCGATGGTTACTTTGTGCTGCCATATACCATAGGAGATTATTTAGCAGATGATATTAGAACTGGAGAAATTCCTACCGATTCTGCAGAATTTGAAGAAGCAGAAAAAGCTGTAAAAGATCGCATTGACTTCTTTATGAATAATGACGGGACAAAATCTGTAGATCATTTTCACAAGCGATTAGGAAAAATAATGTGGGATAAAGTAGGGATGTCAAGAAATGAAAAAGGCTTAAAAGAAGCGATGGCCGAAATTAAGGCTTTGCGTGAAGAGTTCTGGAAAGAAGTGAAAGTTCCTGGTAATGCAAACGGCATGAACCCAGAATTAGAAAAGGCAGGTAGAGTAGCTGACTTTTTAGAATTAGGTGAATTGTTTGCTAAAGATGCTTTAATGAGGGAAGAATCTTGTGGAGGGCACTTTAGAGAAGAATTTGCTGAAGAATCTGGACCGCAAAAAGGAGAAGCAAAAAGAGACGACGAGAATTTTGCTTTTGTTGCTGCGTGGGAGTATAAAGGAGAACCTGGAGATGCTCAAATGCATAAAGAGGACTTAGAATTTATAGATGTAGAATTAAAACAACGTTCATATAAATAAGAAAGATATGTCAGGAAAAGGAATGAATTTAACACTGAAAATTTGGAGACAAAATGGACCTGAGGATAAAGGTCGCATGGTTGATTACAAGGTTAGTGATATTTCAGAACATATGTCTTTCTTAGAAATGATGGATGTTTTGAATGAACAGTTAATTGCAGAAGGTGATGAGCCTGTTGCATTTGATCATGACTGTAGAGAGGGTATATGCGGAATGTGCTCATTATATATCAATGGTGAAGCTCATGGTCCAGATAGAGGTATCACGACATGTCAATTACACATGCGTATGTTTAATGATGGTGATACAATTTATATCGAACCATGGCGAGCAAAGGCTTTTCCAGTTATTAAAGATTTGGTTGTTGATCGTACAGCTTTTGAACGTATCCAGCAAGCAGGAGGATATATTTCTGTGAATACCTCTGGAAATACTCAAGATGCCAACGCCATACCAATTTCTAAGCATGCAGCAGATGAAGCCATGGATGCTGCCACCTGTATTGGTTGTGGTGCTTGTGTTGCTACTTGTAAGAACTCATCGGCTATGCTTTTTGTTGGAGCAAAAGTTTCGCAATATGCATTATTGCCACAAGGGCAAGTTGAAGCGACCGATCGTGTAAGAAATATGGTTGCACAAATGGATTTAGAAGGTTTTGGAAATTGTACCAATACTGGTGCATGTGAAATTGAGTGTCCAAAAGGAATATCGTTAGATACCATAGCAAGAATGAATAGAGAGCTTATGAAAGCTGCTATGGAATAAGAACAGAACGCTAATTAATATTAAAAACCCCAAGCAAATTGCTTGGGGTTTTTTTACTCTTTCATTGTGGATTTTATTTTTTCAATCATTTGAATTGCGTTTTTATCTTTTGGTTTTAATTGCAATACTTTTTGATAATTTGCCAATGCCTGTTGGTGATTTTCAATTCTTAAGTAGGCCTCACCAAGACTATCATATACGTTTGGCTTATACGGAAATATTTTAGTGTTTATTTGAAATACAAACAATGCTTCATCAAACTGTTGTGCACTTAATTTCACATAACCCAATGTATTTAGTTCTCTACTTCCTTTAACAAAGTCAGATAGTCTAGACACCAAATCGACTTCCATACTCATTAAGCTATCAATTCCTTTTGTTCTAATTAATCCTTCCAAATAATTTGCTGCCATATAATTTGGAGTGTATTTACCTTCAAGGATTGCCATTATATCATTTTCGAAAGTTGCTTTTGGTGATTCAACTATTCTATTCACTTCTTCGCCATCTTTATAAAAAATAAAGGTTGGAACCCGATGAACGTTTAATCCTCTTTCCTCTCCCGTCGGACTCTGTTTGTAGGCATTAGAGTCTCTATTTAAAGCGATGACTTCAAGTTGATTTTCTGGAAATTTTGCGGCTTCCAGCACTTTGTAAAATCTTGGCACTTGCCGCTTACTGTCTCCACACCATGTCCCCAAAAATATTTTTATGTTATAATTTTTCAAAGTATCCTCGACGGTGGACACAATTTGGTTGTTTACCATGTAACCGTTGTAGTTTTTATTGAACCAATTTTTAAACGGCTCCTTGGTCAGTCCTACTTTATTAATTTGCCCTAGAAGCATTGGAGAGCCAGTAGCGTCCTCAACCCTATTATTTATATTTTGAGAATTAATTAGATAGGCGCAAAAAAGACAGAAAATTAATGTAATTGTTCGTTTCATGATTGAATTATATTTTCTTCAAAACTATCAATGACACCAATGAGCAACTAATTCTTTTTACCTGTAAGAACTAAAACTGTATCAACTTCACATTCTTAATTATCAATGAGAAACATACCGTTTGTATTAATGAAAATGGATTTCGTACAGAATTCTTGACCATTCTTTCATTTCTGGTTACTTTCACATTCAAATGACTATAATTAGTAAATACACCTCTCAAATTTTGGTACACATCCTATTTTGGATGCTTTTTGTGTTTGTATCACTCTTTTTGTTCAGTGATTATTATTGGGCACAAAATCCATTTTTACAGTATCTCGCTATTTTGGTAATAATTGTTTATGTAAACAATCTGGTTTTACTTCCCTTTTTTGTAAAGAAAAAAATGCTGGCTATTTACATATTTGTTTTTGCGCTAATTTCATTTTTGGCAACACAACTATATTGTTATGTCTTTGCTCAATGTGGATGCTCAATTATGAAATGCCTAAGCGATTATTTATGGCAGACATTGGTGCCTTTGGTATTCTTCTCATTTATATGGGCACTATATAGATTTACTGATAAACAAGAAGAGGTTGAAGCTATTAAACAAGAACATATTGAAATGGAATTAAAGTTCTTGAAATCACAAATCAATCCGCATGTTCTTTTTAATAATCTAAATACTATTTACTCCTATTCAATTGAAAAACCACATGAAACACCAGAACTGGTCTTAATGCTTTCAGATAATTTAAAACATGTGTTATACGAAAGCAATTCGCCAACTGTTTCTTTAGAAAAAGAGATTCAGTTTTTAGACAATTATATAAAGTTTCAAAAGATTAGAACCGAAGGTGTAGTAACTATTAATTACCATAAGAATATTGACAACTTAACTAACCAGATAGCGCCTCTTTTACTAATTACAATAATTGAAAATGCATTTAAGCATAATTCTTTAAAATCTGAAATTACTATTGAAATAAATGTAACCAATGGAGTGCTAATACTTGATTGTAGTAATGGGTATTCTGACAAATTAAGAAATGATACAGAGTCAAAAATAGGGTTACAAAACCTTGAGAAGCGATTGGAGTTAATTTATAAGGATAGACATGAGTTTGTTATTACTAAAAATGCAAAATTTCATGTTCATTTAAAACTACATTTAGTATGAATTGCATAATTATTGAAGACGAAATACCAGCTCAAAAGATTTTGCAGAATTTCATAAGCAAGGTCCCGCATCTCAATTTATTGGGAACTTTTAAAGCAGCTATTGAAGCAAATTCTTTTTTGAGGAATAATGGCATCGATGTGGTTTTTCTAGATGTTAATTTACCAGACATTTCTGGTATCGATTTCATTAAAACAGTTAAAAATCCACCATCAATAATTATGACCACGGCATATCCAGACTACGCTGTTAGCAGTTTTGAATTAGATACTATTGTTGATTATTTGGTGAAGCCCTTCTCATTAGAACGGTTTTTAAAGGCCGTAAACAAACTAACCGTAAACGTCATTGAAGTCTCTAATTTAAAAGTTGATGACAGCAATTCAATTTTCGTAAATGTAGATAAGACACATCATAAAATAGTACTTGATGATATTGTTTATGTAGCGTCTGACCGCAATTACATAACACTTGTCACTAAAAGTCAGAAATTGTCCTTCATAGATTCACTAAAAAACTGGGCAGAAAAACTTCCAAAAGACACCTTTATTCAGGTACATAAATCATTTATTATTAATAGTAAATTAGTTGATAAAATTTCTGGTAACGAGGTCTTTATCAATCAAAATAGAATCCCAATTGGAAGAACCTACAAACAACAACTTCTTAAACAGCTAAAAATTCTGTAATTTTCGGTTTTCCTAACAAAAAACAAGAGCTTTTACCCAATTTTAAGTGAAGTGTATGGATCACCAATCTAAACTCCCAAATCTGGAAACTACAATTTTTTCAATTATGAGTGCTTTAGCGAACGAGCACAATGCCATAAATCTTTCACAAGGGTTCCCCGACTTTTCTGGTGACCCTAAACTAATTGAATTGGTGAACATGTACATGACTAAAGGTTTTAATCAATATGCCCCAATGCCTGGTGTCATACAATTACGTGAAGCCATTGCAAATAAGTATGATGCACTCTATGGATCAACCTATCATCCAGCGAATGAAATCACCATTACTAATGGAGCTACTCAAGCAATATTTTCGGCAATAACAGCCTTTATAGGTCAAGGTGATGAAGTAATAGTTTTTCGTCCTGCGTATGATAGTTATATTCCTACTATTGAACTAAATGGTGGAATCCCTATCTCAATACAACTACACAAACCTGATTTTAAAATAAATTGGGAGGAAGTTAAGAATGCCATCACTGAGAAAACTAAAATGATTGTTATCAATACCCCTCATAATCCCGTTGGAGCCATTTTTACAAAGGAAGATATGTTACAACTTCAAGAATTAACTTCGGGCTCCAATATCATTGTATTAAGTGATGAAGTTTACGAGCATATTGTTTTTGATGGTGAGCAACATTTTACTGCTTGCTTATTTCCAGATCTAAAGGAGAGAACATTAATCACAGCTTCCTTTGGAAAAACATTTCATTTTACAGGTTGGAAAACCGGATACTGTTGCGCACCAAAAGAACTTATGAAAGAATTCTTAAAGGTCCACCAGTTTAATGTTTTTAGTATAAACCACCCCATGCAACTTGCCATTGCCGATTACCTTAAAGACCCTAGTCATTACTTAGAATTGGGTAGCTTTTTTCAGGCTAAACGTGATTTGTTTTTAAACCTAATTAAAGACTCCCGTTTTTCGTTTACACCCTCAAAAGGAACCTATTTTCAAGCACTAGACTATAGCCAAATCACCGATGAGAATGATTATGATCTAGCAGTGAGACTCGTGAAGGAAAAAGGTATTGCATCCATTCCCTTTTCGGTATTTAACGTTAATAAGGCCGATGAAAAAGTGCTGCGCTTTTGTTTTGCTAAAAAAGACGAAACCCTTCAACGTGGTGCAGAAATATTGTGTAACATCTAGTTAAACGCGCTGTTCACAATTGTCATAAAATCTTTTAGCTCAGAAGGCTCTAACCATCTGGTCACTACCACGAGATCATTTTCTTTGTCTACCACAATAAAATTTCCTCCAAAACCAGAGGCATAAAATATGTTCTCAGATAATCCTTCCCAGTGTCTTCTCCCCTTTTTATTAAGCCACCACATATATCCATAACTAGCATTAGGTATTGAAGGTGTAACCGCTTCGTTGATCCAATTAGTACTTATTAATTGTTTATCGCGCCATTTTCCATCATTTAAAAAAAGTAGGCCAAATCTTGCCATATCTTCGGCTGAAATAAAAATTCCCCCTCCAGAATGACCACCTCCTGTTACCGATTTCATCTTTACACCATCGATCACCGTCCACGCATCTTTATAACCAAACCATCTCCAAGTAGTTGACGCTCCAATTGGGTCCATAATATATTTTTTTAGTACCTGTGGTAGCGGCTTTCTCCACACATGTGTTAGCGAGTAAGCCAATACATTTACACGAACATCATTGTATTCCATCACTGTTCCAGGCTCTCTTAATTCTCTGAACTTCCAATCGTCAATTCCACCATTTCTTGGCGGTCTGTCAGCCCAGTCTTTTCCTCCCCATAGTTCTCCTGTCCAATCTGAGTTTTGTTGTAATAAATGTTCCCAAGTGATCTTACCATTATGAGCTCCTCCAAAAGTGCCATCCCAGACATAATCGACTACCTTATCATTAGTACTAGTGATCAAATTGTGATCGACTGCTAATCCAGCTACGGTCGATAAGAAACTTTTTGTTACGCTAAACGTCATATCTACTCTTCGGGTATCGCCCCATTTTGCAATGATGTAACCATTTTTTATAATAAGACCTGCTGGACCTCCTCTCTTTTTAGTAGGTCCCAAAATTTCATGATATGGCTCTCTGGCAAAACCTTTTAAAATTGCAATTCTTAGATCCCTGGAACCAGAATATTCATTTGACATCGCAAATGCAACTGCCTCATCTATTTTAGTTTGATTTATATCAAATTCTGATGATTTTCTTTCTTCCCAATTTGCATTCTTTTCAGGGAAGTAATAAGAAGATTGGGCACTTGCAGTATTACAAAAAAAGAGTATGCTCAAGGCATAAATTAATTGCTTCATAATTGATTGGTTTTAGTTGAATAAAGGTAAAGAATTAAACTAATTGAGATGGTATTTCATTACCCAATCTTCCTGATCTTCATTACCTACAACATAAATATGAGTTCCAAATATTTTAAATCCCTCTCTTTGGTAAAATCTCACTGCGTTTTCATTTATTTTCCATACACCAAGCCAAAGCAAATCAACCCCGGCTTCTTTTGACAATGCAATGGCTTTTTGGATCATAAGCTTTCCATAACCCATACCCTGAAATTCTTTTAAAACATAAATCCTTTCAAGTTCGATGGTGCTTTCATCAAAAGTTTCGGTTTGTGCATCTCTCTCATTAAGCTTAAAATATCCAACCAAATTATTATTGACGTGTAAAAAATAAAAATGACAATTTTGATTATTAAGCTCTTCCAAAAGTCGTTCTTCACTAAACTTATTATCTAAAAAGGTTTTAAAATTATGAGGATCGTTATTCGCTTTATACGAATCATAAAATGTATCCCACGAAACTTTTGTTAATTGTTTAATATCCTTTATTGTACATTTTTTAAATACTGGTATCATTTGCCTCTCTAAAAATCATCACTTTTCTTACACAATTCTAAATTAATTTAATTAAAAAATCATGTACTTTTGATACATGCAAGATACTCTTAAAGTCGCAATTATTCAATCTGACCTTGTTTGGGAAAACCCTTCCAGCAATAGAGAAAATTTTTCAAAAAAAATAGCAACTATTCAAGAAGAAATTGATCTAATTCTATTACCGGAAATGTTTACTTCAGGTTTTACTATGTCACCAAATAGAGTAGCCGAAACTATGGACGGCCCAACGGTAAACTGGATGATAGAAATAGCCAAACAAAGAAATTTGGCAATTGGTGGTAGCGTTGTTATTGAAGAAAACGAAATATTCTATAATAGATTTGTTTTTGTTCAACCAGATGGTGAATTACATACTTATGACAAACGACACACCTTTACACTCGCTGGGGAAAATAAGGTATACGCTTCTGGGGACAACAAAGTTATTGTAGACTACAAAGGTTGGAAAATTTGTACTATGATTTGCTACGATCTTAGATTTCCTGTTTGGGCGAGAAATGTAGAAAATTATGATCTGTTAGTTTATGTAGCTAACTGGCCTCAACCCAGAGTAAATGCATGGGACACGCTTCTAGAGGCTAGAGCGATTGAAAATATGTGTTATTGCATTGGTGTAAATAGAACCGGAAGTGATGATTATGGCCACAACTATGTTGGACATTCTGCTGCTTACAACTGTCTAGGAGAAACATTAAGTAAAATTACTGATGGAAGGCAAGAAACCACAATTGTAAGTCTTAACAAAAATCATATTGAAACTACTAGAAGCTCCTTAAAGTTCTTAGATGATAAGGATCAATTTATTGTAAAATAAATTCAACAACCTGATCATAATAGGCCCTTACTTCTTCTAAATCTGGAAAATAACTAACCCGTTCTGGTTGTTGTTTTAATAGATAATTGCCTGTGTCGTATTTTCTATTTTGATTGGCATCAAAAATTGCTCGTAAATCATATTTCCCAGGGTCTACGGCTATAAAATCAATAGGTCCAGATTGCGTTGCATACTTTTCCATAATGACTTCACCACTTTGGTCAACAAGTTGCAGAATAATTGGGTATACTGCATTACGCACATTAACTCTTACATTACCATAGTCTGCTTCTTCCTTGGTTCGAGTGCTAAAATTGAGTGTGTCATTTTTTACACCAAAAAAATCAGTGAAAGCTTCAGGTAGCGCTTGAATCTTATAACTATTCAATACCGTTTTTTGAAATGCAAAATTATAGGTATTACTCATTCTGTCTAATGACGTTGAAAATGGTACTCTCACTGAATCTTGGTCTAATATTGAAATCTTACTTTCATCAATTGTTTCAAATGGAACGTTACCTTCAAGTCTAAAAAATTCGTTCAACCTTAATGTTCTTGAGTCTTTTGGGCGAATATTTAATGAATCCTTATCTAAAGTTCTCAAATTCACCTTAAGGGTGTCTACATAATCTTTGTTAGTTACTTTAAATAATAAAGAGTCTACTTCTTGATCTGGTCTAAACCAATAATACAAGGTATCTTTATCGGTGTCTTTAGTAAGTACACTTTCGTAATCACTGCTAACATCAGATAACAGCTCTATTTGCAAATTGTCAGCATCACCTTCATATCCAAATCCAATTCTGTTGCCTGAAACTAAAAATGGTCTCGTGGCTTTAAACTTAGGAACTTCTTTAAACAAATTAAGTACAAATGTAGTGTCTACAGGAACTTCAATAAAATCTTCAATAAACCCTATTTTATCGGTCTTAGGTTCATAGGTAAAATTAGTATTGTCTTCTTTTAATGCTACCATTAAATATTTCCCTTCTCTAAGATTTTCTAGCGTAAAATTTGTGGTACTATCTAAGGTATTTGCTATATACCTTGGTTTTTGTTTATACACAATAGAGTCTGTGAATGTTGAATCTATTTGATACAACATTACCGAAACAAAATCGTCTGCATTTTTTTCTAGTGAATTCTTCACATAACCGCTTACACTCAACGAATCAATATAATCACCCGTAGAAAAGACATATCTTAAATATGGATACGGATTGTTTTCGTTATTATCTACAACGCTGGTCCCAAAATTTATGGCATAAGTTGTATTAGCAAGTAGTGTGTCTTTAATCTTAATTGAGATGTATTTACTGGCTAATCCCAGAGGCGTAATCTCTGGTTCAGGATCCATTGGAGGAGAGATAACGAGCTGTTTCTGTAAGTCTTTGAATTTTATATACTCATCAAAATAAATTCTTATCTCCTCGGCATCAAAATTAGTGCTTAAATTTTCGGGCTCGGTTCTAATAATTACTGGAGGTTCAGAGTCTTTCTCTCCTCCTGTTGGTGTTCCTCTGTTGGCACAACTAAGAAACACTAAAACCATAACTAATAGAAGCGCAAAATTGCTAAGAAATCTTCGCATTTATTTTGAATGTTTAGCGCAAATTAACGACATATTTACATAAACGAAAAACTTATTGAGCAATTGCCATTGTAGCAATACTTATTTTAACATCCGGGGCTTTTAACAGTTGGTTCGCACAGGCCTCAATAGTCGCCCCAGTGGTAATAATATCATCACAAAGTAGAATATGTTTTCCGCTAATAAACTTGTAATCGGCAACCTTAAAAACCTCCTTATTAGTATTCCATCTTAAACTTCGTTTCTTAAATACTTGGGTTTGTGTTGTTCCAGTTTTTAACAATACATTGTCTAGCACAGGTACGCCAAAACTTTCTGCAATTGCCTTACTAAAATAGTGCACTTGATTATATCCTCGCTTTCTAAGTTTTCTACTGTCTAAAGGAACTGCAATAACCATATCTACCTCCCTATAATTATTAGATAAACGTAGCTCACTACCCAGCCAATCCCCAAAGAATTTGCCAATTTCTTGATACCCTTTATATTTTAATTTATGCAACAGCTCCTGTACAATCCCTTTTTTTTCAAATCTAAGCAATGAGGTTGCATTCTCTAATTGTACCCTACCATACAGTACTTTTTTTACAGCTTCTTTATTGTCAAAATGAAAGTTGGTAACAGGTAATTCGTGGCGACATTTCGTACAAACATATTTTTCATTATCAGTCATCATATTATCACAACCATAACAAACCTTCGGAAAAAATATGTTTATCAAGTTTTTTATCATTTCAACGAATAAAATTATTGATAACAAACATAATATATATTTTCGCAAACAGTTAATCCAGCCAATAAATACGATACTATATAATGATAGTTAACCCTCAATTACTTAACTATAAATTAGCGGTAGGTACACTTGTAATTGCATGTACAGCTCTTGCTTCATTTTCGTATTATAATTATACTACTTCAGAAGAAAAGCAAAATTTTTTAATTCAAGAGAAGAAATTACTAGAGAACCAGATTTCAGAAATTATTTCAAGCCATGATAATCTTAACATTACAAACGAAGTATTATCAAATGAACTTGAGGTTACAAAATCTATTGTGGATCAAACAAACGATTCAATGAAATCGCTTAGGGCAAATCTTTCATTAATCGATACGTATAAAGCGAGGCTCTCTAACCTAAGAACCCAGCAACAGAATCTTATTAAGGAAGGCGATTCATTCTCTGAAGCAAACAAGGAGTTACTTAAACAAAATGAGGCAATTACTAACATTTTAGAAGAGCAATTACAACTTATTGATCAATTACAAGATGAGAATAGGTTACTTGATCAAAATTTGAAAAACGCTGCTCAGGTAACTGCAAATTCTTTCAAGGCCAAAGCGTATACTTTAAAAAATTCTGGTGAAGTACTTGAGGTGGTTAAAGCTACCAAGACTGACAACATAAGAGTTGATTTTGTTTTAGCAGAAAACCATTTAGCCTCTGAAGAAAGTAAAGAACTCTATATTCAAATTATTGGGCCAGATAATAACATAGTTGCAGATAAAGGGGCAATCAAATTTGACAAATCATCACTCATATATAGTTCAAAAGTTAATATTCTTTACACCACTAATACTACTGATGTAAGCGCCGATATTCTTACCGATGAGCGTTTGGAACCTGGCAGATACTATGTGAGTGTTTATGAAAAGAACAGGCGCCTTGGTGGCACTCAATTTATACTCAAC
>CAZAPO010000152.1:0-4407 GCA_964487005.1 uncultured Flavobacteriaceae bacterium
ACTTAATACCATTCTTGGCGGAAGTTTAATAATGTTTACGGTAATTATTGAGAGTATTAGATCGAAGAAAAAGATGTCAAAGTAACTATTCTTTAACCAATTTAAAGGAACCAGATTTATTTCCAGATTCAATTTGAATAAAGTAAACCCCACTGGCAATATTTGAAACATCAATTTCGTTTTGGCCTCTTGAAATTGGAAGGGTCATCAATTTCTTTCCTTCCATATTAATTAATGTAAGTGTGGCTGTTTTAAACGTTTTTAATGTTACTTCCAATTGTGATGAAACTGGGTTAGGGAACAGTTCTATATCTTCAGCAGTAATCTGTTTTGTATTTAATAAGCTGTAATTAAAGCATTCACTTACCTCAACACAAGATCCAGAGGTTATTTCAACGGCATATACACCACTGGAAGCAGGTGAGAAAGATTGACCGATTTCTCCTGGAATAGGAGTCATATCATTGCTGCAATCTAACCAGCGATAAGTAGCACCCCCTTGATTAGCTGTTAATTCTGAAACTCCTAATGTAATGGTACTATCTACAGCTAGCAAACTACCCTTTGTTGCCATAAAAGCAACAGCTAGCTTGGTCAAATCGGTGAAATAGTCCATATCTAGATCTACAAACCTGTCGTCCGCGGTATGATAATTAGGAGTTCTATCATTATTTTCCCAAGATTCTCCAACCAGCATAGCCGAGAACCCATTGCTCCAAAACGGAGAATGGTCTGAAGCAGTAGTTCCAGGATCAACAACATTTACATTAAGATTAAGACCCGAAGACGTTAAAACAGCTAACAGGTCGTCTTTAAATGCTATAGATCCAGCAATATTCCTTACATCAATATCAAAGTCGTTATCACCATCACCATCATAAGCCATCATATCCATATTATAAACCCCAAGAATATTATCTCCGTTTAATGCCGCCTGATTTGCATAATTTAATGCACCTAACAAACCATTTTCTTCTTCATCCCAAAGTGCATAAACAATAGTATTATCAAAACATTGTGTAGATAAAATTCTAGCGGCTTCAAGGACCGCAGCAGTACCACTGGCGTTATCATCGGCACAGTAATTTGCAACCGTATCATAATGGGCACAAATAATATAAATATCATTAGGGTTGGTTTTACCCAGCTGTGTGGCAACAATATTTCTTCCGTTCGCACTGTATGAAATATCATTGACCGTTATATTGCTTAGTGCAGAAAATTTTTCAACCAAATAATTTGCCGCAACATCATTAGCAGTACTTTGTCTGTTCAAAATGGTTACCGAACTTCCTCCAACAACTGTTGGATCTTCACCAGAGAATTCTCGAACCACTTTCACCAAGGTATCTTGATCAACACGATTCATGAGATCAGTAACCGTCTGTGAAAACCCAGAAATGGTAAAAAATATACTTATAAAAAGAGAAGTAGTAAGTTTCATTTTGGGTAACAATTAGATTTCAAATATACGTTTTTTGCTAAAAAAGGGGCTTGTTTCTTAAACAAACCCCTTTTAAAACTGTATTAAATCAAACATTAAAATCAACAATTTATAGCCAACTAACCTTTTAACAAGAACTAAAAATTGTTACGTAAAATTACACATTACGGAGTCGAAACCTTGTAACACTGGTTACATAAAACTGTTAAATTTTCTATAATCTCCTCTTTAATATTTGCACAATTAATTTTTTATTCTACATTTGTAGAGTACATTCTAATTTTGTAGAGCATGCAATTATCAAAAACCGAAGAACAGTTAATGCAACATTTATGGAAACTAGAGCAAGCCTTTATGAAAGATCTTCTTGAAGCTTATCCAGATCCTAAACCTGCAACAACAACTATTGCAACACTTTTAAAGCGTATGACCGACAAAGGATATGTTGCCTATAATTTATATGGAAAGTCCAGAGAATATTATCCTTTAGTAAAAAAGAAAGATTATTTCTCAAAACACGTTAACAATCTTATAAAGACCTTCTTTAATGACAGTGCTACTCAGTTTGCCTCTTTTTTTACTCAAGAGACCAACCTTGATAAAGACCAACTCGAGGAATTAAAGAAATTAATTGATAACGAAATTAAAAAGAGATAATATGTTATTATTTATATTAAAATCGAGCGCTTGTCTCTTAGTATTTTATGCCTTTTATAAGCTGTTTTTGGAAAAAGAAAATATGCATGTATTTAAGCGCTATTATTTATTAGGTGCCTTAGCGGCTTCAATATTAATTCCATTTATAACATTCACGACCTATGTTGATGGCTCTCCAGTCGATGCGCAAATAATGAATGATAATGTCACTATGCTACCTGCAGAAACTTCATTTTTTGAAACCATAGATTGGACTGTTGTATTATGGTCATTCTATATCTTAGGTCTTACCGTTTTTGGTTTTAGATTTATAAAAAACCTCTATGATATAGATACCAAAATAAGACGAAACCCTAAAAGGAAACATTATAAGTATACTGATGTCTTGTTAAAAGATCTGGTCGTTCCACATACCTTTTTCAATTATATCTTTTTCAATAAGAATAAATATGAAGCGCAAGAAATACCACAGGAAGTTTTTTGGCATGAGCAGACACACGCCAAACAAAAACATAGTATTGATGTACTTTTAATTGAGCTTTTGCAAACCGTATTTTGGTTTAATCCAATTTTTTATGCTTACAATCATCTGGTGAAGCTAAATCATGAATTTTTAGCAGACCAGGGTGTATTAGAAAAGGGAATTGAGGCAAGAGCCTATCAAGAAACAATATTAACATTTTCATCAAAATCTCATCATCCTAATTTGGCTAACGCCATCAACTATTCATTAATCAAAAAACGATTTACAGTTATGAAAACTCAAACCACAAAAACCGCTATTTGGTTAAGAAGTCTTGTGCTTCTACCATTGTTAGCATTATTGTTATTTAGCTTTAGTAATAAAGAAACAGTTATTAAAGACGCGAATGACATTTCAATTAATAATGATGATTATACTGCAAGAAGTATAACCGTTGAAATTTTAGATACAAATACCTTTAAAATTGATGGGCTTAGTGCAACAAGGAATTCGTTTACTAGCGTTTTAAATCAATTACATCAAGATATAACACCAGAAATAAGAAAGAACATAATTAATGTTCACCTTAATTCAAGCTCAGAAATCACGAATGAGGAAGTTTGGTTTGTTTACAACGCCATCCAGGACTACGGATATCATCGCCTTGTCACTAAAAATCAAGAGGTAATTCGTGAAAAAGGGAATACTCCTTTTGCCATAGAAACAAAAACTGGAGGCATGAAAATTGAAAGATCGGTTAAAGAATCCAATGTACAAGAAGGAGCCACTAAAGCCCAAATTAAAGAATACAATGCACTGGCAAAAAAATTGCATTACAATGAAGATAGAAAAGACAATTATATTGTTGAGAAGAAGGATATAGAACGCATAAAATATTTATATGGTTTAATGACAGATGCTCAAAAAAAGAATGCATCTCCATTCCCAAATATTGCACCTCCACCACCTCCACCACCTGCTCCTACTTCTATTAAAGTAAGAGAGGTTCCACCGCCGCCACCACCTCCAGTTCCTGCTGATGCAACTCCTGCACAGAAGGCAAAATATAACGAGGCTGTTAAATCATATAAAATTGCGGTTGAAAAAGCTGCCAAGGCAGAAACTGATATGATTAGGGTTCGAGAAATTAATGATGCAGAAAAAGTGAAGCTAAGGCAAATCAAAGAAGAATATGCTCGTGAAAGAAAAGCTAATGCCGATCAACGCCAAGCCGAAATGAAACTATACAAAGAACAATTGGCGAAGCAACGTCAACTTCAAGCTAAAGAGCGTGAACTGTTGCGCGAGCAATACAGATCACAAAACATGGGTGAGAAAGAGGCAAAAGCGCTTAAAGAAAAGATGGTGAAGTTGGAAAAGAAACAAGCTATGGCCGACAAAAAAAGAGTTGAGGTTCTTGAAAAAAGACTCAAAGAATCTGAAAAAAGACAACTCAAGGTAGAAGAAAAAAGAAGGGCAGCCGTAGCAGAGCGTGTCAAAAGATCTGAACAAAGACAAGTTCGTGCAGTTGAAGAACGTAAAGCAGCAGTCGCAGAACGTGTTAAACGTCAAGAAGAAAGAGTGGCCCGAGAGCTTAGAGAAGTGCCACCTCCGCCACCGCCAAAAAGTCCTTTAGACCATGTTGTTGATATGGCGAAGAAAGGAGCAACCTTTTACATAGATAACAAAAAAGTATCTTCAGATAAGGCCATTGACTTTATTAAGAACAACGATAATATTAGTATTTCTACAAAAGATTCTAATGCAAGTACACCAAAAGTTTACATTACAAAAAACAACTAACGCATCGTTGTTAAAATCTAAATATTTCTTAAAAGCCCTG
>CAZAPO010000153.1:0-3593 GCA_964487005.1 uncultured Flavobacteriaceae bacterium
ATGCAGGAAATGATTTTGGAGACCAATTCTTTAATAACTACATCTACGATAGTAAAATGCCAGAGATGAATCGGCTTTTTGCAAATGTGGGAATAACATTATCTCAGAATATGAGCAAACCATATTTTGGCGCAAATGTGAGAGAGGGAGTCATAGTTGGTAATACAAGAATTGGGGCTAGCGCTTATAATGCTGGGTTAGAGAATGGAGATAAATTGATAAAAATTGGTGACGAAACTATAACCAAGGATACGAACATAAATGATGTTATTAGTACCTTTAGTGTTGGCAATTCCATAACTATAATTTTTGAGCGTCTTGGTAATACTCAAGAAACTCAATTGACATTTGAAGGCGATCCATCATATACAATATCGTTAAATCCAGATGCTACCAATAATGAAAAAAGCTTGAGAGAAGCTTGGCTTAAGAGTAAGCGTTAAAATAGGGTGTCTTTGGCTATTGGTTGAATTATGTAAGGTTGATTGGTGTCGATTCCTCTTTTATATAGATCATTACTCACGGGATGCGCTTTAAATTCTTTGGTATCCATTCCGGTTTCAATAATTTCATTAATTTCTTGATTGGTCATACCATTGTCTAACCAATCTTCTATAAAATGAGGTTCTAGAATTAGTGGCATTCGTTTTTTCTTATTATGTATTTCTGCAAAAAAGGCATTAGCTTCTGTAGTGAGTATTGTGGTAGTTATTGTACCGTCGTCTATTTCATTATATAAGCCTGCAAATAAGAACAAATCACCATCTGGATACTGTGTAGTGGGTTGATAACAGAAATACGGGATGGCTTTTCCGTTTTCATGATGAGGTTCAAAAAAACCATCGGCCAATATTAAACATCGTTTGTTTTCTGCACTTTCTTTATAAGATGCTTTTTCAAAGATACTTTCAGACCGTGCATTAAGCGTGTTACTTTTTTGTCTAAAATTTTCTGGATTATGTGCTGCCCAATCTGGTATTAATCCCCAGGTAGCACTTTGTATGGTTTGAGGGTCGTCCATGCTTATTATTTGAAGTTTTCCGTAGGTAAAACCATTTAGATGGTAGTACGGATTATACTCACTATCTTCTGGGAATTTAGCCGGAATCTTATTTAATAGCCCTTCTTCAATTTGTTATCTTTGCTTTCTTAATGCCGTCGAGTAACACATATCTCTAATGTATTAAAAATTTACTTAACGCCTTCTATTAGCTAATAAAGGAGGAGGCTCTCCATTAAATGGATTCCATCTGCTAATACTTTTAGCTTCCATCCCAGCTGCACTTATAACTTTTCTGTCGCCATAGCGTTCACGCATTTTATCTATTGCCATGCTTAAGTTGAGGTATTTTTCATTGTCTTCAAAGAGATTTATTTGATGACCTCCATCAACCAGGTGGCTAAATTTCACTCCTATTAATCTAACTAATAATCTGCGATTGTATAGTTTGTTGAATAAATCCATAACAACGGGTATAATGTTGTGGTCCATGGCACTATATGGAATTCGCTGTTGTTGTGTGTAGGTTTGAAAATCAGAATAACGAATTTTAAAAGTAATACATGCTGTAAGTTTATTACCTCGACGCAGTTGGTATGCTAGATTTTCTGCCATGGCGGTTAATATACTTCTTAGCTTGGCAATGTTTGTAGTATCTCGATCAAAAGTGCGTTCGGTTGATATTGACTTGCGTTCGTGATATTGTATCACTGGGCTATTATCAATGCCGTTTGCTTTTTTCCAGATACTTAATCCGTTTTTCCCTAATACGCGATGCATGAGCTGCATAGGCATTTCTTGCACTGTTTGAATACGTTTTATGCCCAGATCACATAATGACTTGTAGGTAACCTCGCCAACCATAGGAATTTTTCTAACAGATAAGGGAGCAAGAAATGGTTTTTCGGTTCCTTTATGAATTCTAATTTGATTGTTAGGTTTAGCCTCTCCCGTTGCTATTTTTGAAACGGTTTTATTAATAGATAATCCAAATGAAATAGGGAGATGAGTTTCTTTAATAATGCGTTGGCGTAATTCACTCGCGAGCTTATGACATCCAAAAAACTTATCCATTCCAGTTAAATCAATATAGAATTCGTCTATAGATGTTTTTTCATACAAGGGGACACTTTCTTTTATAATTTGGGTAACCTCTTGAGAGAATTTGGTGTAAACACCAGTATTACCTCTAAGTACAATAGCCTCTGGACATAGCTGTTTGGCCATTCGCATTGGCATGGCAGAATGAACACCAAATTTTCTGGCTTCATAACTGCATGAAGCAACAACACCACGATCTGATGTGCCACCAATGAGCACAGGTTTTCCAATGAGGCGGCTATCTTGTAGTCGCTCACAAGAGACAAAAAAAGTGTCAAGATCCATATGTACAATAGCTCGGTTTTTTTCGATCATGAAACTAAAGATTTATTAGCGTCGCTATAACGAGGGTCTTCAATAACAGCCAGTCTGTGCATAGAAATTACTTCAATGTTGATACAATCAAACTCTTCTAAAACTTTACCAGTTATTTTGTAAACACCTTTTCCTCTAAAAGGATATTTGGCTGCTACTGGCGGAAAATGAACGGTATCTACAAAGTAACCGTCTCGATCTAAAAATGTGCCAAAGTGCATTGATTTTTCATTTTTGGTAATTGTATTTTTGGTAGTAATTAAATAACCTTCTATGCTTACTATTTTGCCTATGTGGTTATGCAGGTCATTTGCTTTTAATAGGTTATTTGTAGGTTGTTCTAATAAATCAAATGGGTTGCAAAGAGGAAACCCCAATAATTCTATTTGATCAAAAGCATTTTCTAAAAATGTACTGGGAAGCTGTGGCGTTTTGTAGTTTATTCGTTCTGTTTTAAATAATGTGGTAACATATTCTTCAAAAGTAACCTTGCTTATTTTTAGATGTGCTTCCCACAATAGCTCCCGTTTATTAGTGCCAGTGAACCTAAAGGCATTAATTTTTATTAAGATTGTAATCTGTTCTATTGAAATAGGCACACGATCTATAAAGTTGTCTAAACTTTTAAAGTTACCATGTAGCCGTCTCTTTGTAAGTATTTTATTGATGGTATTAGATTCTAGCGCATGTAATAAGTTAAATCCTAAGTAGATAGTTTTTTCTTGAATGGTGGCACCATTAAAACTGTTATTTATACAAGGAGCTTCAATGGTAGCTCCATGCATTCTAGCTTCATGTACATAAAGCTCTGTTCTATAAAACCCCCCAAAATTATTAATGGTAGCTACCATATATTCTAATGGGTAGTATGCTTTTAAAAAAAGACTCTGATAACTTTCTACGGCATATGATGCTGAGTGCCCTTTGGCAAACGCGTAGCCAGCAAAACTTTCAATTTGTCTCCATATTTCTGCTGTTAATTTTTGTGGCTTACCGTTGTTTTCACAATTCTTAAAGAACTGTTCTTTTACTTGTAAAAACTCAGTACGTGATCTAAACTTTCCAGACATGCCGCGACGTAATCTGTCGGCTTCGCCTAGCGTTAAACCACCAAAGTAATGAGCTACTTTAATAACATCTTCTTGATACACCATAACGCCATAAGTTTCTGGCATTA
>CAZAPO010000154.1:0-7838 GCA_964487005.1 uncultured Flavobacteriaceae bacterium
GATAGACCCAATTTTAGGGGCTTTGTATGCCTCTTTATTTACGTGGATATTAACTGCTGCAGGCGCTGCCCTCGTATTCTTCTTTAAAGGCATGAATAGAGCCTTACTCGATGGGATGTTAGGATTTACAGGAGGTGTGATGGTAGCTGCAAGTTTTTGGAGCTTGCTTTCGCCAGGCATTGAAATGAGCCCAGGAGAAGGCTTTGTAAAAGTGATTCCAGCAGCGGTAGGATTTGGTTTAGGAGCATTGTTTTTGTACGGTCTCGACAAGGTATTGCCGCATTTACATATCAATTTTAAGGAGAGTGAAAAAGAAGGAATAAAAACACCTTGGCATCGTACAACACTCTTAGTATTGGCCATTACATTGCATAATATTCCAGAAGGACTGGCTGTAGGTGTGTTATTTGGAGGTGTAGCAGCTGGTATACCAGAGGCTACTATTGGTGGTGCGGTTGCATTGGCTTTGGGTATTGCAATACAAAACTTCCCTGAGGGGCTTGCAGTTTCAATGCCAATGAGAAGACAGGGTGCGAGTAAATTTAAAAGTTTTTGGTACGGGCAAATGTCGGCAATCGTAGAGCCTGTAGCTGCGGTTGTTGGGGCTTTAGCTGTAACATTCTTTACACCCATTTTACCTTATGCCCTTGCTTTTGCGGCAGGAGCTATGATTTTTGTAGTGGTTGAAGAAGTGATTCCAGAAACGCAGCGAGACAAGTATACAGATATAGCAACACTAGGTTTTATTGGCGGATTTATTATCATGATGACCCTCGACGTTGGATTGGGTTAAAATTGTTTGAAGCAGGGAAAAATATTAGTAACTTCCTTCCTTCAATCTAAACCAATAACAATGCAACGTTTTATACTATTTTTTATAGCTGCCTTGGCTATTCAATTCTCGTATTCACAAGAACAAAAAAAACCATTTCAATCCCTTGATGTATTTCAGTTAGAACATGCGGCAGACCCTCAGGTATCGCCTGATGGTACTCAGATTGTATATCGAAGAAGTGGTTTCGATATCATGAAAGACAGGGGAAAAGGCAATCTTTGGATTGTGAATATCGATGGCAGTAATCATAGAAAGTTAACAGCAAGAGAAGTTAGTGAGAGTGGAGGGCGATGGTCACCTTCGGGAGACCGTATAGTTTTTAGTAGTAGTACGAGTGAAGGCTCAGAGATTTATATGTATTGGGTGCAATCTGGAGCTATTGCTAAGATTTCCCAATTAGAAGGTTCACCAGGGAGTATTACCTGGTCGCCAGATGGAGCGCATTTAGCATTTACTATGTTTGTGCCAGAAGCGCCACCTGTTGTGGTAAGAGGACCAAAAAAACCGAAAGGAGCAGAATGGGCAAAACCTGCAAGAATTACCGATCGCTTAAAGCATGAGGCCGACGGTAGAGGGTATATGCCAACAGGCTTTACACATATATTCACGATTCCTTCTAATGGAGGAACACCAAGACAGATAACAAGCGATGATTATAGTCATAGAGGTATTTCGTTTTCACCAGATAGTAAGGACATTTATTTCACTTCAAATAGACATCCAGATTGGGAATATGATTTTAGAAACAGCGAGGTGTATAAAGTAAATATTGCCTCTAGAGAAATCACTCAACTTACTTCACAGCAAGGACCAGACCATTCACCTTCGGTGTCTCCAGATGGTAAGACAGTTGCATTTTTAGGGTTTAAGGATAAGGTACAGACATATCAGACCACAAAATTACATCTTATGAATACCGATGGCTCCAACAGAAAAACGATTTCTGGTGATCTTGACAGAAGTGTGTCAAGCATTACCTGGGCTAAAGACGGTAAGGGGTTGTATTTCACCTATGATGATAAGGGGAATACTAAAGTAGCCTATATAAGTAAAAGTGGGAAGGTTGATAAATTAGCCGATAATTTGGGAGGCAATACCATTGGCAGGCCTTATGGTGGAGGCTCCTATTCAGTAGCATCAAACGGAACCATAGTATATACCTATACCACGCCAGCACATCCAGCCGATATTGCGGTGCTTGCGCCTAAGCAAAAAACACCAAAAATTATTACAGACCTTAATTCGGATGTACTTTCACATATCAATTTAAGCAAGGTAGAAGAAGTTTGGTACAAGGCTACAACAGATGGTAGAGATGTACAGGGTTGGGTGGCCTATCCACCAAACTATGATGCTTCAAAGAGTTATCCACTAATCGTAGAAAATCACGGTGGACCAATATCAAACTATGGAGATCGTTTTTCACCAGAAATTCAACTATATGCGGCAGATGGCTACGTCGTTTTTTATCCGAATCCAAGAGGAAGCACCAGTTATGGAGAAGAGTTTGGAAACCTGCTATTTAATAATTATCCAGGAGATGATTATCAAGATGTCATGGACGGAGTTGACCATCTGGTGGCAAAGGGAATAGCCGATAACAACAATTTGTTTGTGACAGGCGGAAGTGCAGGTGGAATTATGACCGCTTGGATTATTGGTAAGAACAATCGATTTAAAGCATCGGCGGTGCATAAACCCGTTATGAACTGGATTAGTAAGACACTGGTTGCCGATAACTATTATGGATATGCCAATTCTCGTTATCCTGGGCAACCGTGGGAAAACTTTGAAGGCTATTGGAAATTTTCTCCAATATCGTTGGTTGGAAATGTAGAAACACCAACCATGGTTATTGTAGGGATGAACGATTTAAGAACCCCACCAAGTGAGGCCAAACAACTATACCATGCGCTGAAACTGAGAAAAATTGAAACAGTATTAGTTGAACTTCCTGGTGCTTCGCACGGAATTCAAAGAAGGCCTAGCCAAATGATTAGCAAGGTAAACCATACACTTGCATGGTTTAACAAGTATAAAGATTAAAAAGTTGTAATTGAGTGACCCCTAGGTCACGGCAATCTTTTAACTATGAAACTGGATTAGGCAGATTACTTCGCTTTGCTCGTAATAACGATATATTAACAACCACAACCATCATTTCCACAAGATTTGGTGGTTTTTTTCTTGGGTGTCCAAATAAATTTACGCACTAGGTATCCAATGGCAATGCTTACCGTGATAATGACTAATATGTTCTGAATGAGGTTGTTCATTTTATTTTAAAAACTGAAAAGCAATTAAAGCTACTACATATGCTATAACCGACATGGCTATGAGCTGTATTAATGGCCATTTCCAACTATTGGTTTCACGCTTAACAATGGCCAATGTACTCATGCATTGCATAGCAAAGGCATAGAACAAAAGTAATGATATTCCAGAAGCTAGTGTAAATACTTTACTTCCGTCACTAAATGTTGCTTCTGCCATTCGGCTTTTTATGGTGTCTTCGTCTTCATCATCATTGGCACTTTCTACACTGTAAATAGTGGCTAATGTACCTACAAATACTTCGCGTGCCGCAAAAGAAGTTACAAGCCCTATTCCTATTTTCCAATCATACCCCAATGGTTTAATTGCTGGTTCTATGGTCTTTCCAACAATTCCAATATACGAGTGCTCTAATTTATAGGCGGCTAGTTTATCTTCAAATTCTGCCTCCGTTATATTTGGATATTCGGCAGCTACGGCTTCAGCTGCATTTTCAAAATCTTTTCTTGGGCCATGTGATGCTAGTACCCATAAAATTATTGAAATAGCTAAAATTATTTTACCGGCTTCAAATACAAAGGTTTTCGTCTTTTCTACTACGGTAATCATGACATTCTTAAAAAGCGGGATCTTATACCCAGGCATTTCAATGACAAAGAATGCCCGTTTTTTGATTTTTAAAATTTTATCTAATACATATGATGCAGAGATTGCAGTGATAAATCCAAGGACATATAAAAGCATTAATGTTAATGCTTGATAGCTAAACCCTAAAAAGCTTCCTTCAGGAATAACTAATGCAATAATGATGAGGTATACTGGCAATCGTGCCGCGCAGGTTACAAAGGGAGTGACCAATATGGTGATAAGGCGTTCTTTCCAGCTTTCAATATTTCTTGTAGCCATAATTGCTGGTATCGCACAGGCGGTTCCAGAAATTAATGGAACCACACTTTTTCCGCTAAGTCCAAAACGGCGCATAATTCTATCCATTAAAAACACCACGCGACTCATATAACCACTTTCTTCCAAAATGGCAATAAACAAGAATAAGAAGGCTATCTGTGGAATAAAAATGACCACACCTCCAATACCAGCTACAATTCCATCTGCCAGTAAACTGGTAAACATACCAGCAGGCAAGGTGTCTTTAATCCAGTCACCAATTGATGAGAAGTGCGCATCAATAAAATCCATTGGTACCGTAGCCCAATCATATATGGCTTGAAAAATAAGCAACATGATCATGAAGAAAATAACATATCCCCAAACTCTATGGGTAAGTACACGATCTAATTTGCTTCTAAGGTCTTTGGCTTTAGATTGATCTATGGTCTGTCCTTCTTTAAGAACAGCATTAATAAATTGATAGCGTTTTATGGTTTCTTTTTGCTGAAGCCGTTTTATCTCTGAGTTTGACTTGGTTCTAAACGAAGAAATATCAGGAGCATTTCTTAAGACTTTTCCAAAGTTAACATCTTGACAAATCACCAACCAAAGCTTATATACATCTTGATTTGGGAACGCTTTTTGGAGTGACTCAAAATAAGCAGTGTCAATTACTGAAGCGTCTACACAAGGTTTAATTGAAAGTTGGCGGTAGTTTTCAATACATTCTTTTAGAGAATCTATACCTTGATTTTTACGTGTGCTAATAAGGGCAATCTTTGTATTGAGTCGCTCCTCAAGTAAGGGAATATTTAAAGAAATTCCTTTACGCTCCATTCTATCGGCCATATTAATGGCAAGAACACAAGGTATTTGAAGGTCTTTTATTTGTGTAAATAATAAGAGGTTTCTTTTAAGATTCTCTACATCAGTAATTACTACCGCTACATCTGGAAAATCTTTATCGTTTTTGTTCAGTAGTAACTCTACAACAACATTTTCATCCATTGATGAGGCATTCATGCTATAGGTGCCTGGAAGATCAATAATATGAGCTTTTACCCCTCTTGAAAGTTTGCAGACGCCTTCTTTTTTATCTACTGTGATTCCTGGGTAATTACCTACTTTTTGATTAAGTCCGGTCAAGGCATTAAAGACAGAAGTTTTACCTGTATTAGGATTTCCAATTAAGGCAACATTAATTTGCTTACTCATCTATCTTATCAATTAAAATTACAGCAGCTGTTGCTTTGCGAATGGCTAAATGACTTCCATTGATATTAAGATACATGGGGTCTGAGAAGGGCGCAATTTGAACCAGTTCTACTTCATTACCTGGTAAACAACCCATTTCTAAAAGTTTTAACGGAATAGCATCAGAAGAGCTATCGGTAATAATTCCGCGTTCTCCTTTTTTAAGATCTGCTATACTCAAGGCCATTCTTATTTAGATTCATTTTAAAGAAGCAAAAGTAGTAAAAACAATCAGTCTTTATATGATGCTTTCAAAGTTTTTATATCGTCTATTAATCGATCTATTTCGTCTAGATTGGTCCCATCATAAAAACCTCTTATTTGGCGCTCTTTGTCAATAAGCATAAAGTTTTCGGTATGAATCATATCGTAGGGACCACCATCACCATCTTCCTTTACTGCTAGGTAAGATTTTCGGGCAAGCTCATAGATTTCTTTCTTATCACCTGTGACCAGGTTCCATTTTGAGGCATTGACATGTTTTTCAATGGCATATCTTTTTAATTGTGCTACTGTATCAATTTCTGGTGTAACAGAGTGTGATAAAAGCATCACTTCTTTATCTGTTATAAATTCTTTTTGAACAAGATGCATGTTCTTGGTCATAATTGGGCAAATGGTTTGGCAAGTAGTAAAAAAGAAATCGGCCACATAGATTTTGTCTTTATAATCTACTTGGGTTATAGTTTTACCATTTTGATTGGTTAGACTAAAATCGGCGATTTTATGATATTTTTTTTGATGCTGGATTGAGGTATCTACCAACTCAGTACTCACCTGTACGGGTTGATAGATGGGCAGTACTTTTTTGGGTTTTAATATTGAGTAGAAAATAGAAATAATGATGATAGATAGTATTAAGAAGCTAATACCAAAGAATTTATACCTACTAAAGATTGAGCGCATAGTTTGTAAAAAATATGAATGCAAAAATACAACACAATCTTTAAAGACCCTCGCAAATAATACTTAAAACATTTAAGGAAACGTTAAACAGGCAGTATTATGTTTTATAATGTACTATTAAAGTTTTACTTTTGTGCGTTTATAAATCTTTGACAAGAGATACATGGAGTTTGTTATTAAAATTTCTCAATTTTTATTGAGCCTTTCTTTGCTTATCGTTTTGCACGAATTAGGGCATTTTATTCCTGCGAAAGCATTTAAAACCAGAGTAGAAAAATTCTACTTATTCTTTGATATTAAATATTCGTTATTTAAAAAGAAAATTGGCGAAACTGTTTATGGTATTGGATGGTTACCATTGGGTGGTTATGTGAAAATATCGGGAATGATTGATGAGAGTATGGACAAGGAACAAATGGCGCAGCCACCACAACCTTGGGAGTTTAGATCAAAACCATCTTGGCAACGATTAATTATTATGCTGGGAGGAGTTACTGTTAACTTTATCTTGGCTTATTTTATCTATGCATTAGCCTCATTTACCTATGGAGATGTTGATATAGATGCTAAAAGTATAGCAGACGGTTATTATGTTTCTAATCCCATCTTGACAGACCTCGGTATAGAAACTGGAGATAACCTTCTTGCGGTGAATGGTGAAGAGGTAACTACCGTTTTTGGAATAAGAAAGTCAATCATTAAAGCTGAGGTACTTACTATTAAAGCTGCAGATGGAACGGTAAAAGAAGTAGCCTTACCTGAAGATTTTCTTGGTCAAATGAGTACGGCCAAGAACAAGACCTTCTTTGAATTACGTTACCCTTTTGTGGTAGATTCTATAGCATCAGTATCACCTAATAAAGATGCCGACTTAGAATTTGGTGATATATTAGTAGGGTTTAATGGTGAACAACTAAAATATTTTGATGAGGCAGGAGATCGGCTATTGCCTTTGGCAAACCAAACAATAGATGTAGAAGTATTAAAAAACGACGGCTCTAGAACAACTATTAAGTTAGATGTTGATAATGATGGGAAATTAGGCATCTATCCAACAGGCACTTTAAATGATATTGAGCGCGTAGGATACTATGACATTATTAGAAAAGAATACTCTTTTGGTGAAAGCTGGGTTGTTGGACTAGATAAGTTTAAAGATCAAATCGCCGATTATGGAATTCAGCTCAAGAAAATATTTACACCTAGCACAGGTGCCATTAAAGGATTAGGTGGTTTTAAAGCTATTTATGATATTTTTCCAGACCAATGGAGTTGGGAAGTTTTCTGGAATCTAACGGCCTTTTTATCAATCATGTTAGGGGTGCTAAATTTATTGCCAATACCTGCATTAGATGGCGGACATGTCATGTTCTTATTATATGAAATGATATCGGGTAGAAAGCCTGGAGATAAGTTTATGGAATATGCGCAAATAGTTGGATTCTTTATACTTATAGCTTTAGTGTTATTTGCCAATGGGAATGATATTTTTAAGGCAATTTTTAATTAAATTTTTTTAATTCTAGAGTTTGTAGAGATTAAAAAATAGTATATATTTGCCCACTCTTTAAGAGAAACACTCCTCTTACCTGCCTGCCGGCAGGCAGGGCTCAGAACTGAGCTTTAGAAAATTCCGGCAGATTATAAAGGTAAGGAAGTCAATAAAAGACTTAAAAATTGA
>CAZAPO010000155.1:0-3414 GCA_964487005.1 uncultured Flavobacteriaceae bacterium
GTGTTTACCTACCTATGCAAGATGAAATATTTCCTGATAAAGAGCATTTTGGTCGCATTTTTAGAAATAATGCAATTATGAGTAGTTTGGGGATTACCCAAATAGCGGCTGTAATGGGAAGCTGTGTTGCTGGTGGAGCCTACCTCCCTATTATGAGTGATGAGGCGCTCATTGTTGATAAAACCGGAAGCATCTTTTTAGCTGGTAGTTATTTGGTAAAAGCGGCTATTGGTGAAAGCATTGATAACGAAACACTTGGTGGTGCGACTACGCATTGTGAAATTAGCGGTGTAACCGACTATAAAGCCAAAGACGACAAAGATGCTCTTGATACCATCAAAAATATTGTTGATAAAATTGGTGATTTTACCAAGGCTGGTTTTAATAGAATTGAGACAAAGATACCAAAAGAGAATGAACAAGATATCTATGGTATTTTACCCAAGTTAAGATCAGATCAATATGATATGATTGAAATCATTAAGCGGTTAGTCGATAATTCTGAGTTTGACGAATACAAGGCTGGCTATGGTAAAACCCTTATTACTGCCTATGCGAGAATTGATGGTTGGGCAGTTGGCATTATTGCTAATCAAAGAAAGGTAGTTAAAACCAAAAAAGGTGAAATGCAGTTTGGTGGAGTTATTTATAGTGACTCTGCCGATAAAGCCACCCGTTTTATTGCCAATTGTAACCAAAAGAAAATCCCTTTGGTATTCCTTCAAGATGTAACTGGGTTTATGGTTGGCAGTAAAAGTGAGCATGGTGGCATTATTAAAGATGGCGCAAAAATGGTTAACGCTGTAAGTAATTCTGTTGTGCCTAAATTCACTGTTATAATTGGTAACAGCTATGGCGCTGGAAACTATGCTATGTGTGGTAAAGCTTATGACCCTCGATTGATTGTAGCATGGCCAAGTGCTGAGTTAGCGGTAATGAGTGGAAACTCTGCTGCCAAAGTACTTTTACAAATAGAAAAAGCTTCCTTAGAGAAACAAGGTGAAAAATTTACAAAAGAAAAGGAGGAAGCGCTTTATAACAAGATAAAGTCACGATACGACAATCAAGTTTCACCTTATTATGCAGCAGCTAGAATTTGGACAGATGCCATTATTAATCCCCTAGAAACGCGCCAATGGATTAGTATGGGTATTGAAGCCGCAAATCACGCTCCTATTGAGAAACCATTTAACTTAGGGGTTATTCAAACCTAGATAACATTTATGTTAGCAATTGTTTGCTCTATATCCTGTTTATCTAATCTAATTACCTTTATTTCCTTGCTTTGATTGGGCTGGCCAAAATTCTTGAATATGGTAATCTTTACAAAGGTTGGGGTCGCTTTGCCTGAGGTTTTTCCATAGTATTTTGCATTGAAGGTCCACTCACCAACATCGGCCGAGGTTAGATAAAACTCCTCTAAGCCATAGCCCTGCATCTTCTCCTGACTTATTCTTGCTCTGTTCTCAACGTTGGTATGAGACCAAGTGAAAAATCGTTTCTGAGGATTAATGATATTTAAATCAAACTCGGCATCTAAATCATTCCATTCAAAGATGATACGTGATTTGTATTTAATATTTCTAAGGTATAACGGATTCACACTCGAGGTACTTACCTTACTCTGGTGTCTGAATATTAAATTCTTTGTATCGTTTATTAGCGTCTTCTTTATACCTGCGAAATTTGTGTTTGACACACGCAACCCCTTGTCTATATCGTTATAAATCTTCAATGCCTCTCTAGGCTCGTTAGCAAAATGTAGGGCCTGAGCTAGATCTTTGTATGATTGCGCCTGTTTTGGTGCTAGTTTTAATACGCGCTTCAAGGTTTGTACTGCTCCCTTATAATTGCCTACCTCCTGCTGTTTATAGGCTAAGGCTCTTAATGCTATGGCATCATCAAATCCTATTTCATAAACATTAGACAATACCCTACTCGATATTAAATCATTATTCCATCCTTTAAAATAGTCGTGACAATCTATATAAAATGATGCATTATCTCCATGTGTTTCACGCTCTTGTAAATAAATAGAAAAAGCCTCGTTAACATCTACTGCATTCTTTAATCTATTGATATAAGCCACATCTGGTAAATCTTGAAGCTGCTCGGCGTTTCCTGAATAGGTAGCAGTTGTCCCTAGAGGTATATCGTTCTTTTTTGTTGCAACAGCACCTGCTGCCAGCTTGGTTGTAATGACTAGTACACCATTATTTCCTTGAGTACCATACTTATTGGTTGCTGCCAGTCCTTTTAACAGCGTAATACTCTCAATAATTTGAGGATCTAAATAGCTCGTTATCGCATGGAAAGAACTTCCTGTTGAGCTCAGATGCTGCTGACTTTTCTTGAGTTTACTTAGCGGGTCTGAAGATGGTCCTTTACCATCACCTGCATCAGCATTTCCCAAGGTAAGCGGCACGTTACCTTTTGTTCCTCCAAAAGTTACTCCTGTTTGCTCCATTGGGACTCCATCAATTACAATTAAGCCATGTTCTGATAATAGTAAACTACTACCTCTACCCTTAAACTTGCTTATATCTTCATTTAAATTAAGGTCTAAACCTGAAAATTTTCCCACGATCGTGTTTGTAGCGTCGGTAGCAGTTAAAGGAATAGCCTCACTTCCAATAGTTTGACTTGCATAACCCACCTTATCTCTATTCACTTCTCCATAGGCCGTCATAGCCGTATTCTCAATGGTTGCTGTAACCTTGACTTCTGATAGTCTTTCTATTTCCTGCTCCTCTTTTACTGGACCTGGGTTCACTAAATTAGATGTTGCAATATCAGAATTAGTTGTTACCTCCTCATTGTTCTTTGTTTTTATCTTTGGCCTAATCATCTGATCGGTTAAATAAACAAATGAGCCCGATACCAAATCTGCCTGAAGTTTTAATTCTATTATATTGGCATTGGGAGAACTAGAAATAATTCTAATTGGTTTTGTGGTGCTTAATTTAAAACGGTTCATGTTTTCAATGCCATCGGTAAATATTAAATATTCGTCTGTGGCATCATTGAATAAATTTGAATAAACAGTAGCACCATCATAAACCGTATTTTGTAATTCTTGTTTTAAGCCATTCCAATCACCGCCAACAACATTAAATGTTTCTTTTAAAATTATATCATTACTAAACATGGTTAGTTTAATATCAATTTCAGGATTTGCCTTAAAGTAGTTATCTAAAAACTGAAACTCTTTACTCAAATTTCGATCTTTCATTGAGTATGATGCATCCCAATAAATTGATATCTTCTTTTGTGAATACACACAAATAGTAATGAGGCATAAACTTAAAATTGAAATTAATTTTTTCATATTGTTATGAGTTACGAAGCAATTAAATCACATTTACCTTTGCAACCGTTTGCTCTATATCCTGTTTATCTAATCTAATTACCTTT
>CAZAPO010000156.1:0-3063 GCA_964487005.1 uncultured Flavobacteriaceae bacterium
ATTGACCACTTGAGCAACCGCCGAGTGCGAACCGTGGGAGAACAGCTTTATGCACAGTTTGGAGTTGGTCTTGCTCGTATGGCTCGTACAATTCGTGAGCGTATGAATGTGCGAGACAACGAGGTATTTACACCTATTGATTTGATTAATGCAAAGACATTATCGTCAGTAATTAACTCATTCTTTGGAACAAATCAATTATCTCAGTTCATGGATCAAACCAATCCATTGGCAGAGATTACACACAAACGTCGTTTGTCTGCCTTAGGACCTGGAGGACTTTCACGAGAAAGAGCTGGGTTTGAGGTACGTGACGTTCACTATACACATTACGGTCGTCTGTGTCCAATTGAAACACCAGAAGGACCAAACATTGGATTGATTTCTTCACTTTCAGTGTATGCAAAGGTAAATTCAATGGGATTCTTAGAAACCCCATATCGTGAGGTTAAAGATGGTGTTGTTGATATTAAGAGCCCAGCAGTTTATTTGAGTGCTGAGGAAGAAGAAGAGAAAATGATAGCCCAAGCAACTATAGAGGTTGATAAGGTAGGAAAGATCGTTCATGATAAGGTAATTGCGCGTCAGGAAGGTGACTTCCCAGTGGTTGAGCCAAATAGTATACATTATACAGATGTGGCACCAAACCAAATTGCTTCAATTTCAGCTTCATTAATTCCATTCTTGGAGCATGATGATGCAAACCGTGCGTTAATGGGATCAAACATGATGCGTCAGGCCGTTCCATTATTACGTCCAGAAGCACCAATTGTGGGTACTGGATTAGAACGTCAAGTAGCTTCAGACTCTAGAGTATTAATTAATGCAGAAGGAGAAGGAACGGTTGAATATGTAGATGCTAACGAAATTGTTATCAATTACAGCCGTACTGAAGAAGAAGCAATGGTGAGTTTTGACAATAGTGTTGTTAAATATCCATTAACCAAGTTTAGAAAGACAAATCAAGGAACTTCGGTAAACCTTAAGGCCATTGTTAAAAAGGGAGATAAAGTAACAAAGGGACAAGTTCTTTGTGAAGGTTATGCAACTCAAAATGGTGAATTGGCACTTGGTAGAAATATGAAGGTTGCATTTATGCCTTGGAAAGGGTATAACTTTGAGGATGCGATTGTAATCTCAGAAAAGGTAGTTCGTGATGACATCTTTACTTCAATTCATATTGATGAATATGCGTTAGAAGTAAGAGACACGAAACTTGGTAATGAAGAGCTTACTAACGATATACCAAATGTATCAGAAGAGGCTACCAAAGATCTTGATGAAAATGGAATGATAAGAATTGGTGCAGAGATCAAGCCAGGAGATATCTTAATTGGTAAGATTACTCCAAAAGGTGAAAGTGATCCTACGCCAGAAGAGAAATTATTACGTGCCATCTTTGGAGACAAAGCAGGTGATGTTAAAGATGCTTCGTTAAAAGCATCACCATCATTGCACGGTGTAGTAATAGATAAGAAGTTGTTTGCAAGAGCAATAAAAGATAAGCGTAAGAGAGCTCAAGACAAAGAAGATATTGCACAGCTAGAAGCAGTTTATGATAAGAAATTTGATGCCTTAAAAGATGTATTAGTTGAAAAACTTTTCTCAATAATAGGAGGAAAAACTGCGCAAGGTGTACAAAATGATCTTGGGGAAGAAGTATTCCCGAAAGGAAAGAAATTTAGCTTGAAAATGCTAAATGCAGTTGATGATTATTCACATTTAGTATCTGGTAAATGGACTATTGATGAAAAAACTAATAAGTTAGTTTCAGAGTTACTCCACAATTACAAGATTAAAGAAAATGATCTTCAAGGAGCACTTAGACGTGAGAAATTTACAATATCAGTGGGTGACGAGCTTCCAGCCGGAATTATCAAACTTGCTAAAGTTTACATTGCTAAGAAACGTAAGCTTAAGGTAGGAGATAAAATGGCAGGACGTCATGGTAACAAGGGTATTGTAGCCAGAATTGTTCGCCAAGAAGATATGCCATTCTTAGAAGATGGAACACCAGTAGACATCGTATTGAATCCATTAGGGGTACCATCTCGTATGAATATTGGGCAGATTTATGAAACTGTTTTAGGATGGGCAGGTCAGAATTTAAATCGTACATATGCAACTCCAATTTTTGATGGAGCGACTATGGATGAAATTAATGACATCACCAATGAAGCAGGCGTTCCATTATATGGTCATACGCACTTGTATGACGGTGGAACAGGTGAACGATTTGACCAAGCGGCAACAGTAGGTGTAATCTATATGTTAAAACTAGGACATATGGTAGACGACAAGATGCACGCACGTTCAATTGGACCTTACTCATTAATTACACAGCAACCTCTAGGTGGTAAAGCACAATTTGGAGGGCAACGTTTTGGTGAGATGGAGGTATGGGCACTGGAAGCTTATGGAGCATCAAGTACACTGCGTGAGATCTTAACAGTAAAATCTGATGATGTAATTGGAAGAGCCAAAACTTATGAAGCAATCGTAAAAGGTGAACCAATGCCAGAACCTGGATTACCAGAATCTTTCAACGTACTTATGCACGAATTGAAAGGTCTTGGATTAGACATAAGATTAGAAGAATAATTAAAATTCATTATCACAACCATATATTATGGCAAGAAAACAAGATAAGAATACAGTACAGAGGTTTAATAAAATCTCAATTGGTTTAGCATCTCCAGAGTCTATTTTGGCTGCATCTCGAGGAGAAGTACTTAAGCCAGAAACTATTAATTATAGAACACACAAACCAGAGCGTGATGGTTTGTTCTGTGAGCGTATTTTTGGTCCAGTAAAGGATTATGAATGTGCTTGTGGTAAGTACAAGCGTATTCGCTACAAAGGTATTGTTTGTGACCGTTGTGGTGTAGAGGTTACAGAAAAGAAAGTACGTCGTGATAGAGTAGGACACATTAACCTTGTGGTCCCTGTTGCACATATTTGGTACTTCCGTTCTTTACCTAACAAAATTGGATACCTTCTAGGATTACCATCTAAGAAATTAGACATGATTATTTACTACGAGCGTTATGTAGTAATTCAACC
>CAZAPO010000157.1:0-2993 GCA_964487005.1 uncultured Flavobacteriaceae bacterium
GCGTAAAAGGCAAGCTGAATTGGTTGAAAATCAACAATTCCACGAATATTTCGGAATCCCAAACATAAACAAAACTCTCCCCAGGATGTCATGGTGCCATCTACATTCTATGCGAATGTCGCTCAGGTCTAACAGATATCCCGATGAAAAATTATTCTCTATGGTAACACAAGAACATGTGGATGCAGCGACTAAATTCTTCTTCACAAAAAAACATGAAAGAGAGGCGAGAAGTATCATCCCGGTGCTCCCCCTTATAATGTTTAAGAAATTAGGTACACAATCGGCCGATTGGTTCACAAAGAACGCATTAGACTGCTTAAGCATGTACTCTATCTCCGATGATGGCAATACAATTACAACCCCTACCGACAACATCTTCAACAAACTGTTTGAAAATTGGAACCCTGATTTCGAAAATGCCGAGTGCAACTTGAAAGCGGATGGTAATACTATTAAAATCGGATCCTTTGACATTCTCTCGTTCAATGAAAAAGTGAAAAAAAAAGTGGTCGACACAAATTCACTGCTGGTTCCCCACGACAAGGACTTCGACAGTCAATCCACTGTTGATGATGAGCTGTCGACTGGTTCTTCTACCACAATTTCGTCCACACCCATTCTCCCCCCAGACGAATTAGTCACTAAGTCAGGTACACTAGTAATTCCGTCTGTTGTGCTCGCCCCAAAAAGCCCACATCCCAACCCCTTCAATTCTTACAATCCACCCCAAACCCCCATTCCTAACCAAGATCATCAACAGAATGCCCTAACCAAGTTGGTCGACCCATATGATGACTTCAACGATGAAGAGACTGATTACGATTCCTCGCACACATCAGTTCAATCAACGAAGAGTCATAAAATTACACCTCATAAGTCAAGCGAACTCGACTCCGATGATGAAGCACACATTAGAGTTAAAAATAAGACGAGTAAAATGGAAGACCACCTACCTGATGTTGAGATGGTAGATGTGGAGGAAACTGAAGAGTCCCCAAATATGGCCTCTCAACAGGTTGATAGTCCCATGAAAATCTCTCAAACCTCTGACGGCATGTCCGTCGGAGCATCCTAATGTCCAACAAAGATTACGACTATGGAGTGACTAACCGTAGAGCGGTGAGGAGGCCGTGGGAAATTACCCACTATTTCAAGTCAAAAATAAAGAGTCAAAGGACTATAAAGAATAACTGTATTATTACTGTCCCGATTAAACACCACACACCCATTCATAACCAAACCCACACTTATCCAAACAAATCACAACAAATTAAACTATCACAATGTGGAATCACCACGCCAAAGCAAAATGAAATAGGAAACTTCTGGGGGGACTCGAACACATCTAAAAACCCATGTGCTCTCAGGGTTGTCTCACACAACATTCAAAGACTTCTCCTGTCCAAGAACCAAGAAAAGAATAAAAGTATCATGAGATCTCTTCAAGGTATGGACAGGGCCGAGGTACACCTTTACCAGGAAATCGGTATCAATTGGTCCAATATAGATATCCCGAACAACTGGAAGTCAAGAACAAAGCGTATTAAAGGTCTTTTGAACACTCAACTGGCTTATAACACGAATGATACGTCAGTAGAACCTGTTCAGTACGGAGGAACATTGGTTGCTATAAATGGGAAACCGGTAAGCTGGATCCTTGACAAAGGCAAAGACCCCTCCGACCTAGGACAATGGTCATGGCAACGCATAGGCAAAAAAGGACACAATTCAACAACCTTTATCTCAGCCTACATTCCTACCAAATCTACAGACGGACTCACCACAGTATGGGCCCAACACGATATTACGAACACCACAACAGTTTTGAACCCGCAAGAAAAACTTCTTCTCGATCTAACGAATTTTATCCTTCTTCAAGAAGAAAATGGCTTTTCCGTTATCCTAGGTATGGATGCCAACATCGACATCAAATCTCGACAGTTCCAAACGTTCTTGAAGAATTCCAACTTGAAAAATGCGGTATTCGATAGACATAGCCCAGTCACCCCTTCTACCCAAATAGACAACACAAAAGGAAAAATCATCGACGGAATATTCTGTAGCCTTCATTTTAATATCCTTAGAGCAGGATATAGGGGCTTCAATGAACTCTACCCCTCTGACCACGCAGCGATTTGGGCCGATTTTGATTACCAAGAACTCCTAGGCATTAAACCTATCCTGACACCTCCGAAACCATCACGTCTATCAGTAGATAAACCTATCCTCCGGGACAGATACAATAAAACAGTCTGGAAAGAAATTTATAAAGCAAATGTAGTCCCGTCACTCACAAGGCTGAGTTTAATTCCGAGCCAAGCGTTTAATAAAGATCATGAAAAAGAATACAATAAAATCCTATCAAAGATCACTAAGATTAGACTTACAGCTACTCCTAAAGCAAGGAAATTTATGATGGGAAACGTTCCCTGGTCGCAAACCTGGGCCGACGCTCAGAACACGTATCAAGGTTGGCGCCTACTTCTCAAATGGCGCTTAAAACCGTCCAAAAGAACCAAACTTCACAGACTCCGTCTCATTATCCGCCAAGCCAGTTTGGAAAATGCGTTTCAGAAACCCATCCCTGACCTTATTAATGAAGTACAAAAGGCCAAGAAGAAACTTAAATCAGTAACCTGCGCCGCCTCTGAACTCCGCAGATCCGAACAAAGAGAAGTCGTAGAAAGAGCAAATGAAAACAAACGATCACTTCAGACTGAATATAAATCTAGATGGGACATAGAAGAATCCAGACGCTTAGGAAGAATATTAAAACAACTCAAAGGAGCCACCAAACATGATGTTGACAAAGTCACAATTAATATAAATGGAACAATACAAGAATACACCACCCAGATAGCTATGGAACAAGTTCTAAGATTTTCACAATCTGAAAACGAACCACCCATGCAAGAAGTCATAACTAACTTAGTGGGCTTCTGGGGAGAAAAAGAGTCAGCATCCCAGATCCTCGAAGGAACCTTTGATAC
>CAZAPO010000158.1:0-5353 GCA_964487005.1 uncultured Flavobacteriaceae bacterium
GCTTCTTTAAATAGGGTTTGACTTAAAGAGGTGGTAACCAAATAAGGTGTTTGAATATCAATAGAAGATTCGGCTTCTTGTATTAGCTTAATCAACGCATCAGTAGATTTACCACCACCACCTAAGCCATCTTCAGCATCATTCTTGCCAGGTTCATCTGATATAAATTCAATATTTTCTAACCATACCAAATCACCAGATTCTTTAATGGCATTAAATGCATTTGGCAATTGTTCAATTCGAGTTCTAATTTGTGGCCAAAAATTATCAGGATTGCATGCGTATTCATGCAAATTTTTGAACGTGTTTTCAGTGTAGGCTATTTTGTTTGAACTTTCAATAATGGTTGTGACATCTTGACTTAATGGGTTATTCCAAAATTTTTCAAACGAATCCTTTACCTGTTCAGAGCCTTTTCCAAGTAGCAAAATATCACGATCTCTAAAATTATATTCATGGTCATAATCAAAATATTCGTTGGCAATGTTTCTACCACCTGTTATAACTACCTTATTGTCAACTATAAAGGTTTTATTATGCATTCTTTGGTTAATTCCTCTAAAATCAGTTGCTGCATTACCTAATTTTTGAAAAAAGTTCTTTCCTAAATTGATTCCCGAATTATAGATTTTAACTGCAATATTTTCGTGAGAGCTAAATGTCAATAAATCTTCAATATCTGCATCTACCATAATATCATCAACAATAATTCTCACTTTTACTCCACGATCGGCTGCTCTAACCAAATAATCACAAGCAATAAGTCCAATATTATCTGTAGAGAAAATAAAATATTGAATATCGATAGAAGTTTCGGCATATTCACTTAACCATGCTCTTGCAACCATAGAGCCACTGCCATCTTCTAAAACATAAACCCCTGTATTTGTCTCCATTAGAGGAGAAAGCTCTTCAAGCTCTTTTGATAATGACACCTCCTCATTTCTATGAATTTTACTGCAAAAATCAGTTTCATTATCAACAGTTTCAGATTGATTACAAGAACAAATTATGACACATAAAATACTTAGACATTTTCGGTGCAGGGAAGAACTAAATGGGTTTTTCATGAGTTGGTTTTGTGTATAGCATAAATATAGGGAACTCAAATTGAAACTTTAGTCATTTTAAATTTAGCATATTTATATTTAAGATTTTATCAACTGGTTGCCATAATTCAACCATCTTTCTTACATTTATAATCTAACTAACTAACTAATGTTTTATGGAGTTACTCAACGATTTAACCTCGGCCTTTTCAAGTGCAATGTGGGGTTTACCTTTATTGATTATTTTAATTGGAGGCGGATTATATTTATTGATACGTTCTAGATTTGTCGCATTTAGCCTATTGGGGCATGCGATTCAGGTGTTGCGCGGAAAATATGATGATCCAAACGATCCGGGTCAAATCAGTCATTTCCAGGCACTTTCTACAGCATTGGCATCAACCATAGGTATGGGTAATGTTGCTGGAGTGGCAGTCGCCATTTCAATAGGAGGGCCAGGAGCTGTATTCTGGATGTGGATAAGCGCTGTGGTTGGAATGAGTACCAAGTTTTTTACCTCTACTTTGGCCATAATGTTTAGAGGAAAAGACAGCGCAGGAGAAATACAAGGCGGACCAATGTACTTTATTATGGAGGGTCTAGGCAAGTCTTGGAAACCATTGGCAATAATGTTTGCTTTCTGTTGTATGATAGGAGCATTGCCAGTCTTTAATGTCAATCAACTTACTCAAGCTATTAATGATATTTTATTAATTCCTAATGGTGTAGAAGTGGGGTTCACCTCAAATCTTATTATTGGATTGACTCTAGTAGGGATAACCGCTATAGTTATTCTTGGTGGGTTAGGACGCATAAGTAAAACGGCTTCTAAAATGGTTCCATCGATGGTGCTGCTCTATTTTGTATCAGTAGTTATTATCTTAATCGCAAATATTGATGTTGTTCCAAAATATTTAGGGCTCATATTTACCGATGCCTTTCAAGCTAATTATTTCCCTAAAGATCAAACCTTTTTAGGAGGTGTTGTTGGAGCGCTAATTTTACATGGTATAAAACGTGGAGCATTTTCAAACGAGGCTGGATTGGGTACAGCACCTTTAGCTCATGGTGCCGCTAAAACTGACGAACCTGTGCGAGAAGGTCTGGTAGCTATGCTTGGGCCGGCTATAGATACCCTTATTGTATGTACATTAACAGCCTTAGCTATTTTAGTGACTGGCGTTTGGGAAACTACAGCAGACAATGGAGTGAGTTTAACAGCTTCGGCCTTTGGAGCAGCTATGCCAGGATTTGGAAAGTATTTATTACTTATATGTGTTGCCGTTTTTAGCATTTCATCATTGTTCTCTTATTCTTATTATGGCACAAAATGTATGTCTTTTTTAATTGGTGCACATAGAAAACATTATTATAACTACTTCTATATATTAAGTATTATTTTGGGTGCCACGACTTCTTTAAGTGCCATGATTAATTTAATTGATGGTGTGTTTGCACTAATGGCTATTCCTACCATGTTATCTACCATAATTCTGGCACCAAAAGTGGTGAAAGAACTGGCAGCCTATAGATTACGCTTAAAAGAAGGAAAGGCATGACAGATAAAGAAAAAGCAAGGGCTTACTGGAAAGAAAATCTCAAGTATGTAGTCATATTATTAATCATTTGGTTTTTGGTATCCTATGGTGCTGGAATCATTTTTAAAGATGCCTTAAACACCATTAAAGTAGGAGGCTTTAAACTAGGGTTTTGGTTTGCACAACAAGGTTCTATCTATGTTTTTGTGATACTCATTTTTGTATACGTAAGACTCATGAACAAACTGGATAAAAAGTATGGCTATGATGAGTAACACATTGATGATCGAGCCTATTAATGTTCAAAATTGGACCTACATCTTAGTAGGAGTGACCTTTGCAATTTACATTAGTATTGCTATCTGGTCTAGAGCAAGTTCTACCAAAGAATTTTATGTAGCTGGCGGAGGCGTGTCCCCTTGGGCAAACGGAATGGCTACTGCGGCAGATTGGATGAGCGCAGCTTCATTCTTAGGAATGGCGGGAATCATCTCATTTGCGGGTTATGACGGCGCTGTGTATTTAATGGGTTGGACTGGAGGTTACGTACTACTAGCATTGCTATTAGCTCCGTATTTAAGAAAGTTTGGAAAATTTACCGTACCCGATTTTATTGGAGATAGGTATTACTCAGATACAGCCAGGGTTGTAGCCGTACTTTGTGCATTGTTGGTGTCATTTACTTATGTAGCTGGACAAATGCGTGGAGTTGGAATTGTGTTCTCTCGGTTTTTAGAAGTTGATATTAACACTGGTGTCATAATTGGTATGCTCATTGTACTTTTTTATGCTGTGTTAGGAGGTATGAAAGGTATTACCTATACGCAGGTTGCCCAATATTGCGTATTAATTTTTGCCTTTATGGTACCCGCAATTTTTATTTCCATACAAATGACAGGCAATCCCGTACCGCAATTAGGATTTGGTAGCGAACTAAATGATGGATCAGGTACGTATTTGCTTGATAAATTGGACGGACTTAGTACAGAGCTTGGTTTTGCCGAATATACCGAAGGATCAAAATCGTTAGTAGATGTTTTCGCCATTACCTTAGCATTAATGGTTGGTACGGCAGGATTACCACATGTAATTGTGCGATTCTTTACGGTTAAGAAAGTACGAGATGCACGCAAATCGGCTGGAATAGCTTTGTTATTAATTGCTATTCTATACACCACGGCTCCTGCAGTAGCCGTATTTGCGAGAACTAATATGATTGAAACCGTTTCAGGGCAACCATATGCTGATGTACCGCAATGGTTCAAGAAATGGGAAACTACAGGATTAATTACATTCACCGATAAGAATGGAGACGGTCTTATACAATATGTTGCCAATGAGGATCAAAATGAGTTGGTAGTAGATCGTGATATTATGGTTTTAGCCAATCCAGAAATTGCGAAACTTCCAAATTGGGTGATAGCTTTGGTAGCGGCGGGCGGTTTGGCGGCCGCATTATCAACTGCTGCAGGATTATTATTGGTAATATCATCATCGGTATCACATGACCTCATTAAAAAAGTATTTAAACCATCAATTTCAGAACGTGGTGAGTTAGTAGCCGCACGTATTTCGGCAATAGGAGCCGTATGTGTAGCGGGATATTTTGGAATCAATCCACCCGATTTTGTCGCTGCCGTCGTCGCCCTGGCATTCGGGCTCGCCGCAGCCTCATTCTTTCCAGCTATTGTGCTAGGAATATTCTATAAACGAATGAACAAAGAAGGTGCTATTGCAGGAATGGTTGTGGGGATATCTATAATGCTTTACTATATCGTTAAGTTTAAATTTGGATGGTTGGATGAGTCTATTCCTGATAAAACTGAATGGTGGTTTGGTATTTCACCAGAAGGATTTGGGAGTATAGCAATGGTGATCAATTTTGTGGTTTCAATTGTGATCATGAGGTTCACAGCAGCGCCCCCAAAAGAAGTTCAGGAGATTGTTGAAGATATACGTATTCCAAGTGGGGCAGGTGAGGCGTTAGACCATTAATCACTCGTTACTCAATGAACAGCACCATTTGGCACAGACTAAATAAAAAGATTACTTCGCTTAATACATAAGCTAACTTCAAACGAGATATATTTTGTTCTCGATAATGTTCGCGATGAGAAAATCCTAAAGTGTTTCTAGGAATGCTTTAACCTCGGCCCAATTAGGTGCAACATCTCCATTAACCCTTTCTGGAACTAGCATTGACGAACCATGAACTCCAGCCTCGGCAGCATACGCTTGATGACCATGTTTTGCTGCTAGCTCAAACTGCGTTTTTGCATTCTCGCTGCCCATTTCAGTTGGTGGTTTTAAAATTATTAATGGAACCGATATTGCTTCTATATATGCATTTGGTTGACAATCTTGCATTGGAGGTCCAGCAGCAGGAGAAAATGACAGTACTCCAGCGACATCGTTAGTATATTCACTTCCCAACTTTATGGCCAAAGTAGCACTATAACTGCTTCCCCAGATAATAGTCTTACCGGTAAACCCTTGCTGTTTCACATATTGTAATGTGGCCACCATATTGTCGTAATCATCACAATAAGAACTTGGATTTTTAAAATTATCTAAAGCTACACCACTAATAGTTCTATTAAAAGACCCGTAGCGCTGGCCACCCAAAAACAGATCGACAGCTAAAATGTTGTAACCCATTGCTGTTAATTCTGGTATGATGGTTCGATATTCAGCTCTAGCATTTGACCCTCCTTGATGAAACAAAACAATGGTATTGGCATCTTTATTTGTTTTATATAAATCACC
>CAZAPO010000159.1:0-2800 GCA_964487005.1 uncultured Flavobacteriaceae bacterium
TCAACAAATTCACCTTCTTCAAAATGCTCTACTGTAATAGTATCGCCTAATTTGTACTCCTCCTCAAAACCTTGAAACTCGACAACTTTTTTCTTAACAGAAGTACCTGCTTTTTTCGCATGCCCAATTTGAGCCTTCGAAGCATTTTTTTCTGTCTTGTCATCGAAACCAAGTTGAAGGGCATTATAGCCATCAACCTCCTCAGTTCTGACTTGGGTAACAACGCATGGTCCAGCTTCGATCACAGTACAAGGAATATTCTTCCCGTTCTCGTCGAAGATACTGGTCATTCCGATTTTTTTTCCAATTAACCCAGACATAATTATTAATTTATTTTACTTATTTATTTAAAAAACTTCAGGGTCAAAATACGTTTCAACCCTGAATTGTATTTTTACCGTTTTTCCTTTGCACGCAGCTCAGGACATGTTTTGAAAGTTTACCTTTCTACTTTTTTATCACACTTTAATCTCAACCTCAACACCACTTGGTAATTCAAGTTTCATCAATGCATCGATTGTTTTTGAAGACGAGCTATAGATATCTAATAATCTCTTGTAAGAGCTTAATTGAAATTGCTCTCTCGACTTCTTGTTCACGTGCGGTGAACGTAATACAGTGAAAATTTTCTTGTGTGTTGGTAATGGAATTGGTCCAGTTACAACAGCACCTGTACTTTTTACTGTTTTTACAATCTTATCAGCAGACTTATCTACTAGGTTGTGATCGTATGATTTTAATTTTATTCTAATTTTTTGACTCATTTTCTTAAAATTTAAGCTTCAACTCCTCTTGCTGCTGTAATCACCTCTTCTGCAATGTTCTGTGGTGTTTCTGCATAATGTGAAAATTCCATAGTAGATGTTGCTCTACCAGATGATAATGTACGTAACGATGTTACATAACCAAACATTTCTGATAATGGCACATTAGCCTTAACAACTTTAGACCCTGCTCTATCACCCATGTCATTTACTTGACCACGACGACGGTTAAGGTCACCTACAATATCTCCCATGTTTTCTTCAGGAGTTAACACTTCTAATTTCATAATTGGCTCCATGATTACAGCTTTTGCAGCTTTTGCAGCAGCTTTAAATCCTAGCTTGGCAGCCAATTCGAATGATAATTGATCTGAATCTACGTCGTGGTAAGAACCATCAGTTAAAGTAACTTTCATAGCATCTACTTCGTAACCTGCAAGAGGTCCATTAACCATAGCTTGCTTGAATCCTTTTTCAACTGAAGGAACAAATTCTTTTGGTACGTTACCACCTTTAATCTCTGAAATAAACTCAAGTCCTTGCTTACCTTCTTCGGCAGGCTCCAATGTAAATACAATATCTGCAAATTTACCACGTCCACCAGATTGCTTCTTGTAAACCTCTCTGTGCTCTGCACGCATTGTAATTGCTTCTTTGTACTCTACTTGTGGTTGACCTTCGTTTACTTCTACTTTAAACTCACGTTTTAAACGATCAACAATAATATCTAAGTGAAGCTCACCCATTCCAGAAATAATTGTCTGTCCTGAAGCCTCATCTGTTCTAACCGTAAATGTTGGGTCTTCTTCAGCTAATTTTGCCAAAGCCATTCCTAACTTATCTACATCTGCTTTAGTCTTAGGTTCTACCGCAATACCAATTACTGGATCTGGGAAGTCCATAGATTCTAAAACAATTGGGTTTTTCTCATCAGATAGAGTATCACCCGTTTTAATATCTTTAAATCCTACCGCTGCTCCAATATCTCCAGCTTCAATACGGCTAATCGCATTTTGCTTATTAGAGTGCATTTGATAGATTCGAGAAATACGTTCTTTCTTTCCAGATCTGTTGTTTAACACGTATGATCCTGCATCCAACCCACCAGAATATGCTCTAAAGAATGCTAAACGTCCAACAAATGGATCTGTTGCAATCTTAAATGCTAATGCTGCAAATGGTTCTTTTACATCTGGCTTACGTGAAATCTCATCTCCGGTATTTGGATCTGTTCCAACAATTGCATCCTTATCTACTGGTGAAGGTAAATAACGACAAACTGCATCTAACAAGAACTGTACTCCTTTATTTTTGAAAGCTGAACCGCAAATCATTGGAATGATTGACATATCCATTACCGCAGCTCTTAATGCCGCATGTACTTCATCTTCTGTAATTGAGTCTTCATCTTCAAAGAATTTCTCCATTAAATCTTCATCATACTCTGCTACAGCCTCTATAAGTAATGCTCTATATTGAGCAGCTTCTTCTTTTAATTCTTCTGGTATGTCGATCACATCAAAAGTTGCTCCTTGAGTTTCGTCATGCCATACAATAGCTCTATTCTTTACAAGGTCAACAATTCCTTTAAAATCGATCTCCTCACCAATTGGAAGTACGATTGGCACTGCATTTGACCCTAGCATATCTTTTACTTGTTGACAAACTGCTAAGAAATTAGATCCTTGACGGTCCATTTTATTAACAAATCCCATACGTGGAACCTTGTAGTTATCTGCCAATCTCCAGTTAGTTTCAGATTGTGGCTCAACACCATCTACTGCACTAAATAAGAATACTAATCCATCAAGTACACGTAACGAACGGTTTACCTCAACCGTAAAATCCACGTGACCTGGAGTATCAATTATATTAAAGTGATATCCTTTTGCATCTGCAGTTGGTTTTCCATTTTCTGATGGAAAGTGCCATGTACAAGTTGTAGCTGCCGAAGTAATTGTAATACCTCTTTCCTGCTCTTGCTCCATCCAGTCCATTGTAGCGGCACCATCATGTACTTCACCAATTTTGTGAGA
>CAZAPO010000160.1:0-3720 GCA_964487005.1 uncultured Flavobacteriaceae bacterium
TGAAGTTATAAGAATTGATACAGAACAGGAATTGTCGGAATATATTATGAATTGTGAAAATGCTTTTTCAAGAGAACATACACAATGGTTCGCGAGGAAAAATGAATAATCAGTATCTAACAATGCCTATAAGCAATTCCTCGATCTCGACTCCCTCTCATTAATAAATTTGCCTTCTGCAAAAAATAGAATACCTTTAAATCACCAACCATTTTCTATTCAACCATCTAATGAGAATACATGTATCATTACTACTCGCTGGTTTTCTAGCTCTTACTATAAGTAGTTGCTCCAAAGACCCACAGCCACTTGTACAGCTGCACAAAGAACAGCACATTATTTTACTGGGCAATAACCTGCCCTCAAGAATGATGAACTACGGTTTCTTTGAAACCGAGTTGCACTTGCGCTATCCAGATAGTACCCTCTACATTAGAAATATGGGTGACGGTGGGAACACTCCGGGATTTAGGCCACATTCTGGGAGGAATACACCCTGGGCCTTTAAAGGAGCCGAGGCCTATCAAAAAGAAAACGCCAAGCAATCATATAGTGAAGGCCATCTAGAGTATCCAGATCAATGGCTTACCACACACCAGGCAGATCTTATCATTGCCTTTTTTGGTTTTAGTGAAGCCTTTGAAATGATGGAAGAGCCGCAATTGGTTGCAGCCGAATTGGATGCCTTTATCAAGCACACCCAAGCGCAGCGCTACAATGGGAGTTCGGCCCCAGCATTGGTACTCGTTTCACCAACAGCCATCGAAGATATTTCAGCTATAAAAGACGTGCCCAAGGGTATAGAAACCAATAAAAAGCTACGCGCATATACCGCTATTATGAGCAAGGTGGCGCAAGAAAACCAGGTAGCATTTATAGATCTTTTTGAGGCCTCACAAACATGGTATAACAACCATGACCAACTCACCATTGATGGCTTACAACTCAATGAAAAAGGCTATCAACTGCTGGCAACGCACCTCAATGACCTACTTTTTGGACCACTTACGTATACCACCAAACACCAGGACATGGTGCACGCCGCCGTACAAGAAAAGAACTGGATGTGGCATAACGATTTTAAAATCCCCAATGGCGTTCATGTCTTTGGCAGACGCTATGACCCCTTTGGGCCAGATAACTATCCGTTTGAACTTAAAAAAATAAGAGAGCTAACGGCCATTCGAGATACGGCCATTTGGGATGCGGCAAAGGGCATAGCAAAAGACTTAGAATTAGCCGATGCCAACACCTCAAAATTACCGCCAGTAGCAACCAATTACCAACCAGGGGACTATGGCCGCGGTGGCGAATATCTTTACGGACAAGATGCTCTGGATAAGTTTCATGTGGCAGACGGGTACCAACTGGAACTTTTTGCTTCAGAAACAGATTTCCCAGAGCTCGCCAATCCGGTACAGCTATCTTTTGATGACAAAGGAAGGCTCTGGGTAGCCGTAATGCCTACCTATCCGCATTACAAACCCGGAGATAGCAAACCCAACGATAAGATCTTAATCATAGAAGACACCAATAACGACGGTAAAGGCGATGTTTGTAAAACCTGGGCCGACAACCTGCACATTCCGGTGGGCTTTGAGTTGGCACCAGAAGGGGTGTACGTATCACAAGGCACCAATCTGGTATTACTATCAGACACCAACAATGATGATAAGGCCGACACCAAAGAAATTATTTTTAGTGGCTTTGACGATCACGATACCCACCACGTTATAAGTGCATTTTGTGCAGACCCCTCTGGAGCCCTCTATATGGGTGAAGGTGTCTTTTTGCATACAAGCGTAGAAACCGCCTATGGTCCTGTGCGAGGAACTAACGGTGGCTTCTACCGTTTCAATCCAGCAAGACATCATTTAGAGCGCGTGGCGCAAATTCCGATTCCGAATCCGTGGGGCACGGCCTTCGACGCTTATGGACAAGATTTCTTTTTAGAAACCTCAGGTCCCGCTTTACGATGGATGATGCCCTCACAACTAAAAAACGTATACGCATCCAGCGCTCCTAAATCAAGAGATCTGGCGCCAGAATCAGACAGGGTACGCCCTACTTCGGGGCTTGAATTTGTATCAAGCAGTCATTTTCCAGACGAGGTACAAGGCGACATCCTACTAGGAAATGCCATTGGATATTTAGGGATTAAACAGCATCGCATAGAAGATGAAGGCACAGGTTATAAAACGGCACACAGGCAAGACCTGCTATGGAGCGATGACACCAACTTCCGCCCTGTAGATCTCGAATTTGCCCCAGATGGCTCCTTATATTTTGTGGATTGGCATAATATCTTAATTGGCCATATGCAGCACAACGCCAGAGACCCTTATAGAGATCATGCCCATGGTAGAATATATCGTGTCACCTATCCGAGCAGACCGCTAGTTGATGCTATAGACTTTACAAAATTAACCATAGAAGAAACCCTAGAAACACTCAAACTACCTGAGTATAGAACACGCTACAGAGCAAAGCGCGTTTTAAGAGGAAAAGACCGCAATAAGGTTTTAAAAGCGTTGCAAACTTGGGTGGCCAATTTAGATACAACTCATACCAACTATGAGCATCAGCTCCTTGAAGCTTTATGGGTAAGCTGGGGCCTCAATGCTCTTGATGTTAATATGCTTGATCTGGCCTTAAATGCGAACGATTTTCGGGTGCGGGCAGCAGCAGTGAGAGCAGTACGATATAATGGACACCAGCTCACTAATCAAGCTACCTTATTAAAACAGGCGGCCAATGATACCCACGGTCGCGTACGTCTGGAAGCAATTGTGGCAGCCTCTTGGTTACCTACAGCTGTAGGACAACCTATCTTAGATATAGCGGCACAACACGAACTCGATGACTGGATGCTGGATACATTTTTGGCAGCCCAACACCGACTCACCGGAACCGTTGCCCCCGAAACTCAAGTTGAAGAGACCTTTCCAGAGCACCTCGCAGAAGACTTAAAAGAAGTCTATAGCTACGGCAGATCGATCTATGAAAAAGAAGGGTTTTGCAGTACCTGCCATCAAGCCGATGGCAAGGGCTTACCAGCATCAGGATTTCCGCCATTAGCGAGTAGTGAATGGGTATTAGAAAACGACGAACGCCTGATCAAACTCTCCTTAAAAGGATTGCATGGCCCTATTTCGGTACTAGGTAAAGATTACCCAGGGCAAGTACCTATGACACCGTTTGAAGGGATGTTAAATGATGAAGAAATGGCGGCCGTACTTACCTATATTAAAAACGCCTTTGGAAACGAAGGAACACCAATTTTAAAAGAGGAAGTACAAAAAATACGCGCTCAAATAAAAGACAAGAAAGGATTCTACACACCACAGGAATTAAACTAATATTCTATGAACTACTTCTATAAATTTCTATATGTTTTGCTCATCGTGGCCTTTAGTGCATGCACAAATACGACTGTGGAGCAACCACATATTGTATTTGTAATTGGCGATGAAGAATACCGCTCAGAAGAGTCAATGCCTATGTTGGCACACATCGCCAAACGGGAGCTTAATGCCAAAGTGACCCTCTGTTATTCGGTAGATTCTTTGGGATATATTGACCCCAATAGAACCGACCATATTCAAGGACTCAAAGCCTTAGAAACTGCCGATCTTATGGTTATGTTTATAAGATTTAGAGGCCTCCCAGACACCGAATTGCAGCATATTTTAAGCTATGCCGAATCTGGAAAACCCATGG
>CAZAPO010000161.1:0-18575 GCA_964487005.1 uncultured Flavobacteriaceae bacterium
CACAGCTAGAAAATGATTCAACAATTACGGTTGAAGCCTACAGAATTGAAGATTACAAAACTCGACAAAGTGCTTATGAAGGTCATTATCCACACCATAGTGTTGTAGTCTCTTCAGCCGCTAAAACTATCAACTTTAGAAAGGGAGATTATTTAATTGACATCAATCAGGCTGGTGTTCGCTATTTGCTTGAAACCCTAGAACCCACAGCACCTGACTCGTTCTTTAACTGGAATTTCTTTGATACCATTTTACAGCAAAAAGAACATTTTTCTGGGTATGTATTTGAAGATACTGCTAAAGAGCTACTAGAAAACGATGCTGACCTAAAAGCAGAGTTTGAAGAGAAAAAGGCCAATGATGAACGCTTTGCTAAAAATGGTTATATGCAACTTAATTGGTTATACAGAAACTCAAATCATTACGAGGCTGCACATATGCAATATCCTGTTTACAGGTTAGAGTAATATGAGTTTAATCATAATCGAGAACAAAACAACAAAGATACAGGTAATACTACATGTTGAAATTCTCTCAAAAAACGGTTACCTTAGTTAACGTTGAATACACGCCATTAAAATAGTACCCTATTCTTAAGTTAACCTCCGTTAAAAAAATGAAAAACAATGATCAAATTCTTCAGAAAAATAAGGCAACGCTTGTTGACTGAAAATAAGTTCAGTAAATACTTAATTTATGCCATAGGAGAAATCTTCCTTGTAGTAGTTGGAATTTTAATAGCGCTCCAGGTGAACAATTGGAATATTGAAAGAAAGAGTGTACTTAAAGGAGGAGAGCTATCAGAAAGTTTGCTGCAAGAATTAAGAGGGGTGAAAAATTTAATGAATAATCAACTAAGTGCAATGGAGCAGCAGCAGAACTTAATACAATATGTAATCAATTATGATGAATTCCAGATGGATAGTATCTTAAGGCTAACGGATTTCGGTAATTTCCAGGTAGATCCTCTAAATTTTGCATTCTCATATATTGTATATTTCAACCCTAGAAGAGATGCATATAATAGCGCAATCAATGAAGGGACTTTGGCTCTCATTGAGTCAAAGGAAATAATTAGGAGTTTAAATACTATATATACTTTGGGTGAAAAGAGGTCGTCAGAACATGTTCAAGCAGAAATCCCAATAAACACAAAGATACAAGAGTATATAGCAAATGAATATCATGATATATTCGATTCAGGTGAGTTGATAAATAATTATGGAGCTTGGGATGAAACAACAACAAATAAAATCTTGAAAAAAATTAGCTCTGATGGCGAACTAAAATACCTATTATCAGCAAAACTTCAGGTTATTCGTTTCAAATATGCGAACATAAAACATCGCGTATACCCAAAAGTGGAACAGACAATTGAATACTTTGAAAAAAGAAAGTACTGATTTTTATTTCAAAGACTAACAATGTACATGGTTTATAGCACCTTCAGATTATTGGGACACCATTCACTTAGGCCAAAGAACTCCTCATACCAACTCCCTAATATTTGCATAAGAATTATTAAGTGCAATCTGCATTTGGTCTTTGTTTAACCACTGTACTTTGGTAATGCCTTCTTTTTCCTGAGGTATTAGTGGTCCGTCATAATTAGAGTGCATTTCAAACCAATAGGTTACTTTAATACGATGCTTACCATTTCTTTTAAAAATATGGTAGGTCATTTCAAGGGGTTTGATAATACTTAAGCCATCAATTCCAGTTTCTTCTTCAACCTCACGAACTGCCGTTTTATCAATGGTTTCTTTGCTTTCGGCTTTCCCTTTAGGTAGATCCCATTTATTGTTTCTATAGATAAAAAGTACATCTCCATGATCATTGTACACCTTCCCTCCTCCAGCAATTACATTAGGTAGTAATTTTAAAAATCGTTTTAACAATGTATTCTTATCTTTCCCTATAAGTCGCACAGCTTCAATATTTTTCTTTTGTAGGTCTTTTATAACCTTACCAATAGAAACTGTTTCAAGCAGGTAGTTTTTAAAGTTGGTTTCTCGTTCAACTTTAGTGGTAAGTATGATGGGTTTATCCCCTACAAATATTTTGTGCATTGCTATTTTTAAACAAAATTTTGATTCGTAAAAATAGAATTTTTTATGTTGTTTCAATAGGTTACAACTTAAAAAAATCATGTACTTTTGCCACTATGATTTTCAACAAAAACGTAGCCAAAAAAACTGCCGAAGTTTTGCTACAAGTCAATGCTATTAAACTAAGCCCAAAAGAACCCTTTACGTGGGCATCTGGATGGAAGTCACCAATTTATTGTGACAACAGAATTGTCTTATCATTTCCTCCTATAAGAAACTATATTCGAGAAAAAATGGCGAAACACATAGAGCGTCACTACGGAAAACCCGATGTGATTGCAGGTGTGGCTACAGGAGCCATAGGAATTGGAGCTTTGGTGGCCGAATATTTAGGACTGCCTTTTGTTTATGTGCGTCCTGAGCCAAAAAAGCATGGACGCCAAAACCAAATTGAAGGATTTCTTCAAAAGGGTCAAAATGTAGTGGTTGTTGAAGATTTAATAAGTACGGGTAAAAGTAGTTTAAATGCAGTAAAGGCGTTACGCGCAGCAGAGGTTAATGTTAAAGGAATGATTGCCATTTTCTCCTATGGCTTTGATATATCTAAGGACAACTTTGAAAAAGAAAATGTCACGCTGCATACATTAAGTAACTATGAGAATTTACTAGAACAGGCCTTAGACACACGATATATCACTAAGAAAGAAGTGGAAACTTTGTCAGATTGGAATGCCAATCCTGGTGAATGGAACGTTAATTGATTTACGCCATTTACATTTAAACATTTTCTTATGAATTTAAAATCACCAAAAGTAGCTATCGATAGATCCGCGCAGGAAGTTTTTGACTTTTTAAGCAATGTTGGGAATTTTGAAAAATTAATGCCAGAAAACATTAGTAAATTTGAAGTTCTTGAAAACGATAAATTCTTATTTGCCCTTTCAGGTATGCCGGAAATTGTACTTAAAATTAAAGAGTTACAAACCCCAAATAAAATAGTTTTAGGAGCAGCCGGTGGCAAATTAGACTTTTCCTTAACGGGTGATATCACCGAAATTTCGGAAGCTCAAAGTGAAGTTAAATTAAGTTTTCAGGGAGATTTCAATCCAATGATGGCTATGATGATAAAAGGACCTATTAGCAAGTTTATAGAAACCTTGGCAACTAGTATTCCAAATGAAATCTAGTATAATAATTTTATCTCTTTTAACTCAAACTCTTTGATAATATCGTCTTCGGTTAAGACCTGAAGATTACCGTTGGTACTCACTCCATTAATAAAGCCTAGTAAGATTTCGCCATTTTTCTGTTGAAATGTCGAAGGTTTGTTCTTTCTAAAAAGAAGTGCCTCATAAGCCCTCTTAATAAAATCTTGCTTTCCTTGTTCCAGCTTTTCAAAATAGAATTTAAGATGGGTAACGATTTTTGTTAGAAATTCTTCGGGATTATAAATAACGCCGGTAAGGTTTAAAATTGATGAAGCTTGCGGTAAATTTTTAAACTGTGTTTGGTTCACATTTAGTCCAATACCAATTATAGTCCCTTCAATTTCATTGAATTTTATGACATTTTCAATTAAAATACCACATATTTTCTTTTGCTCTGACAAAATGTCGTTTGGCCATTTTACGGCTAATTTTGGCACTTGAAACGATTGTAGCGTTTTAATAATAGCCAGCGAAGTTACCATACTAATATAAAACTGATCGTCTACCGAAACACAGCAATTGCGCTTAAACACGCTAAACATAAGGTTCTTACCTTTTTGAGAACTCCAGGAAGCTCCTCTTTGTCCTCTTCCTCTTGTTTGATAATTAGTCACTACTACTGTATAATCATCCAACATCCTTTTTGCTGCTAACTCTCGTAAATAAGTGTTAGTAGAGTCAATGGCATTAAGTTTGATTACATTCATGTGGTTGATGATTAAGAAATTATAATTTTCTTAAGATTACAAGAGGTATAAAGACCTAAAAAAATAATAACTTTGTACAAATTAAAACAATTTAATGACGAAAGAAAATAGTAATGCCGACCAATTAATATCGGTCATCATTAGTGGTATAGAAGATGTAAAGGGACATAACATTAATATTTTAGATTTAAGAGAAATAGAAAATACCGTTTGCGATTATTTTATTATTTGCGAAGGAACTTCAAATACACAAGTTAACGCCATAGTTAATTCCATTCAAAAAAAGGTCAGTAAAGAAACGAAAGATAAACCTTGGCATGTAGAAGGTAGTGAGAATGCCGAGTGGGTATTAATGGATTATGTGAATGTGGTAGTGCATGTCTTCCAAAAACACATTAGGGAGTACTATGATATAGAAAGCCTATGGGGTGATGCAGTAACTACCGAAATAAAAACCAGTTATTAAAAAGAATTAAATGTCAGACAATAAAAAACCTATTAATAAAAAACCTAAAATTAGTCCATTTTGGATTTACGGATTTATCATCGTCATATTTTTAGGTATACAAATGGTATCGGGTGGAATGGGTTCTTCTGTTGGGATTCCTACAACACAAGGTAAGTTTTTTGAATATTTAGAAAATGGTGATATTGATAAGGTAATAATTATTAATAGAACCAAAGCCAAAGTATTTCTTACTACAGAAGCGGCCTCAAAACAGGAGCATAAAACTTCATCTAAACCTTCAATAATTCCGCAACTTGGCAAATCACCTAATTATCAGTTTGAATTAGGAGATTTACAAAATTTTGAAAATCGCGTTAATGAAATTAGGCAGTCAAATACAGATTTTAATACAGTTTTTGATTACCAGACCGAACAGAACTTAATGGGTGATATTTTACTTACCCTTTTACCTTTTGCGCTCATTATTGGTGTATGGATCTTCATTATGAGGCGAATGTCCTCGGGTGCAGGTGGAGGTGCAGGCGGTCAAATTTTCAATATTGGAAAATCAAAAGCTAAACTATTTGATCAAAATACTGAAGTTAAAACATCTTTTAAAGATGTTGCTGGCCTCGAAGGAGCAAAAGAAGAAGTTCAAGAAATTGTTGATTTCTTAAAAAATCCAGAGAAATACACTTCATTGGGAGGTAAAATCCCTAAGGGCGCCCTATTAGTTGGAGCACCTGGAACCGGTAAAACCTTGCTTGCCAAAGCCGTTGCAGGAGAAGCAAAGGTGCCATTCTTTTCATTATCGGGATCAGACTTTGTTGAGATGTTCGTGGGTGTAGGTGCATCAAGAGTGCGAGATTTGTTTAAACAAGCAAAAGAGAAATCACCATCAATTATATTCATTGACGAAATTGACGCTATTGGTCGTGCTAGAGGGAAAGCCAATTTTTCAGGCTCTAATGATGAGCGAGAAAATACGCTAAATCAATTATTAACCGAGATGGACGGTTTTGGTACAAATACCAACGTGATTGTTTTGGCAGCAACCAATAGAGCCGATGTATTAGATAAAGCATTAATGCGTGCTGGGCGTTTTGATAGGCAAATTTTTGTGGATTTACCAGATGTTAGAGAGCGTAAAGAAATTTTTGAAGTTCATTTAAAACCTCTTAAAAAAGGCAAGGATGTCGATACAGATTTCTTATCTAAACAAACACCTGGATTTTCTGGAGCCGATATAGCTAACGTTTGTAACGAAGCAGCCTTAATAGCAGCGAGAAAGGGTAAGAAATCTGTTGAAAAGCAAGATTTCTTAGATGCAGTTGATAGGATTGTTGGTGGTCTTGAAAAGAAGAATAAAATAATTACTCCAGACGAGAAAAAAGCCGTGGCTTATCATGAAGCGGGTCATGCCACAGTAAGCTGGCTACTAGAACACGCTGCTCCTTTAGTTAAGGTAACCATTGTGCCGCGTGGTAGATCATTGGGAGCTGCTTGGTATTTACCAGAAGAGCGGTTAATTGTTAGACCAGAACAAATGCTGGACGAAATGTGTGCTGCTTTGGGTGGTCGCGCTGCCGAACAGGTTGTTTTTGGTAAAATATCAACTGGGGCTTTAAGTGATCTAGAAAAAGTAACCAAGCAAGCAAGAGCAATGGTAACCATTTATGGTTTAAGTGATAAAATTGGAAATTTAACTTACTACGATTCTTCTGGTCAGAGCGAATATGGTTTCACAAAACCATATAGTGAACAAACGGCTGAGCTTATTGACAAGGAAATCTCAGATATTATTGAAGAGCAATATCAAAGGGCATTAAGTATTCTAGAAGCAAATAAGGATAAGCTGTCTACACTGGCGGAAGAACTATTAGAAAAAGAGGTCATTTTCAAAGATAATTTAGAGAAGATTTTTGGTGAACGCCCGTTCAAAAAAAAATCTGAAGAAGCCATAGCAGATAATTCTGAAGAAGAATAGATACCTATAAAATCGATTAACGGCTCAATGAATAAGGCAATATTTTATATCTTTGGTAACAAGTTAGAACTTAACAGGTTAATAGCACGACCCTAAATGAACTTGTTTCGCAAAATCTTCGGCCCAAAATCTGACTCCTCTCGTGACGAAATTCATAATGATGAGAGAAGCAAGTATATGCCTGATATTAAGCTTCCCATAGACGAACGTTTTACCATAAATTTTAAAGCAAACGGCGGCAAATTTTTATACTGTGAAGATTTTGATGAAGTAGATCAAAACCTAGGATTAATTCTCGAGGAAAATAATTGGGGTCACGAAAAAGTTATGCTACTAGATGAACGATTAGGAGAAAAATTTAAAACGTTCAATTTAAACATTACTAAAAGTTCAAATGACAGTGCTTACTTTTTAACAACATGCGAATACTTAATTTCTAACGATGGTTCGCTATTAATTTCCTCAAATCAAATCGCAGAAAAAAAACTTCAAGAATTACCTCGAAACTTTGTGATTTTTGCAACCACGAGTCAGTTTGTTGAAACAATTAGTGAAGGCTTACGAGGGATCAAGGATAGAAACCGAGAAAAGATTCCAACTAATATTACTACGATCAAGCATTTTAAGGCTAGTGAAGATAACGACTTTTTAAGCTACGGAAGCAGTTCAAAAAACTTATATTTGCTGCTCTTAGAAGACTTATAAATGAAGGAATTTCTTATTCGTGCTTTATCAGGTGTACTTTATGTAACTTTATTTATTCTTGCATTAAGTTCTCAGCATGCGATAATTGCCCTTTTCTTTGTATTTGGGATTATTGCCCTAGCCGAATTCAATAAACTAATAAATCTCAAGGGTTTTGTTTCATACTTTATTTTTGCAGCACTGTACCTCCTTTTTGCCTATTGGCAAATAATGCTTGGTGATAATGAGGGTTTTGATACTGCTAGACAGATCCTACATGTGGTAACAATTTTTGTGCAATTATTTTTAATAAGAGATCTTTTTACTGAAAAGACATTACCGTCACTAATAACAAAGCGATATATTAATACCACCTTTTATTTATCAAGTGCATTTATTTTTATAATCTTAATTGCCAATTATTATGAGGAGTTTAATCCTAATATTTTGTTAGGCTCATTTATTTTAGTTTGGATTAATGACTCTTTTGCTTATATAGTTGGTAAGAATTTTGGTAAACAAAAATTATTCCCGAGTATTTCACCAAAAAAAACCGTCGAAGGATTTCTTGGCGGATTAATGTTTGCTTGCATAGGTAGTTATTTTATTGCCAAATACACCAATACCTTAGGATCTACAGAGTGGTTGATTATGGCCATAATAATTAGTGTATTTGGGACTATAGGTGATTTAATTGAGTCGAAATACAAACGGCAAGCGGGTGTAAAAGATAGCGGTGTTATAATGCCTGGACATGGTGGATTGTTAGATCGGTTAGATAGTATTATTTTTGCAGCACCATTTATTTATTTATTCTTAAGGATATTGAAATATGTTTCATAAAGAAGGACATAAAATAATTTTAATCACTTTGTTTATTGTGGTGATTGGCATTTTTGCTATTGACAGGTTTGTTACAATAAATTGGCTAAGTACGGCACTAGAAGTTGTGTTATTGATTTTTTTAATACTCATTCTTCAATTTTTTAGAAATCCAAAACGCCATACAAAACAAAATGATTTGCAGGTTATTGCACCTGTTGATGGAAAAGTAGTTGTTATTGAGGAAGTTTTTGAAAAAGAATACTTTAAAGACAAACGTATTCAGGTTAGTGTTTTTATGTCTCCAATAAATGTACACGTTACACGTTATCCAGTTAGTGGCAATGTTGTCTTTAGTAAATATCATCCAGGTAAATATTTGGTGGCATGGCATCCAAAAGCAAGCGAAGAAAACGAGCGAACAACGGTAGTGGTTGAAAATAACAAATACGGTAAAGTATTGTATCGACAAATTGCGGGAGCTTTAGCAAAACGAATTGTCAATTACGCCAAAAAAAATGATACGGCGCAACAAGGGGCTGATGCAGGATTTATTAAATTTGGTTCTCGAGTAGACTTATTTTTACCTTTAGATACAAATATAAAAGTAACGCTTAACCAAAAAGTTAAAGGTGGTGAAACGGTAATTGCCGAACAATAACATGACACCTAAAGAGTTAGATATAGAGTTTAAACAAGCTGTAGAACGCATTAATGCGCATACTGAACCCTTTCCTGCTGATGTGCTTCTTAAACTTTATGCTTATTATAAGAAAGCTACCAACGATTATGGTAGACCAAATAGTAGAAAACCATTAATTAATGCTTTCAAAACAAATGCACTCTTTCAAGCTCAAGATATATCTCAAGATGAAGCAAAACAAAAGTATATTGATCTTGTAAATAATTATTTCTTGTATAGAAAATAATTATATCAAATCGATAATTAGTTTTTACTCATTAATTAGAAGTACCTTAGTAACGATGACAGAAGAATACTCAATTTTCAGAAGATTTTCAGACATTGAACAAGTAAATGAACTAAAAATTGCACTCAATGAGCAAGGTATAGATACCATCGTAGATGACAACTCCCCTCCCGTAGATGTAACATTTACTGGTGGAGGTGCAATTAACAATAAAATAGAAGTTAGAATTAAGCAATCTGATTTTGATAAAGCCGAACTTATTCTAGAAAAAATTGCTGAAACACAATTAAGTGACATTGATACCAGCTATTATTTGTTTGAATTTACCAATGAAGAATTATTTGATATTCTTCTTAAATATGATGAGTGGAATGAGTTTGACTATGCTTTGGCACAAAAAATATTAAAAGACCGTGGTAAAAGCGTTGATAAAGAACTGCTAGAATCTTTGAAAAAACAAAGATTGGAAGAATTAGCAAAACCAGAAGGTAATCAAAGACCATGGATTATAGGTGGATATTTCTTCGCCTTTATGGGAGGTTTTGTAGGATTGGTTATTGGGTATCTATTATTTACCTCTAAAAAAACCTTACCAAATGGTGAAAAAGTATTTTCTTATGCTAAAAAAGACCGAATACAAGGGAAGTACATATTTTATATTGGTCTGGTGGTCTTCCCTACCCTACTATTATTAGAAGTATTTGGCTAATGCTAACTTTTAGTTTAAACTAGCCAAACTTGCTTTAAGAGTCTCAATTTTAGCTAAAGCATCTGCCTCTTTTTTGCGTTCATTGATTACAACTTGTTCTGGTGCATTATTAACAAAACGTTCATTAGAGAGTTTCTTTTGAACAGATTTCAAAAAGCCTTCAGTATAACTTAATTCTTCTTTAAGCTTTGCAATTTCCTCCTCCACATTAATGGCTCCAGACATTGGCACAAAGTATTCGTTACTCTTCACTCTAAAGGTCAACGCACCGTCTATCTTAGCATCTGTATAATTAAGTGAAGAAATATTTCCAAGCTTATTAATAACAACATCAAAAGTTCTTGATGCATTTTCATTATTGAGTACAGCGAGTTCTATGGCATCTTTAAACGCAATATTTTTTTGTTTTCTAATAGTTCTAACTCCAGATACAACTTCAGATGCAAAATCAAATTCTTTGATTATAGTTTCGTTCACTTCACTACGCTCTGGCCAATTGGAAATTATTAAGGCTTCTTCTGGAGTTCTGTCACTTATATGTTGCCAAATCTCTTCAGTCAAGAAAGGCATAAATGGATGTAATATTTTAAGATTGTTCTCCAGGATATTGATTACGGCATTATAGGTATCCTCGTCAATTGGTGTTCCATAAGCAGGTTTTACCATTTCAAGCAACCATGAACAGAAATCGTTCCAAATAAGTTTATAGGTTTCCATTAAGGCATCACTAATTCTATATTTACTAAAGTGATCTTCTATAACCGTTAATGTTTGCTGAAATTTGTTCTCAAACCAATTAATAGCAACCTTGGCCGATTCTGGTTGCTCAACTTGGGCCACTTCCCAACCATTAATTAATCTAAAGGCATTCCATATTTTATTTGAAAAGGCTTTTCCTTGTCCGCATAAACTTTCATCAAATGGCAGATCATTTCCAGCAGGAGAGCACATAAGCATTCCTACCCGTACACCGTCTGCTCCATATTTTTCAATCAACTCAATTGGATCTGGTGAGTTTCCTAAAGATTTACTCATTTTACGACCCTGTTTATCACGAACAATCCCTGTATAGTAAACATTTTTAAATGGAAGCTCACCTCGATATTCGTATCCAGCAATAATCATACGTGCAACCCAAAAAAACATAATCTCGGGTGCTGTAACCAAATCATTTGTTGGATAATAGTACTTTATCTCTTCGTTATCAGGATTTCTAATTCCATCAAAAACTGAAATTGGCCATAACCAAGACGAAAACCAGGTATCAACTACATCAGATTCTTGGCGAAGTCCCTCTAAAGTGATTGTAGGATTATGTTTTTTAGCTAACTCTAAAGCTTCTTCTCTGGTTTTTGCGACCACAAAATCGTTTACACCTTCACCGTAGTAGTATGCCGGAATTTGATGCCCCCAATATAACTGGCGCGAAATATTCCAGTCACGAACATTTTCCATCCAGTTTCTATAAGAATTCTTAAATTTCTTTGGATGAAACTCTATAGTATCATTCATTACATTATCAAGAGCAGGTTTTGCAAGATCCTTCATCTTTAGAAACCATTGAGCCGAAATTTTTGGTTCAATAACTGCTCCTGTTCGTTCGCTAGTTCCAACCTTGTGGGTGTAATCTTCAGTTTTTACTAATACACCAAGTTCCTTTAATTCTTTGGCAGCTTCATTTCTAGCTACTGCTCGATCCATACCTTGATATTGTAACCCAAAACTGTTGAGTGTTCCATCATCATTTAAGATATCAATTACCTCAAGATTGTGGCGCTCACCTATCTCTTTATCATTAATATCGTGAGCAGGGGTAATTTTTAAACAGCCAGTACCAAATTCCATATCAACATATTCGTCCAAGACTATTGGCACTATACGGTTGCAAATTGGAACAACAACGTTTTTCCCAATTAAATGTTTAAAACGTTCGTCATTAGGATTAACACAAACAGCGGTATCACCCAATATTGTTTCGGGACGCGTTGTTGCGATAGTAACATAATCATCTGCTCCTTCAATCTGATAGTTTACATAATAAAGCTTATCGGTTCTTTCTACATGAACAACTTCCTCATCAGAAAGTGTTGTTTGCGCTTGTGGGTCCCAGTTTACCATTCTGTAACCACGATAAATTAATCCCTTCTTGAATAAATCAATAAAAACATCAATCACGGCTTCAGACAGGTCGTCATCCATCGTAAATTTTGTGCGTTCCCAATCACAAGATGCACCTAACTTTTTTAATTGCTCTAAGATTATTCCGCCGTGCTTGTGGGTCCATTCCCATGCATGTGACAGAAATTCTTCTCTCGTTATATCTTCCTTATTAATACCCTCTTCACGAAGTTTCGCTACCACTTTTGCTTCTGTTGCGATTGAAGCGTGGTCTGTACCAGGTACCCAAAGCGCATTATACCCTTTAAGTCGCGCCCGTCTAATAAGTACATCTTGAATTGTATTATTTAGCATATGTCCCATATGCAATACACCCGTCACATTTGGCGGAGGGATAACTATTGTATACGCTTCTCTTTCATCTGGTTCTGAATGAAAGAAATCATGTTTCATCCAGTAATTGTACCACTTATCTTCTACTTTATTGGCGTCGTATTGCGATGGTATTGACATCTCTTTGGAACAGTTTTTGAATAATAATGTGCAAAAGTAGGTATAATTTGCTTTTTGCGAAATTAAATGAATGATTTATGTACTCATAAGTATGACATATATTACATCGTGTGTGCATTACATCCAATATTTTTGTAGATTGTTCAAATTGTATGTAAGTTTACCATGAATTAAAAGCAAGAGTTATGAAAAAATTAGTCATGATTTTATTTGTTGGATTACTTAGCTTCGCTGGTAATGCACAAGAAAAAGTAGCTAAAATCGAGTTTGAATCAGAAACTATTGATTATGGAACTATCGATAAAGGTGCTGATGGTGTTCGCATATTTAAATTTAAGAATACTGGAGACGCTCCATTGATTATATCGAAAGTTAAATCTACCTGCGGGTGTACAGTGCCAAAGAAACCTGAAGCACCTATTATGCCAGGTGAAACTGGTGAAATTGAAGTAAAATATGATACTAATAGAGTAATGCCTATACGTAAAACTATAACTGTTACTTCTAACGCTGACAGACCTACAGTAGCTTTAAAAATTAAAGGGCTTGTTGTAGATCCTAATAAAGACAGCGTGCTTAAAAAGAAAAACAAAAGTGTTATTGAACAGCAATAATATTTAAAAAATAACTACTAAAACCTCCAATAAAATTGGAGGTTTTTTTATTTCAATAAATCTGTAAGAATAAAACTAAACCTCATCTGAATTCCATCCCTATCTACAATCATTCGTATTCGTTTACCAGCTTCACCATAAAACAATTGTGTAATTTCCTGAATAGTAAACATATGTGCTTCCTTATTATTTATTCTTAGTACAATATCTCCTAATTCTATTCCCGCTTTATGCGCCGGCGAGTCCTTTCTAATTTCAACCACTTCAAAGGATGGTGCCAATACATATTTATATGATTGTGTAAGATTAATGGTGGTTCCTCCTCCGCTTTCATTAGTAGTACCATAACTTGTTTCTACGCGCTGAATTTCTTTATTCCTCTGTTTGACAACGCGTACACCATTATGCTGAAGCACTATTCCACTCTGATTGTAATAAAATGGATCTTTATAATTTTTATTTTTTCGCAACGTAATTTGTTTATTAGGATAATCAAAGATCACATTGAATCGTCTCAATACTTCACCACCTATACTCCCATTACGTTCAGTAAATTTTCTAGCAAACGAAATTGACGTTGAATCGGGAAAGGCAGTATTTACTCTTCGTAAGGCAAACTCACCAAACATGACACCATCTATCCTTGATCTTTTACCATAGACACTACCGCTTAAACCTCTGCCAAGAAAATCTTCAAAATACTTCTCAGGTAAATGTATCCCTTTTTCGTCATCCTTAAATAACCACAAGGCATCGCTCCCTCCAGAATCTATTAATAATTTTACGGGAATAGTGTTACCACTAACTTGAACCATTCCATCGATATAAGGTTTGTTATTGTTAAAGTCTAAGTTGAAAGTTCGACATTTAGAACATTTTTTAGGGACGTAGGTATCTGGGTTATGTAACTTTAATTGTTTTGTTGAGTAATTAACCTCAACTACAAAATCTTTAAAAAGATCATATCCAATAATTCCATGAATAGGTACGCCTAGTTTAGGGGCAAAATTTAAACTAGGGTCAAAAATTGCATAAAGATCTTGCCCTATGGAAACCGCATCTCCTACTTTCAAAATATTATTACCAGATCTCAAGGCTTCGACTGAATCACCCTCTCCTAAACCTCTTAAATAAATTCGCTCTGTCTGATTAATTTTAAGTTCTTCATTTAAGTTTACGAAATTAAACAGTATGGGTTTACTAACGCCAGTATCTAAAATAAATGAAAGTTTTACACCATTTACCTCCACCGGAATAACGATGAGATTATTAATTAGTTTGAAGTTAATTTTACTATTATCCTTATAATTCAATACAAATCTACCCTGTGATGACACTAGGTTATTACCAATAAATAGAATAAAAATTATTAGAAGAATTTTTTTCATGCAATTTCCTTAAACGGGCTTATTACAATTTACAAATCTTTTAACAAAAACATTTTCAAAGCCTCATTTTTTAAAGAAACTTTAAGATAAATTTCGCAACTTTGCACATCATAAAAATTCAATCAATGCCAACCGTTTCAAATAAAGGAAAAGCAATGCCACAGTCACCAATTAGGAAGTTGGTGCCCTTTGCAGAAGATGCTAAAAAAAGAGGAGTGAAAGTGTTTCATCTAAATATTGGTCAGCCAGATATTAAGACACCACAAATTGCCTTAGACGCTGTAAAGAATAATACGCTTGACGTTGTTGCGTATAGTAGGTCTGAAGGATCGGAAACATATAGAACAAAGATTGTAGGGTATTATGCTAAGAATGACATAGAAGTTGGTTCAGAAGAGATTATAGTAACCACCGGCGGAAGTGAAGCACTTTTATTTACATTTGGCAGTATAATGGATGATGGTGATGAAGTAATTATTCCAGAACCTTTCTACGCTAATTACAATGGATTTTCTACTGCCTCAGGAGTAAAAGTTGTGCCAGTTGTATCTAAAATTGAAAATAACTTTGCTTTACCTCCAATTGAGGAGTTTGAAAAACTTATAACTCCTAAAACCAAGGCAATACTAATATGTAATCCAGGAAATCCAACAGGATACCTTTATAGTAAGGAAGAAATCCAAAAATTAGCAAAAATTGTAAAAGAGCATGATCTTTTTCTTATTGCCGATGAAGTTTATAGAGAATTTGCTTATGATGGCACAGAGCACTATTCTGTAATGCAGGAACCGGGATTAGAAGACCATGCTATCATGATCGATTCGGTTTCAAAAAGATATAGTATGTGTGGGGCCAGAATAGGTTGCATAGTTTCTAGGAACAAAGAAGTGATTAATACCGCTTTAAAATTCGCTCAGGCAAGACTATCGCCACCAACATATGCTCAAATAGCAAGTGAAGCCGCTTTAGACACTCCGCAAAGTTATTTTGATGATGTTATTGATGAATATGTTTCTAGAAGAAATACGCTTATTGAAGGTCTTCAAACTATTGAAGGTGTAAAAGTAGCAAAGCCAAAAGGCGCCTTTTATTGCATTGCCGAGCTTCCTGTAAATAATACTGATGATTTTGCCCAATGGTTATTAGAGAACTTTAGCTTGAATAATGAAACCATAATGGTTGCACCAGCAGCTGGATTTTATTCTAGTGATGGACTTGGTAAAAACCAAGTTAGAATTGCTTACGTACTTAAAGAAGAGGACTTAAAGGCTGCCATTAATATATTAAGAGAAGCCCTTAAGGAGTACAACGCTTAGTGAAAATACAAAATAACATATCTTTAAAACCCTATAATACTTTTGGTATTCATGCCATCGCAAAGCAATTTGTAGATGTTGGCAGTATTACTGAACTCAAGGAAATACTTGCGTCAAAAAAGCATCCAAATAAATTCATCTTAGGCGGTGGAAGTAATATGTTATTAACACGCGATATAGAAGATCTTGTTGTTTATATCAATCTAAAGGGAATTGAAATTCTTGACGAAACCGGCCACCACGTTGTGGTAAAGGCAAATGCTGGGGAAAATTGGCATCAATTTGTATTATGGTGTCTTGAGAAAGACTTTGGTGGTATTGAAAATCTGTCACTTATACCAGGAAATGTTGGTACGGCACCCATTCAAAATATTGGGGCTTATGGTGTAGAAGTGAAGGACGTTTTTCAATCTTGCGAAGCCATTGATGTTGTAACTGGGGAATTGGTAGTTTTTAATAAAGCTCAATGTAAATTTGGATATAGAAATTCAGTTTTCAAGCAAGAAGCAAAAGGAAAGTATATTATTACCAGTGTAACCTTTAAACTTACCAGAAAAGAGCATACAATTCATACAGGATACGGAGCAATTAAAGACAAATTGCAGCATTTAGGGATAAAAGAGCCAAGTATTCAAGATGTATCAAAAGCAGTAATTAACATAAGGGAATCAAAACTGCCAAATCCTAAGGAAATTGGCAATAGCGGTAGTTTCTTTAAGAACCCAGTTATATCTAATCATGAGTATGAAAATCTGCGAAATAATTTTCCCGAAATACCATGTTATAAAGTTTCAGACGAAAGTGTTAAGGTTCCAGCAGGTTGGCTAATTGAAAAAGCCGGATTTAAAGGAAAAAGTTTTGGAAATTATGGTGTTCATGATAAACAAGCTTTGGTGCTTGTTAATTATGGAGCGGCGAAAGGACAAGATATTTTTAAATTATCAAAGTTGATTCAACATACTGTAGAACGCCTTTTTAAAATAAAATTAGAGGCCGAAGTAAATATTATTTAGCTTTTTACGTTACTAAGTAAATTTCCAACCCAATGAAAAGCCTCATCCCAAATAATTACTGGCACCATAGTTGTTTCTATTTTATTAACTTTATATTTCGCACGTAATAAATTGTTTTGGTTTCTCAGCTAGAAAAACATATCGTTAGTTTATTAAAGGATGGTGATAAAAGAGCCATTCCAATTATCTACGAAAACTATTCGGCATCTCTTTTTGGTGTTATCAATAAAATAATAAGAGATGAAGAAATGGCTCAAGACGTTTTGCAAGAAACCTTTATAAAGGTGTGGAGATACTCTAAAAAGTACGATCCTGCAAAAGCAAAATTGTTCACTTGGCTTTATAGAATAGCCAGAAATACAGCTATTGATAAATTAAGAAGTCATAATTTAAAGTTCGAAAAAGAAATCCAGATTGCAGATTCTAACGTATATAAGATATCAACATTAGGATTAAATCAAGATACCATTGATTTACAGAAACATGTTGCAACGCTGGACTTAAAGTACCAAACTGTGATTAAAGCCTTATTTTTTGAAGGTATGACACAGCAAGAAGCAAGCGAAGAACTTGATATTCCGTTGGGTACAATTAAGTCTAGATTAAAAATTGGATTAAGAGAACTTAAAAAAATCTATAATCCATAAAGTTTAAAGTCATGGAAAAAAAAGTACAAGATTTTTTAAACTCTGGTTTGTTAGATAAATATCTAATAGGAACTACTAGTGTTTCAGAAACAGTAAAGGTTGAATCTTATATCTCTAAGTATCCTGAGGTAAAAGAAGAGTATGATCTTTTACAAGATCAGTTAGAACTTGTTGCAAAAGCCCAAGCTGTGCAACCTCCAATGTTTACTTTTGATAACATCATGGATGCTATTGATGAGAAACCTGTTATTAAAATGCAACCACAACGCAGAGCTGCGCATTGGTTTAGCATAGCTGCAAGTATTGCGGCCTTAGTATTTGCAGGAACGTCATACCTATTATACGAACAAAACAGATCTTTATTAGACGAAAACAATACGATTGCTGATGAAATTTTTGACTTGCGTGATGATATTGATAATAATAACGACAAGCTGGATGATGTAATGCGACAGTTTATGAAGCTTAACAATCCTGAAACAGCAAAATATGTTTTACGAGGAAATGAAAGAGCAGAGGATTTAAAAACGGTTGCATATATTAACCCAATTGAAAAGTCGTCATTAATAGATGTAGTTTCTTTACCAGAAATTTCGGAAGAACAATCTTATCAATTATGGGCACAAATGCAAGACAGAATGGTAAATTTAGGCATTCTGGATGCATCAGACAGAAAATTAAAATCGGTACCGTATATTGAAGATGCATTAAGCTTAAACATTACTATTGAACCAAAAGGTGGTAATGAAAATGCATCATTAGAAAATTCGGTAGCTGAAATTTCTTTAAAAAAGGAAAACAACAATTAACACATATTAGTTTTACTTTAAAAAAAGCCTTACAATTTGTAAGGCTTTTTTTTAATTTTCATTTGTAGCAATTGCATACTTCCAAATAAAAGTTCCTAAGATACCGCCTACTATAGGTGCTACAATAAATAACCACAATTGAGTTAAGGCCATTCCACCCGCAAATACAGCAGGACCTAAACTTCTTGCTGGATTGACTGATGTTCCTGTGATGGGTATAACAACTAAATGAATGAGTACTAAGGTTAAACCTATAGCTAAACCTGCCATATTAGCATTACCCAGTCTTGATGTCGTTGCATGAATAACAATTAAGAAAATTGCAGTAAACACCATTTCAGCAATAAAAGCTGCTTGCATAGAATATTCGCCTAAGTAACCTTCTCCCCAACCATTAGAACCATAAGCCCATTCGGCAGCTTCAAAACCAGCTTGACCATTCAATAAGGTTGACAATACTAAAATTGCCAAAACGGCACCAACACATTGTGAAAGAACATAACTAACAGTATCCTTAAAAGAAAGCTTTCCTGCTACCAGCATTCCAATTGAAATTGCCGGATTGATATGGCATCCTGATATTGGGCCTATAGCATAAGCCATTACAACTACTGC
>CAZAPO010000162.1:0-10374 GCA_964487005.1 uncultured Flavobacteriaceae bacterium
CACTTCGCAAAACAATTTATGAATCTCTTCGGCAGTGGCTTTGTCAATTTCAGAATTAGAAATTAGAATACCTCCAAAAGCAGAAACCGGATCACCAGCCAAGGCATCGACATAAGCCTGATGCACTGTATCGCGCTGGGCAAATCCGCAGGCATTATTGTGTTTTAAGATTGCAAATGTTGGTGCCTCAACTTTAAATTCGAGGATTAAATTAACAGCAGCATCAACATCTAAAAGGTTATTGTAGCTTAGTTCTTTACCATGAAGTTTTGTAAACATGGCTTCAAAATCACCGAAGAAAAATCCTTTTTGATGTGGATTTTCACCATAACGCAACACGCGACCCTTCGTCTCACTAATTTTTAAAACAGCGTCTTCATGATTATTGAAATAATTAAAAATAGCTGAATCGTAATGCGATGATACGTTAAAAGCCTTTCTGGCAAAACGCTTTCTATCATCCTCTGAGGTTTCTCCATTTTTAGTTTCTAATAATTCTAAGAATTCGGCGTAGTCATCTACAGAAGAAACACAGGTAACATCGGCATAATTTTTTGCCGCAGCTCTTATGAGGGAAATACCACCAATATCAATTTTTTCAATTATATCCTGCTTACTAGCTCCAGATGCAACGGTCTTTTCAAAAGGATATAAATCTACGATTACCGCATCAATTTGAGGAATTTCATAAGTTGCTAATTCAGCAACGTCCTGAGCATTGTCTTGACGATTTAATATACCTCCAAAAATCTTTGGATGAAGCGTTTTTACACGCCCTCCAAGTATAGAAGGATAAGAAGTAATATCTTCCGCAGGAACTACATCAATCCCTAGGTTATTTATAAATTTTTGCGTTCCACCGGTAGAATAAATTGTTACTCCTTGCTCGTTTAATTTCTCTACAATTGGTGCTAAACCATCTTTGCTAAAAACAGATATTAAAGCTGATTTAATCGTCTTATTATTGCTCATTTTGTTGTGTTGTGCGTTAAAGCGCAAAAGTAGCAATTAATGTCAAAATTTGACACCTTAAAAAGACGAAATAGCAATGATTTTTTAACGAAAGTTATAAGTTATTAACAACTACAAAATAGTAGCTATGTTCTCGCATACAAATTCTAAGAAACGTTCATCTGCATCAGTAAAGGGGTCTATAGTTTTAGAGTCAATATCTATTTGTCCAATATTTTCTCCGTTCACAAAAATAGGTACAACAATTTCAGATTTTACAGTAATACTGCAGGCAATATAATTGTCTTGCGCGCTTACATCAGGAACAACAAAGTTTTGATTGCTTACAGCAACCTGACCGCAGATTCCTTTTCCAAACGGTATAATGGTATGGTCTGTGGGTTCTCCCACATACGGTCCTAGTTTTAGTTCTTCCTTGTCGCCATTTCTAAAGTAAAATCCAACCCAATCATAATAATTAATATGAGCATTTAAAAGTTCGCAAATACTATACAAACGTTTTTCTATAGTTTCATTGGCGTTTGAAACTATTTCAACTACTTTTGGTTCAAGGGACTTTAGAGTCATTCTTAAAATTTTTCGTAAAAATATTTAAAATAAAGCGCAATCTGAAAACACTTTTCGTTAAATATCGAGCTGTAGTAAAATTTATTGCAACGTTTATATTGGTGTATGCATTGCTGTCAATGACCTATAAATTATATCTAGATTTCTCCAAAGATTCAACATACTATCCAGATTATATTACAAGTTTAACAGCCAAGCAAAGTCAATCGCTTTTAAAAACTGTTGGATATGAGACACAAGCGATTCCTCACCCAAATGAAGCTTCCATTAAACTTGTGATAAACAATAAATACGTAGCCAGAATAATTGAAGGATGTAATTCGCTTAGTGTCATTATTTTATTTATTTCTTTTATTGTGGCATTTGCCGGACGTTGGAAACCAACGGTATTGTTTGTATTAGCAGGGAGTACCCTAATTTATGTAGTTAATTTAGCTAGAATAGTGATTTTATCTATTGGATTATATCACTATCCATGGCGTCGTGAAATATTACACACCATAATTTTCCCTTTAATAATTTATGGAATGGTCTTTTTGTTATGGATGATATGGGTAAACAGATATGATAAAGTAAAGAAGCGAAATGAATAAGCTGACTAAATATACGGGATTGTTCATACTCTTTTTACTATTAGTGCTCATTAGATATTTTGAAGATTCGCTATTTTATGACCCCTATCTTCAATTTTTTAAAAATGATTATTTGTACATTGATTCACCTCGTCGAGAGACCTTGAAGCTAACAGTTTTTACAAGTTTGAGATATGGGTTAAACACAATCATTTCACTTGCCATAATTTATAATGTATTTAAGAGCAAGGGAATGATAAAATTTGCCCTAATAGTATACTTGATAGCCTATGTTTTTTTAATTGCAGCCTTTTTATATTTTGTAATTAATCCACGTCAAGAAGATTACTATTTGTTCTTTAATATTAGACGATTTTTAATTCAACCCATTGTTTTATTGGTGTTATTACCGGCCTTCTATTTCCATAGATTACAAAAGTAATGTTGTTAATGGTTTTTAAAAAGATACTGGTTAAAATTCATTTTTAGTATGTTTGCGTTGTGATTAAAAAAATTGCACATAAGGTATTCTCCTTATTTCTAGGATTATTAGTGATGTGTTCAACGGTTTCATTTACCATTGAAAAACATTATTGTGGTGAAACACTCATTGATATTTCAATATTTGATAAAGCCATAAAATGTAATATGGAAACCAATGAGATGGTTTCTGAACAGATTATTAAAAAGCCATGTTGTAAAGAGACCGTAGACGTGTTTGAAGGTCAGGATCAGTTAAAGATAAATTCTTTTGAAGATCTTGAATTTGAGCAACATCTGTTGATTTCTTCATTATTAAAATCCTATAAAAATTTATTTAACGAATTATCTCAATTAATAATTCCTCTTAAAGATTACTCGCCGCCAGATCTGGTTGTAGATAGACAAATTATCGACCAGGTTTTTCTAATTTGATTTAATGATTTAATACCTTTCAACAACCCGTTGCAATAATGAGGTTGTTAGCTATTATTAACCTCATAATCAAATAACCTTGAAAAAAATATTATACATATTAATATTACTTCCAGCACTTATAACTTCTCAAAACCAAATTAAAGGAGTTGTGTTTGAAGCAAACAATACTAACGAAGAGATTCCACTCCCTGGAGCAAATGTACATTGGTTAGGAACTTCAGTGGGTGCTGTCACAGATATTGACGGAAAGTTTAACATCGATTATAAAACTGAATACAGAAAACTAATTATTAGTTACGTAGGGTTTACAACAGATACCTTAACTATTACAGAACCACGAGAAATTCGACACTGGTTAAAACCAATGAGTACTTTGGACGAAATTACTTTAGAAGGAAGAAATAAGGCCTCAGCAACCTCATACTTGGCTTCAGAAAATCTCATTAATATAAGCAGTGAGGAGTTATTAAAAGCTGCATGCTGTAACCTCTCTGAAAGTTTCGAAACCAATCCGTCAATTGACGTGAATTTTTCTGACGCAATAACTGGTACCCGACAAATCAAGATGTTAGGATTAACGAGCCCATATATTCTCATTGCAACAGAAAATATTCCTTCTATTAGAGGTGCATCCCAAGCCTTTGGTTTAACATTTATTCCAGGAACTTGGGTTGAGAGTATTCAAATTACAAAAGGCGCGGGAAGTGTAGTGAATGGATTTGAAAGTATAGCAGGGCAAATCAATGCAGAATTGCAAAAACCAGCTTTTGATGATAAATTGTTTGTCAATCTATATGGCTCGGTCAACGGACGTTTAGAATTAAATACCCACGTGAACACAAGTGTTAGTGATAAATGGAGTACGGGCCTGTATATCCACGGAAATTTAAGAGATAAAAAGTTTGATAATAACAACGATACGTTTCTAGATATGCCTTTGGCGAAACAAGTTAATGTAATGAATCGTTGGCAATATACCGACACCGAAAATGGATTGGTAAGTTTTATAAATGTTAAGTACTTAAGAGACGAAAAGCAAACAGGGCAATTAGATTTTAACCCAGATTTTGACCAATTAACAACCAATGCCTGGGGGAGTGAAATTGATACTAGAAGAATTGAAACATCAGCAAAGCTTGGATATGTTAATCCAGAGATTCCATATCAAAGTTTAGGAGTTCAATTTGCCTATAGTCACCATGATCAGGAATCATATTTTGGATTGAGAAAGTATGATATTTTACACAATAGTGTTTATGGTAATATTGTATACAATTCAATTATTAGTGATTCTAGACATAAAATTAAAACTGGGGCAAGCTATACCTATGATCATTACGATGAACTTGTTGAAGATACAACATACGAAAGATCAGAAATGTCCTTTGGTGGGTTTTTTGAGTACAGTTATGATAATTTGGAGGCAATTAATCTAACTGCAGGAATAAGAATTGATCATCATAATTTGATGGGTACTTTTATCACACCAAGATTTCATATAAGATATGCCCCTTGGGAGAAGTCTGCTTTACGAGCTTCATTTGGAAGAGGAAAGCGCAGTGCCAATATTTTTGCCGAGAATCAAAAAATGTTTGCTACTTCTAGAACCATTAATATTTTGAATACCGATGGCGATATTTACGGGTTAGACCCTGAGATAGCTTGGAATTACGGTGTTTCATATTTGCAAGGTTTTGATTTGTTTAATAGAAAGGCCGATTTAACTTTCGACTTTTATAGAACCGATTTTAAAAACCAGGTAATTGTTGACTTCGAAACCCCAACCCAAGTGAACATTTATAACTTAGATGGCGTAAGCTACGCAAATAGTTTTCAAGTTGAGTTTAATTACAATGCTTTTGAAAGATTTGACCTTAGAACTGCATATAAGTATTACGATATTAAAACAGATTATACTGTTGGGAAGCTTGAAAGAGCCTTAACACCTAAACATCGTGTATTTGCGAATATATCTTATGAAACAGCAATCAAGAATAATAGTATGTGGAAATTTGATGCAACCTTTAATTGGTTGGGAGCACAACGTTTTTATACAACGCTTGGAAGTCCAGTTGAATATCAACTTCCTGAGAATTCAGATACCGTTGCTACCTTGAATGCGCAAATCACAAAAGTATTTTCTCCAAAATTTGAAGTATATTTAGGTGGAGAAAACATTACTAATGTTAAACAAAACAATCCTATTGTAAGTGCCGACAACCCATTTGGGTCATATTTTGATTCAACTCAGGTGTACGGTCCAATTTTTGGCAGTATGTATTATGTAGGATTAAGATTAAAAATAAATTAAAGAAAAATGAAAAGGAATTTTGTAATAATAAGCATAATGCTATTAAGTATAACAGCATTTGCACAGAATAAAAATGCCACAGCCTCGTTAGAAGTAGATGGTGTTTGTATGATGTGTAAAGAACGTATAGAGAAAGCAAGCATTAAGACAAAAGGAGTTAAGTCTGCGGTTTGGAATGTCAAAACACATGAATTAAAACTCATATTTGATGAACGTAAAACAGATTTAAAGACCATTCAAAAAAATATTGTTGCAGTGGGTCATGATACCAAAGACCTTAAAGCAACAGATGAGGCTTATAACAGTGTACATCCATGTTGCAAGTACAGAGATAAAGAGATTGTCAACGATCATAAGAACGAGAACTAGAAAATTAATAAACAACACTAAACAATCAAAACCATGAAAAAATCAATATTAACACTTGGTCTGTTATTATCATTTACACTAGTGTTTACTTCATGTAAAGAAGGCAAACATGAATCTGAACATCATAATGGTACAGAAATGCATGAAAGCGATGCCGCCAATGATGCAGATATGGCAATGAATTTTGCATACCAATGCCCGATGGATTGTGAGGAAGGTAAGACCTATGATGAAGAAGGTGAATGTCCAAAGTGTAAAATGGCACTTAAAAAAATTGAAAAAGAGGGAGATCAACATGATGAGAAGCAAGCTCATGACCATGATGGTGATGGTAAAAACGACCACTAATTAAGCGTCTTCATAATGAATAACTTTAAAAATAATATAAAAACCGAGGCAGTACGTTTCGGTTTTTTTATAGCTTTTTGTCTAGTATTAACTGCTTGTAATCAGGAAGCAAAAGAAACTAATAAAGCCAAGGAAATTGTGGCTAAAAGCGTTGATGCACATGGTGGGATTGAAGCTTGGAATAGCATTAAAACCTTAAGCTTTAAAAAGACTACAATGTTATTTCTGGAAGATGGTAGTATAGAACGAAGAATAGATCAGCATCAAACTTTTCATTTCGGGGAAGTGTTAAAAGGTAGTATCAGAGATTTGAATGCTGATGGAAATGTTGGATACAATTATGATAATGGGAAGTACACTAGAGTTCTTAATGATTCAATTTTACCGGTTACAGAGCAAAGTGAAATAGATGCTCTCAATTATTCTTTTTTTGCTGCTCATTACGTTATATGTCAGCCGTTTGGGTTATTGAGTGATAACGCGGTACTTACTTATGGAGGAGAAGTTACCCATGAAGATAGACCGTGTTATATTGTAAACGTCTCCTATAAAACAGATGGAGAAGAAGCAGATCAATGGTCGTACATATTCGATGCGCAAACCTTTGATTTGGTAGCAAATAAAGTTAAGCTCTCTGACCATACAAGTTGGATAGAAAACCTGTCATATGATACAAGTACTAACATAAAATTCAATGCAGAACGAAAGAGTTACAGGTTGGGAGATAATAATGAAAAATTATATTTAAGGGCCGAGTATTTCTATTCTAATTATTCAATTGAGTAGCAATTACCTAAATTATTGAATCGCAACTGTTAATTCTCAGTTTAATGATTTCTTTTGCAGCCAGTTATCGCACTACATGGCTAAAATTGTAAAGAAATAACTAGTCTAAATGAATCACCTTTTCTTTAAATATGAGTTTACCAGATTCATTTACGCCCATGACAGTAATGAGTATATCACTTTGATCCATACGTGGAATGGTAATTTCAGACGTAGAATCAGATGAATTAATAGTTATCTCAGGTGTCCAATATATAGCGCCGTAATCTCTAAAGATATTATCTACATTAGAAGCATACTTTGGGCGATAATATTCTTTTTGAGATGCATAACCAAAATTAGAAACTTCTTTAAAAAATCTGTTCTTTCCCCAACTAGTCTCAACATCTTGATTGGTATAAAGATATATGGTGCCATTTCCAAACTTAGAGATATGAATTTCTTCATAATCGCGAATGTAGGTGTACTGTATAATATTAAGACTGTTACCAAATTCAGAGTATTCAGAAGCAATTTGAATATCATCTAAATACACATTTGTATTTGCTGGAGGTCCCATTAACCTTTGCGCACGTCTGTTATAAATTCTAATATCAAAATTGTTATCTACAACTAGAAATCCTCTAGATTGTATGTATTCTAAAATTCCAAGCTGTTTGGTTTTTATGTTTTCGGTCAAAATAGGGGTAAAAATTGAAGCGGAAACAGGTTTGTGTTTAGGTTCTGACTTATATTGCAGCACAACGGTATCTAAAACTTCTTCGTTAGTTAAGACGAATGGTTCAAAATTATTAAATGAAACAGTGTCTTTATTTTGCTTTGCTAATACCCCTAATTGAGGCTCTGGTTTTGCATATACATAAGTTAGTTCGGTTTTAGGCTTTTTTAATTTAGACCTTGCAATAGTTAAATTTATGCGCGAATTGTCGGCTAAATTTATATTACTAAATTCAAATTGATTACCTACCACTGGGGTAGATTCAATAATTTGTGTTTTATCAGACATTAAAAAAATGTTGGTAGAATCTTTTACTGTTTGATTGGTGAGCCTCCCTTTAATTGTAACACCTTGTTCAAATGTATGCAGAAGCTTAGGTTCTCCCGTAAAAATAGAACCCCAATCATATTTGCTCCAACCTTGAGTCAAGAGCAATAAATCTAGGTATTCAAGTTTTTTTCTATTGGTATTCTTAAAATAATAATTAGGGTTTTCAATAGCACCTTTTACATAAGGGTTTAATAAAAATGAGGCATATATAGAGCTTTGATGTGTATTTGCTTTTGTATAATAGGGTAACATAGAAGCACTAATAAATGATTTTTCATTTGAATCACTATCGAAGGAAATTTTTATGGAATCTGATTTGGCACTAATAATGTTAACCGCTACGTCTTCAAACAGACTTTTTTGATAGTTAAAGAATAATCGTTCGAGTATTGGTTTACCGGTTTCGTTAAATACTGTAATTACATTGGTGCCATGAGGGATTTTACTTCGCTTTAAAACTAATGAAACAAAATTGTCTTTCGAGTTAAATTTATGAGCCCAATTATAAACGGATGATGTATTATGCACCAGTATTTTAAATTGTTTTCCCTTAATATCTTTAACAGTCTCCTTATTTGTTGCTAAAGATATTGAGACATGAGCCGGGTTTTTATTGTCAACTTTTAAAATGAGTCCTTTACTTTTGGCTATTGGTACTTTTTCAGAAATGGTAACGGTGTTATCTAAAGTTACTATTACCTCGTATGCTTCACCTTTCTCATAGAAAAGTTCAATTTTAGAAAGTCCTAAGTGATTTGTGGTAAATTCTTGAATTACCACCCCGCTTTTATCTTTTACTACACCGGATTTGATTTTTATACCTTTACCAAATTTGTTCTTTATCAAGACACCAATGGTGTTACTAACCTCTTCAACTAAGTGTCCACCTTCTGGGAATAGTTGAAGATCGTATGGAGTTTCAGTGCGATTAGCGGGAATTTTAATGTTAGTATTATCAACAATATCAATTTGCTGAACAAAGGTTTTTGCCTCCTTAAAATTACGCATCCAGTTGGTCGAGGCATTGATGAAATAATGCTGATTAGTAAATGTTGAATCTATTTTTATGCTCCCCGATCCAATACCGTCCTTAATTTTTATGAGTTGGTGTTCTTTTAATTCACCTCTTTCATCAAACAATGCCACATGTAGGTTGCTAGTATTCTGATGAAGCTTTTTTGAATTCTGTTCTAATACATATGCTTTAAACCAAATTTCTTCGCCTTTAATGAAGGAAGTTTTGTTTAAATGTAGAAAAGGAATTTCACGAGAATCTTTAAAATAATTAGTATATGATTCGTTTACTGTATTTTGTGTGAATCCTATTTTTTGACACAAAACAAGCACTAATAGTAGGAGTATTTTCTTTGTCATAGCTGGTTGATTAACACCAAATTTAACCACAAATATAATACCACAAAAAAACGCTTCAATTATTTGAAGCGTTTTCTAAAATATAGTGGTAATAATTTTTGATTTACATCATTCCTGGCATTCCACCACCGCCCATTGGAGGCATCGCTGGTGCATCTTCTTTAATATCTATTAATGCACACTCTGTGGTTAATATCATACCCGCTACAGAAGCAGCATTTTCTAAAGCAATACGTGTTACTTTTTTAGGATCAATGATTCCGGCCTTCAACATATCTACGTAGGCCTCAGATTTTGCATCATATCCAAATCCGTCTTTTCCTTCTAACACCTTTGCAGTTACTACACTTCCTTCGCCACCTGCATTTTCTACGATAGTCCTTAACGGAGACTCAATGGCACGCGCTACAATTTGAATTCCAGTTACCTCATCAAGATTATCGGTTGTCAAACCTTCTAGTTCTGCTTTTGCTCTAACTAAGGCAACTCCACCACCTGCAACAATACCTTCTTCTACTGCGGCTCTAGTTGCGTGCAATGCATCGTCTACACGATCTTTCTTTTCTTTCATTTCTACCTCACTAGCAGCACCTACATAAAGCACGGCTACACCTCCAGCCAATTTAGCTAATCGCTCTTGTAATTTTTCTTTATCGTACTCGCTTGTAGTCGTTTCAATTTGTGCTTTAATTTGATTTACTCTACCCTTAATGTTTTCTGCATCACCAGATCCATTTACAATAGTAGTATTATCCTTATCAATTGATACAGTTTCTGCCGTACCAAGCATTTCAAGGTCTGCATTTTCTAATGAGAATCCTCGTTCTTCAGAAATAACTGTTCCTCCAGTAAGTATGGCAATGTCTTCTAACATAGCTTTTCTACGATCACCAAACCCAGGAGCTTTAACAGCAGCAACTTTTAATCCACCTTTTAATCTGTTAAGCACTAGAGTAGCAAGAGCTTCTCCCTCCACATCTTCTGCGATTATAAGCAAAGATCTAGATGATTGCACAACTGATTCAAGAACAGGGATAAGAGGCTGTAGAGATGATAATTTCTTCTCAAATAATAAGATTAAAGGATTGTCTAATTCGCAAACCATCTTC
>CAZAPO010000163.1:0-6992 GCA_964487005.1 uncultured Flavobacteriaceae bacterium
GGCACCAACACATTGTGAAAGAACATAACTAACAGTATCCTTAAAAGAAAGCTTTCCTGCTACCAGCATTCCAATTGAAATTGCCGGATTGATATGGCATCCTGATATTGGGCCTATAGCATAAGCCATTACAACTACTGCGAATCCAAATGCTAGGGAGATTCCTAATAGACCAAGACCCGAAACCCCTGCAACCAAACCTCCTGCGATTGCTGCAGCCCCGCAACCAAACAACGTTAAACAAAACGTACCAAATAATTCTGAGATGTACTTCTTCATAATAAGTGAATTAATAATTAATCTACATAAGATATAAATAATCAGACAAATGCCAGAAATTGAATTAATAAGCGTACCAATTAAGGGAATAAATGGGCAATAAATACAAAATCATTACAACCTATTTTTACGAAATGCATTATCTTTGCAAAAACTTTTTCTATGAAACTTTTGTTGATCACTCTTGTTCTACTCGGCCTAGCAATTGCTGGTATTGCAATTAAGCTTTGGGCTAAAAAAGATGGTGAATTTGCAGGTACTTGTGCGAGTCAGAACCCAATGTTAAACACCGAAGGAGAAGCTTGTGGTTTTTGTGGCAGAACTCCAGATCAATATAAAGATTGTAGCGAACCTCAGCATCAGTAAAATTTCATGCTTGTATTAGATATTCTCTTTTACACATTTGTCCTAATTGTACTAATTCAGCTCATTTATTACGGTGGTTTATTTTCTAAATTTACTAGTAAAAAGACTGTAAAACCCCGTAAAAAAAATATTCCAGTATCTGTTCTGGTATGTGCAAAAAACGAAGCCGAGAATCTTAAAAAATTTGTTCCTTTAATTCTTGATCAAGACCATAGAGATTTTGAATTGATCTTAATCAATGATGGCTCAAATGATGATACATTGGCAGTAATGAAGTCCTTTCAAGCCAAAAATGACAAAGTTAAAATAGTAAATGTTAAACCTATCGAAACCTTTTGGGGAAGCAAAAAATATGCACTCACATTAGGTATTAAAGCTGCTTCACATAATTTCTTATTATTTACAGATGCAGATTGCTACCCAATCTCCAATCAATGGATTAAAAGAATGAGTAGTCATTTTGATAAACAAAAGACCATTGTCATTGGCTATGGCTCCTATAAAAAAACTAAAGGAATACTTAATAAATTAATTAGGTACGAAACATTGCTTACCGCCATTCAATATTTTTCTTATGCAATGTTAGGAATGCCGTATATGGCAGTAGGTCGTAATCTAGCCTATAGAAAAGAAGAGTTTTTTAATGCCCGAGGGTTTATGGATCACATGGATGTGAAATCTGGAGATGACGACCTATTTATAAATCAAATTGCTACAAAAAAGAATACAACGGTCTGCTATTTAGAAGACAGTTTTACAGTGTCACTTCCAGAAACTTCCTTAAGTAGTTGGTTTAATCAAAAAAGAAGACATGTATCTACTTCGTCAAGATATAAGCCTTCACATAAACTAGTATTGGGTCTATTTTATTTGTCTCAATTGTTTTTCTGGGTTTTAGGAATTGTATTGCTCATCTTTCTTTTTCAATGGAAAATTGTTGTGAGCCTGCTACTAATAAGATTTATAGTCCAGTATATAAGTGTAATTGGCGGTGCTAAAAAACTTAACGAACAAGATTTACTACCCTTCTTGCCTATTCTTGAAGTATTTTTAATTGTCGTACAATTGGTTATCTTTATAACTAATCTTACTTCAAAAAAAGGTCGTTGGAAATAAAGGAAGCCATTCAGAAAGCAAAAGAAAACAATCAAATAGCTTTCAATTTTTTACTAGATACTTTCTGGAATGACGTTTTTGGATTCTTAATTAAACGTACAGAAAATGAAAACGACGCCGAAGATATAACTATTCAAACCTTTTCAAGAGCCTTTGACAAAATAGATAGCTTCGACGAAAATTATAAATTTAAAACTTGGTTAATCACCATTGCTAAGAATATTCATATCGACTTTCTAAGAATGAAAAAGTCAACTTTATCCAATGAAAGTAGTGAAGATCATCATGATCATGTAAAGCGTATTATTGATGAATCACCATCACCAGAAGACAAAATTATAACCGAGCAAAATTTAGCCAAGCTTTTAACAGATATTAAAAAGTTAAAACCTCATTATCAAGATGTAATTAATCTTCGATATTTTCAAGAATTAAGCTACCTCGAAATATCAAATAAGCTCAATGAACCTATGAGCAATGTTAAAGTTAAACTTTTAAGAGCAAAGAAGTTATTGGCTGAGATCATACAGAAAAAATAAACTATTTAAATGAAATTTGATTTAAAAAAATTAGGACCAGGTTTACTTTTTGCTGGTGCAGCAATTGGAGTTTCTCACTTAGTACAATCAACACGAGCAGGAGCTGATTTTGGACTTGGATTGTTATGGGCACTTTTACTGGTGAATTTATTTAAATATCCATTCTTTCAATTCGGGCCAAGATATGCCTCTGCAACAGGCGGTAGTCTCTTAGATGGTTATAAAAAAATGGGTAATGGTATTCTCATTGCATACTTTGTGCTTACGTTAGCAACAATGTTTACCATTCAAACTGCAGTGACAATAGTAACCGCAGGATTAGCGTCTTCACTATTTGGTGGCCTAGGTTTTGAACCAGAATTAGCAGTGAAAGTTTGGACAATAATTGTCCTTGCCATCTGTTTTGTTCTACTAACACTTGGGAAATATAAGCTTCTTGACAATTTAATAAAGGTTATTATTATTACGCTATCAATAAGTACTTTAATAGCTGTGGTTATGGCACTAATTGATAATGAGTCATCAGTTTCACTTGCGCAAGTGTTACCAAAAGAAACTCCTCAAATAGTATTTTTAATAGCATTCATGGGATGGATGCCTGCACCACTAGATATATCTGTATGGCACTCCCTTTGGGCAGTAGAAAAGCGGAAGGATGATGAAGAATTCAAAGCAAAATCGGCATTATTCGATTTTAATGTAGGTTATATTGGTACCGTAATATTAGGAGTATGTTTTGTACTATTAGGCTGTTTGGTAATGTTTGGAACTGGTGAAACTTTTAGTAGTCAAGGTGATGTGTTTGCAGGTCAATTAATTAACATGTACACCTCTAGTATTGGTGAATGGGCATACATTTTAATTGGAATCGCTGCATTTACTACTATGTTCAGCACAACATTAACCTGTCTGGATGCTTCACCAAGAGCCATGGACAGAACCCTTGAGTTACTATTTAACAGAGACTACAAAAAAGGTTATTTAGCCTGGATTTTACTCTTGGCTGTGGGTACAATTTGTATATTTTTCTTTTTCGCATCTGAAATGGGTTTATTAGTAAAAATAGCAACCATACTTTCGTTTATAACAGCACCATTTTATGCTATAATAAATTACAAACTAATTAGTGGGAAGCATACACCAAAAGAATTTAGACCGAATCTAATAATGCATATTTTAAGTTGGACGGGAATCATTTTTCTTATTGGATTTAGCATCTATTATCTAACAACATTATAACATTATTTTAAATCAATACTTCGTATCTTTGCGCCCACATTTGTTATGAAAATGAGCACCGAAACAGTTTCAAATACCACAACTCAACGACAACCAAAACCAAAATGGTTAAGGGTTAAGTTACCAACCGGTAAAAAATATACTGAACTAAGAGGTTTAGTTGATAAGTATAATTTAAATACAATTTGTACCTCTGGAAGTTGTCCTAATATGGGCGAATGTTGGGGAGAGGGAACAGCTACCTTTATGATCCTTGGTAATATTTGTACGCGATCATGTGGATTTTGTGGTGTAAAAACGGGAAGACCAGAAACCGTTGATTGGGACGAACCAGAAAAGGTTGCCCGCTCAATTAAGATTATGAAGATCAAACACGCAGTATTGACAAGTGTAGATCGAGATGACTTAAAAGATATGGGAAGTATCATGTGGGCAGAAACCGTGAAAGCTGTTCGACGTATGAATCCAGACACTACCTTAGAAACATTGATTCCAGATTTTCAAGGAATAGAACAACATATTGATAGAATACTTGATGTCGCTCCAGAAGTAGTTTCACATAACATGGAAACAGTGAGAAGACTCACCAGAGAGGTTAGAATCCAGGCAAAATATGATCGTAGTCTAGGTGTACTGAAGTATTTAAAAGACAGTGGGCAAAGAAGAACAAAAACGGGAATTATGTTAGGCCTGGGTGAACAAAAGGAAGAAGTTATTGAAACCTTACACGAACTAAAAGAAGCCAAGGTTGATGTAGTGACTATTGGACAATACTTGCAACCAAGTAAAAAGCATTTACCAGTAAAAAGGTTTGTAACTCCAGATGAATTTGCCGAGTTTGAAGCGATAGGTAAAGAACTTGGGTTCCGTCATGTTGAAAGTAGTGCACTCGTAAGATCTTCATATAGAGCACAAAAACATATTAACTAATATGATTAATGTAGCCATTAATGGTTTTGGCAGAATTGGAAGGCGTGTCTTCAACCTATTGCAAGACCATAAATCGATACAAGTTGTTGCTATTAACGATCTGGCCGACAGTAAAACACTAAGTCATTTGTTAAAATATGATAGTATTCATGGTATCTTCAATAAAAGGGTTACCTATGACAGTAAGCATATAATTGTAAATGAAAACCCCATCAGACTTTATAACAAATCGCATCCAAAAGCTATTAATTGGTCAAAATCAAATGTAGATATAGTAATAGAAGCGACTGGCAAATTTAAATCTACCAAAGAGCTTACCTATCATATTAATAATGGCGCTGCAAAAGTTATTCTCTCGGTGCCTCCTGGTGATGATGATATAAAAACAGTGGTCTTAGGTGTAAATGATCACATTCTTACAGGTGATGAAAAAATAATTTCTAACGCCTCATGTACAACCAATAATGCCGCTCCCATGTTCAATATTATTAATGAACTATGTGGCATTCAGCAAGCATACATAACAACCGTTCATTCGTATACAACAGACCAAAGTTTACATGATCAGCCACACCCAGACCTGCGTAGAGCCAGAGCCGCAGGACAATCAATTGTTCCAACAACAACTGGTGCAGCGAAAGCCTTAACAAAAATATTTCCAGAATTGGCAAACGTAATTGGTGGATGCGGAATTAGAGTGCCAGTGGCCAATGGCTCATTAACCGATGTTACATTTAACGTGATTAACACTGTTACAGTTGCAGAAGTGAATAAGGCTTTTCAGGAGGCTTCACAAACCACCTATAACGGCGTTTTAGAATATACTGAAGATCCAATTGTATCGGTTGATATTGTTGGAAATACCCATTCCTGTATTTTTGACGCACAAATGACCTCGGTAATTGGTAATATGGTAAAAGTTATTGGATGGTATGATAACGAAACAGGTTATTCGAGTAGAATTATCGATTTAATTCACAAAATTTCACAAAAATAAATTATCGTCGAAATGCACAAATTTTAAAAAAATGTGCAGTTTATCGAATAAATTGTTATATTTGTCGATAAAGTGACTTAAAAATGTCCCAAATCAAATATCAAATATTTGCTTTTTTAGTCTTACTAACGCTCCCTCTTTTTGCTCAAAATAATGCTGAGGACAAGGCTATTTTAGATCAAAATCGGATTGATTTTTTAATAGAAGAGGCTGATAAAGAGACACTTCGTTCAAATTATTACAATGCTATTAATATTCTTGAACGAGGACTTGATATTGCAGAAAATAATGGAGATTCTCTCCAGCAGGGTATTTTGTTATCAAAAATATCTAATCTTCAGTACAATTTAAACGAATCACAAGATGCTATGTCTACTATCATTAAGGCAATGCATATTCAAAGAAGTATTGAAGATAAAAGCAATTTAGCTATATCGCGATATACATGTGGGATTATTCATCTAGGCGATAATGAATATACAAATGCTCTAGATTATTTTAAATCGGCAAAGGCCATATTTGAAGAAGAAGGACTTAACGAGCTTGTTGCAAAAGTAACCTTAGATGAGGCAAAAGCCTATTTAGGTCAAAATAATTTAACAGAAGCTAATTTACTCATCGATAAAGCCATTGTTCTTTCTAGAAGACATGATATTAATTCATTATTAGGCGCATCTCTTATTAAAAGTGGTGAAGTTGCTCTTTTAGAAAACAATTTTGATCGTGCTCTTGAACAAACATTAGAAGGTTCGAGGTTGGCAAAATTAATTGGAAACTTAGAAATTCTTAACGAAAGTTATAGGGTCTTAAGTGAAGTCTATGAAAAAAGTGGGAATTACCAATTGGCAAATGCTAATCTTAAGTTATTTATCAATTTAAATGACTCCATTTCAAGTGCAAAAGAAGCATCTTTATTGGCAGGAAAACAAATTATTGATGAGAATAAAGATACGTTAATACAGACGCAGGCGGAACAGATTAAAGAAAGAAACGAATCTGAAAGTTTAAATAGATTAACAACAATATTAAGTGTTGGACTAATTACAATTTTATCACTATTAACCTTATCACTATACAAAAACAACAATATTAGGTTAAAGACCAATAATATGTTGTACAAGAAGAATGAAGAGTTACTTACCGAAAAAGAACGAGCAGAAATAGCTGCAAAAACAAAAACAAACTTTTTATCTACAGTAACCCACGAACTTCGTACACCATTATATGCGGTAACTGGTTTAACAAATATGTTATTAGAGGAAGAGCCAAAGCCAGAACAAATTCAACATTTAAAATCTTTAAAATTCTCTGGTGATTATCTGTTGACCTTTATTAACGATATCCTACAGATTAACAAAATTGAAGCCAATAAAGTAGAGTTAGATCCTGAAATTTTCAACCTCAAAAACAAAGTTGAAAATGTGATTTCTGCGCTTAATAATTCTGCAATGGATAATAATATCATGATTCATTATGAGTATGATAAAAATCTTCCTGAAGTCTTTAATGGAGACCAACTTAAGCTA
>CAZAPO010000164.1:0-2711 GCA_964487005.1 uncultured Flavobacteriaceae bacterium
GTCCATGTTCTTACCACAGTAAAATCGTTAGCACAATCACCTGTTGTTATTTGATTTGTTGGAGACACCGTTATATCTCCATCACAGTTATCTACTGCTGTTAAATCTATTGGTGCTGGTACATCGTCTGCACATTGTAACGTTAAGTCTGCCGGAGCAGCTGGTGCCACTGGCGCCATATCATCTTTAACAGTAATTGTTTGACTCACACTTGAGCTATTACCACACTTATCAGTGAATGTCCATGTTCTCACCATAGTGAAATCATTGACACAACTACCTGGTGTTGTTTGAGCTGTTGGAGACACAGTAATATCTCCATCACAGTTATCTACTGCTGTCAAATCAACTGGCGCCGGTACATCGTCTGCACATTGCACTACTACATCTGCTGGTGCTGCCGGTACCACTGGTACTGTTGTATCTTTTACTGTAATTGTTTGACTCACACTTGATGAGTTTCCACAATTATCTGTAAACTTCCACGTACGAATGATGGTAAAGTTATTTTCGCAATCACCATCTCTACGCTCTTCTGTAGGTGAAACCGTTACATCACCACTACAAGCATCGGTAGCTGTTAAGTCGACTGGTGCAGGCACATCGTCTGCACATTGCACTTCTACATCTGCTGGTGGAGCTGGTGTTACTGGTGGTGTATCATCAGTAACTGACCATATTTTAGAATACGTTTGAGATACATTTTGACACTCATCTTCGGCTTCAAATACAACGGTAAACGTTTTCTTGCAATCATCACCACCTGGAGTTACGCTCACCACTCGAATAATTATGCTCTTTTGAGCAGTGCAATTATCTTCTAACAATGGGTTGCCCGTTAATTCTTCAAATTCTTCTGCAAATAATCCTCTGGTCAAGCCAGCAATTTGATAGGTTGAATTAATGTTCAACAAATCACCTGGTTGTAAGGAAATAGTGGCATCAGCTGGACAAACTGCTCCAGATAAAGTGCTTACACTTGAAGATTTACCACCGGTATTCCAAATTGGTGCCGATTGATCGCTACCCTGGTATGTTACCTTAAAGGTCTCCACATAATTACCGCAATCGTCATACACCATGTACTCAAACGAGTTTAACCAGTTACAGTCGTCACCAGTTCTATGTGTTGTCTTATTAACGTTCACACCACACGCATCTGAGAACAGCGAAGCAATTTCCTCTATTGATGGACCATCAAAAGTATCTAAACAACCATCAAGATCACTTAAATCTTCTGGAATCGCACCAATTAGCTCTGGAGCTGTCTTATCTTCTCCATTAAAATGTTGCTCAAATCTATATTCATTTTGGCAGCTATCATATACTAAATACGTATAGTAGAACGACCATGAACATCCGTCTTTATCTACTGTAATATATGAATCGGCTTGCATATCTTTTGAACAATTGTCTTCAAATAGTTTTAAGATAGCATCATTACTTAATTGAGGATTGTCTGCAATTGCATCTGCTAAACAAGCGTTGATACCATCTTCTCCTTGTGGTAAGGTATCTATTGGTTTTGGTGCCGTTTGGTCTGATCCCCAATAGGTAACTTTCACTAAACCTTCGTAGTAGTTACCACAGTTATCTTTTACTTCATACTCAAACTGTACTGCCCAATCACAAGTGTCGTCTGACACAACATTTGTATTAATTAAAGTTGCAATAACGTGTCCGCAAGCATCAGAGAACTGATCAGCAATATCTTGCTCACTTGGTGGTGCTGGTGCCTCACAAGCGTCGTAGTTTGATAAGTTAAATTGACCAATATTTCCTGTTAGCTCTGGAGCGGTTTCGTCGTAGATTCTAATTAGTTGTATATTACTTGTACTGTTACCGCACTCGTCTGTAGCTGTCCAAGTTCTTGTAATAGTTGTTACACAAGCTTGCTTGTCTGTAACATCATCATACGTAACGGTTACATCTGAACAAGAATCATATGCATTTGGAGTTCCAGTATAAGACGGATCTGTATTTGCTTGACACTTATCATCAAATGTTAATCTTTCATCTGGCAATTGCTCTAAATATGGATCTTTAGTGTCTACAATTCTAAACTCTGCTGTAGTTGCCGAGTCATGTCCACAGTCATCCGTAGCTACAAAAGTTACCACAATATACTTTGTATTTCCACACTCTTCCACCCATGGATTTTTGGTATCATAAGCATTGTTAGTCCAAGTTAAGTCGTCATCACAAATATCCATTGCTTCTGCACCACCATTATTGGCTAACCATTGCTCAAATGCTTGTTGCCAGGTAGACTCTTCTCCTGGACCTCGTGAACCATTAATACCATTTTCATTACACTCATAAGTTTCATCTTTTGCCTCTAAGCCAATCATTGGATTTAATGTATCAACGATATGGAACTCAGCAATTGTTGAACTCTCGTTACCACACTCATCTGAAGCAGTAAACTCAACAATGTAATACATATCACATGCATTTCCTCTTTCATCTAAAACCTTGTAATCCCAGCTTACATCTGAACATGCATCTGGCTCATTTGTAGCACCTCCGTTTGATGCAATCCATGCATTCCACTCTGCTACATTTCCATTACCATCACATTCTACTGTCTTATCTGAAGCTTCTGTAATGTATGGTGCTATACTATCTTCTATTGTAAATCTTCCTACTGTTGATGATGAGTTTCCACAGGCATCTGTAGCTGTAAATACTACATCTATATATCCTGTATA
>CAZAPO010000165.1:0-6660 GCA_964487005.1 uncultured Flavobacteriaceae bacterium
TGATAAGCAGACTGCCATCTTCCGTCAAAAGAACTCGGTCCATATGCATTGGTATAATCTCTACCAGACATATAGTGAATACGAGTTAATTGCGCTCCAGTTCTTCCGAAATTCTCAACAAAGAAGGCAAAATCTTCCTGGACTGCATTTAAGAAGAAATCCGGGTTAGCCTGCTCAGGAGTCAGCGCATTTGGGTTAATAGTTTTGTCCAGTTCAGTAGTCTCACAAGAGGCAAATACTAACACCATCGAGAACAAAACCAATTTTACTATACTATTTATATTTTTCATAATACTTTAAAATTATTTTTTGTTAGAAAGTAGCTTTGATACTTAAACCATATCTCTTAGAACTTGGTCCGTTCAGATATTCAAAACCACGTCCATTACCAACTCCTAAACCAGCTACGTTAGGGTCGAAGTTTGTAACTTCTGGGATATTTGGTGCGTGGAACCAAAGGTTAAATCCTGAAGCAGTAATGCTAATTGATCCAAAAGGAGTTTTCTCAAGTAACTTATCAGAGAAACGATAAGAAAGAGAAATCTCTTGTAATCTAAATACTGTAGTATCGTATACTAACATTTCGTCTGGTCCATATAATACGTTAGAGAAATAATATGTTGAGTTATTAATCTGTGTTGTATTTGGTTGTCCAGAAGGGTTCACACCTGGAAGTATGAAAGAGTTTTCACGATCTACACCTTCTTGTGTTACAACCCCTCTTCCAAGTGGTGTTGCAATACCGTAAGAGAATAAATCACCACCTTCTTTCCAGTTGAATAAGAAATTCAAGTTGAAGTTCTTAAATGAAAGTGAGTTGCTCATATTCATTGTAAAGTCAGGGTTAGCATCACCAATGATGTTTAAGTTAGTGTCTGTGACATAACTACCAGCAGAGTTTACTTGTAAGTTACCAGCACCATCTCTGGCAATCTTGGTACCTACCATTGTACTTAATGGCTCCCCAACGATGGCCGCATTACCTTGGTTAGTAAATCCAGCATAAACTACTAAATCTGTATCTAAACCAAGATCAGTTACAATAGCCTCACTTCTTGCCCAGTTAATGTTAGTTGACCAGTTGAAACCGTTATCATCACTTTGAATGATATCTACACCTAAGTCAATTTCAATACCGTCGTTCTCAATTTCTCCTACGTTAGTACGTGTTACTGTAAATCCAGTAGAAGGATCAAGAGGTCTGTCAATAATAAGGTCGTTGGTAACTCTTTTATAGATAGAAGCATCTAAAGTTACTCTATTGTTTAATAATCTAGCTTCAACACCAAATTCTAACTCGTCAATTCTTTCTGGTTTTAAGTTCGTGTTACCTAATCTTGCACCAGTACTGTTTGTTACAACATTAACTCCATTTTGTTGGAAGTCTTGTGTATCTAACGATAATGTAGAAGAGATTGGATATCCAGTTGGGAAGTTTGCAGATGTTCCGTAACCAGCTCTAAGCTTTAAGTAGTTAACGAAATCACTTTCTTGTAATCCATCAATAAACTTAGATGGTAATACAGAGATACTAGCAGAAGGATATACAATTGATCTGTTTTCTGATGTTAAGTTTGATACCCAGTCCTTACGAGCAGCAAGTGTTAAGTAAGCTGCTTTTTGGAAACCAATTTCAGTTTGTCCATAGATTCCTAATACGTTTCTTTCTTGGAAGAACTGTCTTTCATCTTGCTGAGCAAAGTTAAAGTGTCTAAGTACACCAAATACTTGCTGTCCAACACTTTCTACACCATTTTGATCAAATACAGTAGCAATAGACTGTGCACCTAATGCGAATGAAATATCAAAATCGTCATTAATATCATATTGCCCAGTTAAGGTCATCTTATGGTCTTGAATGGTATTGGTGTTATTCCAAGTTTCGTACACACCAGAACGGTTAGCAACGTCACCTGTTTTACCACCTTTTTGTGAGTAGTTTTCGTTATTCTCACTATATACGTCAATACCGTACTGATAACTTAAGTTCATGTTCTCATTAATTGCATAAGATAAAGCTAGGTTACCAAATACACGGTTTGTTAACTGACCTGTACCAGCATTGTTCACTGTCCAAAGTGGATGCTGAATACTGTTATTTTGTCTGTAGTATACAGATTCACCCGTTACAGGGTTTTGGTATGGTAATCCTACCATATCAATACTACGAGGTGTGTAGAATAAGTTACCATAAACTGATGCGTTATCCCCTGCTACGTTAGAACCATAACCTGCCGCAATTGGAGGCGATGTAAAGTTTGTTCTAGCAAAGTTTAAGGTACCACTTGCAGTAAAGTTATTAGAAAGCTGAGCTCTACCACCAATACCTATTGTAGAACGTCTTAGTGTGTTACCAGGTGTAAATCCTTGGTCATCTAAGTTACCATAAGACAGGTTGTAAGATACTTTCCCGTCTTCAGATCCAGACTTAACGTTTACACTTGTGTTTTTAACTACACCAGTTCTAAAGAAGTTTTGTACACTTTGGTAAGGCTTCCAAGCATAACGAGCACCAGCAAACTCAGGGAATGCCTGAGGGATACCAGTTGCAGAAGAAGCAGTTGAGTATGGGTGAGCCAGTGTTCCGTTTGCGTCAAACGAAGAACTGTTACCCCATCCACCAGGACCGTCTCTTTCAAAAGAAGGACCCCAGTTAGAGAAGAACCAACCAAATGCCTGATCAAATCCACCACCATATTCATTCTGGTAATCAGGAAGTGAAGCAATTTCGTTTAAGAAAATTGAGCTTGACACTGTGATCTCGGTCTTCTTTGGTCCTGCTGCTTTTGCAGATCCAGATTTTGTTGTAATTAAGATTACACCGTTACGTCCTTGTGTACCATATAGTGTAGCTGCAGCTAAACCTTTTAATACTTGAACATTTTCAATGTTGTTTGGATCAATGTCTAAGAAACGACTCGATCCGTTGTTACCATCAACGAAACTCATTTGCGCGTTTGTATCACTAGCAAATTGAACACCGTCAACAATAAAGAGTGGTTGGTTACTACCACTAAAAGAGTTGAAACCTCTAATAATTACACTTGTACCAGAACCAGAAACTCCACTTTGTTGTGTAATATTTACACCAGAAGCTTTTCCAGAAAGTACACGAGCAATATCACCTTCGGTTCTATTCTCTAAGGCTTCTTCAGCAACTTCACTTACCGCATAACCTAGAGCTTGTTTCTCTCTTTGAATACCTTGTGCTGTTACTACTACCTCATCTAGTACAGCGGCATCTTCAACCATTGTTACATTAATAGTGTTTGCAGATCCAACAGCTTGTTCCACTGTTTTAAGACCTACGTAAGTAAAAGTCAATACATCGCCCACACTTGCAGTAATCGAATAATTACCGTCAAAGTCTGTTTGGGTACCGTTAGTAGTTCCTTTTACAATAATGTTAACTCCAGGAAGAGGCATTCCAGATTCGTCAGAAACTGTTCCTGAAATTATTTTTTCTTGTGCAAAGGATAAATGCACAACAAACGCCAGTAATAGCGTTAGAATTCCACTAAACTTTGTTTTCATTTTATAATTTATTTGAATTAGTCTAATCCAAAAATCATAATAAAAAGTTAATAAAACAATAATTTTTGAGTTAAATTTTAGTTTTTGTGATAAAATCATTTGTTAAATTGTTTAAATGTGACAAAAATTCTAAGGAAATATCCTGCGATTTAAGTGTCATTTTATTAGTTAATTTTCATTTTTATTTAGTGATTAATAAGGCTTTTTTTTTCTTATTAAATAGTAAATTAAAATTTTATAAAATACACATAATCAGATAAATAGCATACAGGTTAGGATTTCAAATAATCAATGAACGAAATGATTGGAATATCCATTTTCCTGTTATTTCGTTTTGTTGTAAAAAACTACATTGATTAAGGCTCAGAAACGCTGTTAATTGCGTAAGATTTTTTTTAAGTTTTTCTTCTCATAGAGTATTGATTTAGATATAGGGCTAAAAGTCTAAATAAAAAGTTAAATAAGCAAATAAAAACTGATAAAAAATATCTTATAAGGTAATAAATAATGATTGTTTAAGCTATTTTTATTACCTAATAAGGTAAAATTTTAATCATTTAAAGATTTCTTTAACACTAATACAGTAGAAGTTCTATTAAAACAAATTCAAGCTTAAACTCAAATGAACTTTAGAGTCTTGAAGTTTAAATTTTTGGTTTTCAGATTTACCATTGGCATAATTAAACTTAAGAAGCCCTGAACGTGTTAATAGGCCAAATCCAAAACCAAATCCCAGGAGTTTTTCTTTTGTGTTTGACAACTTGTTTTCGAGGTAGGCGGCATCTATAATGGAGTGCACATAAATTGAAGAATTTAATCGATATCGGTACTCGGTTCTCAATACACCAAATAAGGAGGCAAACAAGCTATTTTCTTCAAAACCTCTAATACTGTTAATTCCACCAAGCCTCAGGAGTTCATTATTTAAATAAGTGTCAGAATTTATTCCATGCGAGGTTAATTGCAAGAAGAAACTATTTTTTTGATTTAAATTAAATATTTTAAAAGCATTAAGCCCATAAATGGATTGCTGTTGTTCATCGTTTTCCATATTACGCTTTCCAAAACCTACCTCACTTTCTAAATGAAAAGCAATTGGAAACAACGGGTCATTAAATTGTCTTTTTATGTACGAATATCCAAGCGTAAAAAAATTAGCGTCGTAGTCGTCAACATTATTAGTTACAATAGTTTCAGAAAGGTTGTTGGATTGACTGGCTGTTATCCCCAAAGCAATTTTTTGTTTATCATCAATTTGATAAAATAAATCTGCCCGTTGTCTCGCCGTAGTAAAGGTTGAATCTTGCTTAAATAGATTAAGCTCAAGTTCGCTTCCTAAAGCTGTATTAAAGAGATATGGTAAAACAATGTTTACATTAAAAATTCGTTGGTCGTTTCCATCACTTCTATATTTAATATTTAAGGATTCACCAAAATTTAAGTTATTGAGAAGATTAAGATCGAGATTACCATAAAACTCCAGTTTATTTGTGGTTTCATCAGTACCAAATCCAATAAAACCATCAAAAGAATTGGCTTTTACTTTCTCTAAGTATAAATAGATGGAAGAAGAATCTTTTGTAAATAATATTTCTGGATCTCTAATTTGATTGGCAAATGGCAAACTACTTATAAGTTGAGACTTGTTTTTCAATTCAATTAAATCTAAAGATGCTCCATTTTTAATTTTTGCAAAATGCTTTAAATACGCTTTTGGAAAATTTTCATAACCCTTTACTATAATATTGTTGATTGTTCTTTTTTCGTTTGGTGATATTATTAAGTTTGCTTCAATGGAAGTACTATCTCTTTTTTTAATCTCATCTAACCTTACAGAACTAAAGGGGTTACCTTGCGAAATAAATAGCTCATTAATTTGACTTAAGACCCGTTGTACTTCACCAATTGAAACGCTAAAATGATCGTTGTTGTTCGCTTCTAAAATTGTGCTAACTATCGATTTTAAATCAGGGTCGTTAGGGTAATATATATATATGGTGTGGAATTTGGTTTTGAGGTCAAGTGTCGCAATCCTTAAAATGGCATCATTTTCTGCCAATGAAATAAGTTCATTTTCAATGTATCCATTGAGTTGAAGCTCGTATTGTAAATCACTAATTTGCTGCGTTAAAGAACGAAGGTCTTTGAATTGTTTTTTATAGCCAATAGAATCAATAATTCTAGTTTGCGCCAAACTAACACCTTCTATTTTAAGTTCGAGGTTTTGCGAAAGCATAGATTGGAAACCAAATAGGTTAAGTATTAAAAGAAGGTATGATAATTTAGCTACTTTCAAGCCATTTTGTTTAGGCATAAAACTAACGTAAAATAATAGGAATTAATATCCCTGTAAATTTTATTTTTCTCGATGCTTTAAAATTAATGTGTATAGATTTGAATTATTGATTTTAATTTCTACCTTTGCAGCCCTCTAAGAAGAGGGTTTTTTAAATTTATATTATAACATAATATGCCAACAATTTCACAATTAGTAAGAAAAGGAAGAGCCAAAATAACTAAGAAGAGTAAATCGGCTGCTTTGAATTCTTGTCCTCAAAGACGTGGAGTTTGTACGCGTGTTTATACCACAACACCTAAGAAACCTAACTCGGCAATGCGTAAAGTTGCTCGTGTTAGATTAACAAATGGAAATGAGGTAAACGCATACATCCCAGGTGAAGGACATAATCTTCAGGAGCACTCGATAGTATTAGTTAGAGGTGGAAGGGTAAAAGATTTACCAGGAGTTAGATATCACATTGTACGTGGTGCTTTAGATACCGCTGGTGTTGAAGGACGTACACAACGTAGATCTAAGTATGGTGCAAAACGCCCAAAGAAGTAATTTAAAACTTTAAGAAGAAGACATGAGAAAAAGACAGGCTAAAAAAAGACCTATTTTACCAGATCCACGATTCAATGATCAGTTAGTGACGCGTTTCGTTAACATGATGATGTGGGATGGTAAGAAGTCAGTGGCGTTTAAAATCTTTTATGATGCAATAGATATCGTAGAAGAAAAGAAAACAGACGAAGAAAAAACTGCTTTAGAGATGTGGAAAGATGCGTTATCTAATGTAATGCCACATGTAGAAGTACGTTCAAGACGTGTTGGTGGAGCTACTT
>CAZAPO010000166.1:0-18127 GCA_964487005.1 uncultured Flavobacteriaceae bacterium
CCAAGTATATGCTCCACGCCCAGGTTCAACCTCAACATAGGTGAATTCTTGTTGTGGTAATGTCCCAGAATTAGTGTCGAAAATGGTATTCAACTGCAGCACTTGCCTAAACAACTTCTGGCTATACTGAAGACGAGAATTTAATGATCGTTCATTTTCTTCGTTGGCGTCTTTATTTTTTAAAGTTCTGTAATTAACGAACACTCCCAAATTTGTATTTGTTGTTTGAACCAGTTTAGATTTTAAGTAATAGGTGTTAGAGGTATTGACTCTTTGAAGCGTATTATTTCTAATACTATCATTTACCCTATGTTTATACCCCAATTCAACAAATATCTTTGTACTATCTCCAACTCCAGTAAATACCTCATAGGCACTAAATTTTTGACTTATTGGGTTTAGCTCTTGGGTTAATTTATTTTTTTGTTCATTATTCTCTATTGCCAATTTCGAACCAACCCAGGCATTATTAAAATCATATACTACACGATTAAACGACCTCATAAACGTTGAGTTAAAAAGTGTGGCGTTTGTGTTAAGAATACTTGTGTTTGAAAATAAACTTAAGCTGTTAAATCGTAGATCGGCGAAGGCAGAATGTTTATTCCCATTGAAGCTATTGGAGTAGTTTAAATGTTCAAATTTGTAGGTAAAGATCCCTTTACTAGGATGCAATAGATTGAGCCCAGAAATTAGCAAGTTTTGATTCCCAGTTACTTCTTGTAAGTTCCAATCTCTGGCAAACTCAAAATTATAAAGAGGTTCAATAGTTCTAAAATTCTCATGTATGAAGTCACCTTGAGCAAAAACCTCAAAATTCCATAGACTATCATTCTTTACAATTTTGTGGTTGACTCTTAATTTTCCAGCATAACCATTATTATCATTGTCGTCTAAATTTGAAAATAAGTTAAGGTCATTTTTACTAGCCGAAAGTTCAAAATCAATACTAGTTTTTTCGGTTGGGTCATACACTCCATTAATTACAGCCATTTGTAGTTTTACCGGAGCAATAAGTTGCACAATAGGCTCGTATGATCCTTGTGCGACTCCACCAACGGGTTCAACATACTCAAAAATGTTGGTTATCGCACTCACACTGCTTACAATATAGTTCCCTTGGTTTTCTCCAACATTCGAGAATCTAACATTGTATAATTCGTCGTCTGGATTGTTTGAAAAGACAAATGCCTCAATCCCATTGATAAGTTCTTTTTTGTACAATATCCTATTTTCGTTAAATGATTCTTGTACTGCAGAAGGTGCGATCATAAGGTTACTATCGTCACCTGCTCCTGACAAGATAGTTACTTGATCGGTAGATAGATTTTGCTGTAATGGTTGATTTTTTAAATCGTTTTCAGAATACACAGACGCCCCTATCTTTAGCTTTTCTCCTTCATATTTTCCTCCTCCGTATCCCAAAAATCTAGAGTAGTTTTTGTCACTAAACTGATAATCTACAGTGATTCGCATTTCGGAAGTAATGGGAAACGTAGGATTAAAAATTATTTCACCAGCATTGTAGTCAATTATATAATCTTTATTCTCTCCGCGTTCAAGCACTACTCCATTCACCGATACCCTCTCGCTACCTGAAACAATTAAAACATATAGCTCTCCATTAGTGCCCTGCAACTTATATGGACCTTGATTCCCTTCTTGTCCAATAAATCTGCTTCTACTAAATTGCCCTCTTACCAAAGCACCAGCCGCAAAAATCTCGTTATTTTGATCTCCACCAAACTTCGAATTAATTGAGAGTCCTTGAACCCTTTTAGAGAACTGAGCAAAATAAGAACTGTTATTTCCAAGGTCAATATCACCGGCCCTTATATTCCATGTGTCTGTGAACAATTCAATAAAAACCTGATCAAATTCATCGAGTCGTTGCGAGTACCCACTTTCTTGCAATGGAATGTTTGCATCCTGAATAGAAGCTCTAAGGGACACCTTGTCATTCAATTTCCCAACAATTTGTAAATCTAGTTCACTATTTAAAACCGAGTTTTGGTTGTTCCCAATCGTGACCCCGCGGGTAATACTTCCCGAAGTAGTTAGTCCATCAAAGGGAATAAACTGTCTATTCTCACTCGGTTGAGCTAATCGGTAAACTCGTTCAAGGTTACTTGTATTTTCAACAATAATACTTTCATTTAATTCCTGATAGGTGTTTGTAAGAAAATCGGGGTATTTTAAATAATCTACAATTATAGAATCTGTAGCAACTGGTTTTTTAAAAACCAATAATGCTTTGACAAAATCAATTCTATAATATGAAGTGTCTATAGGTACACCCTCTTTGGTTTTAACCAAAAAGCGGGAAGAATTAATACTTACACTGTCAATTAATACAGAATCTTTAACAACAAGCTTTTTGGTTTTATAATTAGTATTTAGCTCTTGCGAAAAACCACAAAAACTAAATAGAAACCCAAGAATTACAAGCGTATATTTCATCTAGTAAGGTAAACTTAAAACCTTGTAAAATATTTTGTTGATAGAATTCGTTAAAACTCATTTAAAATAATAGTGTAAAAGTACAGCATTATTTATTTTAGCTGAAACCAAGATAGCAATGAAAATAATTTCGTATAACGTCAATGGCATTAGGGCAGCAATCAATAAAGGATTTATGGATTGGTTACAAAGTGCCAACCCAGATGTTATTTGCCTACAGGAGATAAAAGCCCTGAAAGAACAACTAGATCTTAGCATATTTAAAGAAGCTGGTTATGAATATAATTATTGGTTTAGTGCTCAAAAGAAAGGTTACAGTGGAGTTGCGATTTTAAGTAAAACTGAACCGGATCATATTGAATACGGCACAGGAATTGAATCAATGGATTTTGAGGGCCGTAATATTCGTGCAGATTTTGGTGACGTTTCTGTTATGAGTCTTTACTTGCCTTCTGGAACCAATTTGGCGAGATTAGAGCATAAATTAGAATACATGGCCTTGTTTCAGGATTATGTTAATGATTTGAAAAAAGACCGTCCTAATCTTATTATTTGTGGTGATTATAATATTTGTCACGAAGCCATTGACATTCATGACCCTGTAAGAAACAAGAATGTATCAGGTTTTCTTCCAGTTGAAAGAGAGTGGATTGGTAATTTTATTGATGCTGGTTTTATAGATTCTTTTAGACATTTTAATAAAGACCCTCATAATTATAGTTGGTGGAGTTACAGAGCAAATGCTCGTGCAAATAATAAAGGATGGCGTTTAGATTACGCCATGGTTGCTGCACCACTACAAGAAAGATTAAAGAGAGCCGTTATTCTCTCTGAAGCAGTTCATAGCGATCATTGCCCAATTTTAGTAGAATTAGAATAAACTTAACTCATATATTATGATAAAAAAGATTTCATTAATAGCCCTTACATTAGTACTTGCTGTTTCTTGTGTATCACCAAAGGTTTACAAGGAGTTAGAAGACAAATATGCTAATCTTAAAAAAGAACATAGACAACTAAATGATGACTATGAAAATTTGCAAAATGCAAAGACTCAACTTGAAAACTCATTAAATGATCTTCAAAAGCAGTATGATGATGCGGTAGCTACAAGAGATAAACTACAAAGTGATTACAATGCATTAAAATCAAGCTATGACAATCTCACCGCTTCTTATGACGCACTAGAGAAGAATAGTTCGGCTGCAATTGCAGATAATGTAAAGAAAAATAGAGAGCTTTTGGCCCAGCTCGAAGCCAAAGAACAAGCGCTGGCGGCAGAAAATGCACGATTAAAAAAGCTTGAAGAAGATCTTGCTAGTCGTTCAAACAGGGTCGCAGAACTTGAAAGCCTAATAGCCGCAAAAGATGAAGCCATGCGTAACTTAAAAGACGCTATTTCTCGTGCACTAACTGATTTTGAAGGTAAAGGCCTTACTGTGGAACAACGGGATGGTAAGGTTTATGTCTCTATGGAAAATAAATTATTATTTAGTTCTGGGAGTTGGGCTGTAAATAGCCAGGGGCGTCAAGCTGTTGTTCAGTTAGGTAATGTTTTAGCAGACAACTCTGAGATTGCCGTGTTAATTGAAGGACATACAGATAATGTTCCATATAAAGGAAACTCACAATTAAGTGGCAACTGGGATTTATCTACAAAAAGAGCAACTGCTATAGTAAATATCTTAAGAGAGAATGCCGCCATCATACCAGAAAACTTAACAGCTGCTGGACGTGGAGAGTATGCACCAATTGCAACAAATGATACGCCAGAAGGTCGGGCAAAAAATAGACGTATTGAAGTTATTTTAACACCAAAACTAGATGAAATCACTAAGCTATTAAATGATATGTAAGCTTCTATAACACTTGCGTCTAATAGCTAAGCGATCTTAACAACCTAATTTATGAAATACACAACCTTACCAACCACTAACCTAAAAGTTAGTAAAATCTGCCTTGGATCTATGACCTGGGGAAACCAAAACACCGAAGATGAAGGGCATGCGCAATTAGACTATGCCATTGATCAAGGTGTTAATTTTATTGATACCGCCGAACTGTATCCCGTTCCTGCAAATGCAGAAACCTATGGCAGGACCAGTGAAATTATTGGAAGTTGGTTAAAGAATAATGGGAACAGAGATCATCTAATCATTGCTAGCAAAATTGCTGGTGGTGGTGACTACACAAAACATATAAGAACTTCCGGTTTTGCAAGCTCCATTGAAGAAGCCGTTAATGGTGAATTAAGGCGTTTACAGACTGATTATATTGATTTGTTTCAATTGCATTGGCCAGAACGAGATACCAATAGATTTGGTATTAGAGACTATACACATGATTCATGGAAAGAAAATTTTAATGAGGTGCTTCAATCGCTTCAAAAAGTTATTGCTTCAGGAAAAGTTAGACATGTTGGCCTTTCAAATGAAACTCCATGGGGTACAATGCGCTATTTAGAAGAGCATAAAGAACACAGTTTACCAAGAATGATTACCATTCAAAATTCTTATTCTTTACTAAATAGAACCTTTGAAGGTGGTCTGGCCGAAGTATCACTGAGGGAAGACATAGGATTGTTAGCCTATTCTCCAATGGCATTTGGAGTGTTATCAGGAAAATATATTGAAGGAAAGGATGCTCCTAATTCGAGATTAAATTTGTTTCCTAGATTTTCAAGATACAGCAGTTCCCAATCATTTGAAGCTTCAAAGCAGTATCTGCAATTAGCTAAGGATAATGGATTAAGTTTAGCGCAAATGTCTTTAGCATTTGTGAACCAAAGACCTTTTGTTACAAGTAATATTATTGGAGCTACCAATGTTGAACAATTAAAGGAAAACATCGATAGTATTAATATAGAACTTAGTGAAGAATTATTAAGTCAAATTGATGCTATTCATAACAACATCCCAAACCCGGCTCCATAGGTAGTACAATTTATATAAAACAAAAAAGCCTTCCCATTAAGGAAAGGCTTTTTTTATAGTCTTATCTTTTTTCCATTTTTATCTAAAAAATGATACTCAAGATATGTGTAAGCGTCTCTTGGTAAGATTTTCACCCATTTTTTATGTTCAAAATACCATTTTGAACGCATAGATGGAAAGCCTTTTGTTAAATAGGCTGCTATAAAAGGATGTGTGTTTAAAGTCACCCTTTTATAGTCTTTTTGCATAATTAAGTCCAGATCGTGTTTAATTTTCTCAACTAAAACAATTGGTGCCTCAACCTCTTTCCCGTTCCCATTAGGATTCTCTTCACGAGTCTTAATGGTCATTTCAGGTCGAACACGCTGTCTGGTTATTTGTATCAATCCAAATTTACTTGGAGGTAAAATTTTGTGCTTCGCTCTATCATCTTTCATCTCATCTCTTAAGTGATTAAAGAGCTTTTTTCTATTTTCTGCACTCGCCATATCAATAAAATCTACCACTATTATTCCACCCATATCACGTAATCGTAACTGGCGTGCAACTTCTGATGCCGAAATTAAATTTACTTCAAGCGCAGTATCCTCTTGGCTTTTAGCTTTGTTTGAACGATTTCCACTGTTAACATCTATCACATGAAGTGCTTCGGTATGTTCTATCACCAAATACGCACCTTTTGCCATAGATACTGTTCGTCCAAAAGAGGTCTTAATTTGCCTTTCAATTCCATATTTTTCAAAAATTGGAACTTTAGACTGATACAACTTAACTATTGATTCTTTCTTTGGTGCAATTTCTTGCACATAATCTTTAATTTGAATGTAAAGCGATTCGTCGTCTACAAGTATAGAGGTAAAAGTGTCATTAAAAACATCTCTTAAAATTGAAGAAGCTTTATTCATTTCACCTAATACTTTACTTGGATGATTTGCTCTACGTAGCTTTTTACACATTGCGGTCCAACGACCTAGCAAGTTTTGTAAATCTCTATCTAGTTCTGCTACTTTTTTGCCCTCTGCAACGGTACGAACTATAACACCAAATCCCTTTGGTGTAATACTTTTTAATAATCTTTTTAGTCGGTCTTTTTCTTCTTTATCTTCAATCTTTTGCGAAATTGAAATTCTATCAGAAAAGGGTACCAAAACAATATATCTACCTGCTATTGAAATTTCCGAACTAATTCTCGGGCCTTTAGTAGATATAGGTTCTTTAACTATTTGTACCAATACAGATTGATTTGATTTTAAGGCGTCAGTTATACTTCCGTCTTTATCAATATCTTTTTCAAATGGGAAATCTTTTAAAGAATAATCTTTAAGTTTACCTGTGCTTACACGTTTTACGAATTTTAAAAGGGAAGGAAGTTTTGGTCCTAAATCATGATAATGCAAAAAAGCATCTTTTTCATAACCTACATTCACAAATGCAGCATTTAGGCCTGGTACAGATTTTCTGATCTTGGCTAAAAACACATCACCAACAGAAAAGCTGTTTCCTTCTTCATCCTTTTGTAATTCTATTAGTTTTCCATCTTTTAAAAGGGCAAAATCAACATTGTTAGAACTAGATCGTACGATCAATTCTTTATTCATACTGTTAATTTTTATCCATCACATTTTAAATGTGACAGATGGATTAAACATATTATTTTTTGATCACAGGATTTTTAAATCCATAAAATTCTATACCTCGCTAGGTAGTAGCTTAGTTGGTATGAATTTAATATCAAAGAACGATTTTTTTAAAACCGAAAAAGTAGTTTGATAACTACTTTTTCAATTTATTTTTTCTTGTGACGATTAGCTCGTCTTCTTTTTTTACGCTTATGCGTAGCTACCTTGTGTCTTTTACGTTTTTTACCACTTGGCATAAATTAATGCTTTTATTGTTAATACTTCTTTAATGTTTTATTTAACCTCAACATTAGCTTTTACACTCTCTACAAAAACTTTTGCTGGTTTAAATGCTGGTATATTATGAGCAGGAATTTTTATAGTTGTGTTTTTTGAAATATTTCTTCCTGTTTTCTCTGCTCTTGTTTTGATGATGAAACTTCCAAAGCCTCTTAAATATACATTATCTCCACCTTCTAAAGAACTCTTTACTTCGCTCATAAAAGTTTCAACAGTTGCTTGTACATCACCTTTTTCAATTCCTAATTTCTCTGAAATTTTCGCTACAATATCAGCCTTCGTCATTATTAATTTTTTTTTAGGGTTATCTATTTAATTATAAGGGTTGCAAATATATGTATTTTAAATTCAATATTTCAAGCCTAAAACACTAAAATTTAACCCAATAAACGTTTATTTTTACCATTCACTAATTTTTAGAATGAATTTTACCCAAACTTTAATACGCTGGTATTCAGTTAATAAGAGAAATCTTCCGTGGCGATCAACAAAAGACCCTTATTTTATATGGCTATCTGAAGTAATATTACAACAAACTCGTATTGATCAAGGACTACCATATTATGAAGCCTTCGTAAAATCATTCCCAACAGTCTTCCATCTTGCTAATGCCAACGAAAATGAGGTGCTAAAACTTTGGCAGGGATTAGGTTATTACTCACGCGCAAGAAATTTACATTATACCGCAAAATACGTTGTAAATGAGCTTAATGGTAATTTTCCTGAGACTTATAGCGACCTCCTAAAATTAAAAGGAGTTGGAGATTATACGGCAAGTGCCATAGCCTCCATCTGTTTTAATGAGGCCACAGCCGTTGTTGATGGAAACGTTTATAGAGTGCTTTCGCGTTTTTTTGATATTGAATCTCCAATTAACAGCACCGCCGGTATCAAACAATTCAAAACATTGGCCCAAGAATTTCTACCTCAAGATAATATTGGTGATTATAATCAGGCCATAATGGAGTTTGGAGCCGTACAATGTAAACCAAGTTCTCCCAATTGCGAAATCTGTCCGTTGGCCAGCGCTTGCGCTGCACTTGCAAAGCAAAAAGTTTCAGCGCTTCCAGTAAAACTTAAAAAGGTTAAAGTACGTAAACGGTTTTTTAATTTTCTTGTATTTATGTCTGACAGTGGCGAAACCATTCTTGAGTGTAGAACGGCAAATGGAATATGGAAAAATCTATATCAATTCCCATTAATTGAAACCTCGAAAAGCATTTCAATCTCTGAAATAAAAAAAACACCAGAGCTGAACAATATGGTCAAAATTTCTGAGTCACAAATTACATTATATAACCAGAAAGATATTGTGCATAAATTATCTCATCAACATTTATATGCAAAATTCTGGATTATTGAAACTAATAAATTACCTATGTCTGGGATTTCAACTTCTAGAATTAATGAATTCCCCGTTCCTGTTTTAATAGAAAATTTTATCAGTCAATTTAATTTCTGATGCTTTTTTACTAATTTTAAATAAGTCAATAAAAACCACTAATTTTGTAGTTTCTATTTTATATAAAAATTATGTCTGGAACATTAAATAAAGTTATGCTAATAGGGCATTTGGGAGATGAAGTTAAATTGCATTATTTTGAAGGCGGAGGTTGCGTGGGTAGATTTCCATTGGCAACTAATGAAAGCTATGTTAATAAGCAAACCAACGAACGCATAACAAATACCGAATGGCATAATATAGTTGTAAGAAATAAGGCCGCAGAAATTTGTGAAAAATATCTTAGTAAAGGTGATAAAGTCTACATAGAAGGTAGAATTAAAACACGTAAATGGCAAGATGATAAAGGTAATGATCGATTTTCTACAGAAATACAATGTAACGACTTTACCTTTTTAACAAATAAAGGAGAAAGCAGTACTGGTCAAATACCACAACAAGCTCAAACACCAACACAAAATGTAGTTAGTGAACCAATTGGTGGCGACGATGACGATTTACCATTCTAGCTTAAACAATAATTATTAAAATTTGGAGCCCGACCCCTTATATTTAGTTATTTCATTATTGACCTTAGACATTACGCTCATTTCTGGGTTTGTTATTCTCTTTGTTTTACTTCTTTGTTCTGCCCTAATTTCGGGTTCTGAAGTTGCTTTATTTTCGCTTACACAAGTTGAAATAGATGAAGAATTAGAAGACAACTCAAAAGCAATGGAAGTTGTTTCTAAATTACTTTTAAAACCTCAAAAATTATTAGCGACTATACTTGTTGCCAATAATTTTATAAATATAGGCGTGGTCATATTATTTGCCTATTTGGGGGAATTTATTTTTACCGAAATAAATACCGTTTTAGACCTTTTCTTTTTTAAGGTAAGTCTACAGTTTATTTTAGAAGTTCTTGTTGTTACCTTTCTTATCTTACTATTCGGAGAGATTTTACCAAAGGTTTATGCTAGTAGAAATAATGTTAGCTTCTCAAAGTTTATGGCCTATCCTTTAAAGATGCTCTATGTATTGTTTTCTCCGTTTAGTGGACCAATGCAAGCATTGACCAAAAGTATTAATAGAGGATTGGGAAGGCAGAAGTCTAATCTTAGTGTCGATCAATTGTCACAAGCATTAGAGCTCACAAGTGAAGAAGACACCACTAAAGAAGAACATAAAATATTACAAGGAATAGTTTCTTTTGGAAATACAGATACCAAACAGGTCATGCGACCACGTATTGATATTTTTGCGCTTGACTCTACCTTAAAATATAATGCTATACTTCCTGAAATCATAAAAAATGGGTATTCAAGAATCCCTGTTTATGAAGATAATGTAGATACTGTCATTGGGATTTTGTACGTTAAAGACTTATTACCACACCTAGGTAGAAAACAATTTGATTGGCTTTCACTGCTAAGAGAACCATTCTTTGTGCCAGAAAACAAAAAATTGGATGACCTTATGCAAGAGTTTCAAGAAAAGAAAGTACACCTTGCGGTAGTGGTTGATGAATATGGTGGTACCTCGGGAATAGTGTCATTAGAAGATGTAATTGAGGAAATTGTAGGAGATATAAGTGATGAGTTTGATGATGATGACCTCATTTATTCAAAATTAGATGACCATAATTATGTTTTTGAAGGAAAGACCACATTAAAAGATTTTTATCGGGTTATTAAACTAGAGGATGAATCTATTTTTGAAGATGATAAAGGTGAAGCAGAAACTATTGCTGGTTTTGTACTTGAAATTTCTGGAAGCTTCCCAAAAATAGACAGTAAATTAAATTATAAAAATTACGTTTTTACTATTGAGTCACTTGATAAAAAACGAATCAAACAAATTAAAGTTACTATAAAATAATGCGAAATATTGTAGTTCTTATATTAATGGCTTTATGTATATCTTGTGGTAATGATCCTGTACCAAAACCAAAAGCGTTTTTACGTTTAGATTATCCAGATCATAAATATGAAATTTTTCAACCCAAGCTTCCATTTACTTTTGAAAAGAATGAACTTGCAAGTATTGTTAGTGATTTAAAAGTCTCTAGAGATGGAAAGACAAAGGGCGTAGATATTACATATCCTCAAATAAAAGGAACCATTTATTTAACTTATAAAAAGGTCGAGAATAACTTAGAATCTTATCTAATAGATGCCCAAAACTTAACACAGAAGCATTCTCAAAGAGCCGATGAAATTACCGAGCAAACCTTTATAGATGATGCTAATAAGGTCTACGGGATGTTTTATGAGGTAGGGGGAAATGCTGCTTCACAATCACAATTTTATGTAACAGATAGCCTTAATCATTTTATAACTGGTTCATTATATTTTTACGCAAAACCTAACTACGATTCTATCTTACCTGCGGCGCATTATTTAAAGAGAGATATTCAACATATCATGGAAACCATTAGATGGAACAATTAGTATATACTGAAATTAAAAAAGCCCATATTTCTATGAGCTTTTAACCTAAACCACACCAATAAATTTAAGCAACCAGCTTAAAAATATAGTTTTGTAATTTCTTTAAAGTCGCCTGTTTTTCTTCAGTCGGCACCAGTAAAGAAATATTATTATTACTACCTCCGTAGGAGATCATTCTAATTTTTACATCTTGTAAAATCTGAAAAAGCTTGAAGGTGTCTTGATGATGCACAATAGAATGCCCAACCAAGCATACAATACTTTGATTGCAATCAACTTCAATAATGGCAAATTTTTCTAGTTCATTAATAATACTTGCAAGATTCTCACTATCATCAATAGTTAATGAAATAGCAACTTCAGATGTAGTGATCATATCAATTGGTGTTTCATAAACTTCAAATATTTCAAATACCTTCTTCAGGAATCCGTGTGCATTTAACATCCTTGCAGATTTAATCTTAATGGCCGTTATATTGTCTTTGGCGGCAATTGCTTTAATTCCTTTTCCAGTATTATCACCATTTATTAATGTCCCGTGTGCATCAGGATTCAAAGTGTTTTTTAATCTAACAGGAATACCGTCGGTTCTAACTGGAGTAACCGTTTGCGGGTGTAAAATTTTTGCTCCAAAATATGCTAATTCCGCAGCCTCATCATATGATAGATTTCTAATTGGTCTGGTATTCTCAACAAACCTTGGGTCGTTGTTATGCATTCCATCGATGTCCGTCCATATTTGTACTTCGTCAGCTTTTATGGCAGCTCCCAATATTGTAGCCGTATAATCACTACCTCCTCTTTGTAAATTTGATACTCTCCCAAAATCGTCAATGCAGATAAACCCTTGGGTGATATAGATTGTAGCCTGGGGAGCTTGCTCTAACACCAAATTTAAGTGCTGTTCGATATAGAAAAAGTCAGGTTCTTGTGTTTTATCAATTCGCATAAAACTCAATGCAGGAAGTAAAGTAGTACTTATTCCTTCTTGGGTTAAGTAACTATTAAAAATATAGGTAGAAAGTAGTTCTCCCTGGGCAACAATTTTGTTCTCTAATAAGGGCGAAAACGATTCATAGGTGGCGTCAACTAAAAAATTGAAAACATCATTAATATAATCTTTAACGTCTCGTAACAGTGTTTCATCATTAATTAGTTCTTCTACCGTTTCAAAATAATGTTCATGCAGCGCATTGATTTGCTGCATGGCAAGGTCAATTTGGTTCTCATTTATACTTTTTGCTATTGCAACCAAAGTATTTGTGGTTCCAGACATGGCCGAAAGTACTACAATCTTTTTCTTCCCATCATTGATAATCTCTTTAACTGTAGTCATGTTTTTGACCGACCCTACAGACGTTCCTCCAAATTTTAAGACTTGCATACGTTTTAATTTGTAAGCAAATCTAATTAGGAACTTAACGGCAACCTTAGAATTAAAAAAATTGGTTTAAATTTGCACGCATTGTTAAATAATTAACAGAGATGAAAACTATAGCAAGTTGTGTTGAAGATATTCTAATAACTCAGCCCTATTTAGAAGAGGCATTATCACGAGGCATCATTAATTACAGTGCTTTAGCCGAAGAACTTCAAGAACCAATTGGAAACATGTTAAAAAAACCAGTGAAGTCTGGTGCTATAATGATGGCATTAAGACGCTATAATTCTCCCTTGGTTCCTGGCCATTCATTAAAGATGAAGAAAATCATCAACAATCTTGGTGATATTACCGTACGTTCTAATCTTACCGACTTTACTGTTAAAAACTCACATACCCTAATAAATAATCACGCCAAAATTCTTGACAAGGTTAAAGGTCAGTCTAAGCTGTTCTATACCTTCACCAGAGGTATTCATGAAAGCAACATTATAATTTCAAGTAGTTTAAAACCATTTATAATGGATTGTTTTAAAAATGAAATTTTTATTGCAATTCAAGATGGTCTATCTGCAATTAGTATAAACCTTCCTGAAGAAAATTCTAAGATTGCCGGGTTGTACTACCATTTTTTCAAAAGATTAGCCTGGGAAGGTATTATCTTATATGAAGTAGTTTCAACAACCAATGAGTTTACTATTCTTGTAGAAGATGATTTTGTTGACAAAGCCTTCTCTGCAATTAAGCGACTAAAAAAATAATCAGGCTTCTTTTTCTTTTTTATTCCCAATGATATTAGCTAATAAAAATGCTAATATGGCAGGAAGGGCCCAACCTAAATTCTTATCAGCAAATGGTATAATGCTTTTGACGGTATTAATCCATTCAGCATTCTTAAATAACATCCCTAGAAAGTCTGGTATACTAAAAACAAAGGCTACCAATACCACAAGCCTAAACACTGTCTTGGTTGCCAATCTTTCAGGCAATACATTGAGAACAATTAAAACCACGGCCAGCGGATATATAAACATTAAGGCAGGAAGTGCGACATCAATGATATAATGCACGTCCATCTGCCCCATTAATACTCCAAGTATACAGGCAATTAAGGTAGTAATGATATAAGCCTTCTGCGACCCTTTAAAAAGTCCTTTAAAGAAATCGGCCGTCCCAACCGTTATTCCTACTGCTGTAGTAAAACAGGCTAAGGCCACTAAAACACTTAAAAATGTCGCACCAATATTACCCAAGGTAGTTCCTGCCAATCCTTTAAGTAATTCGGTTCTAATTATATCTTCACTAAATAGGGAATTATATTTGGCTCCCACCGCTATCATGCCAGCATAAATTATAAAAAGTCCGAGCATGGCAATAATTCCAGACCTCGCAATTATTTTTCTTCTATCTTCATAAGAAACCCCTCCTGTTATATTCAATGAAATAATTACAATTCCACCAGTTAATAATCCTGCCAAGGCATCATAGGTCTGATATCCTTCCATAAATCCACTTAATACAGGTGTTTCGTACAATGAAGCTTCCACCGTATCTACTGACGAAAAAATTCCAATAATAATAATGGCTAATAAAATAATCCCAATTAATGGAGTTAAGTATTTTCCTAAAATTTGCAATACGTTATTTCTGTTCATGACAAACAAAAAGACCAACGCAAAATAAATGCTACTTGTCAATAATGGTAATGCGGGTGTGCTTTCAAAATATGGCATAATAGCCATTTCATAAGTAACAGCAGCTGTACGCGGACTTGGTAGTCCAACCGCAATTGCATAAACACATAAACAAAAAATTAAACTAAACCATGGTGAAACCTTCTTCCCAAAATCCATCATGGTACCTTGCAATCGCGCATGACCTAATAAAGCCAAGAGCGGAATTATGGTAGCAGATGTAATAAAACCTAATGCTACTAACCACCAATCTGGTCCTGCATTCATCCCAAGGAATGGTGGTAAAATCAAATTCCCAGCGCCGAAAAAAGCGGCAAAAATGGCAAAGCCAAATACAAAAGTTTCTTTAGTTTTATTCATTGGTCAGAGGTATCTTTGTTGAAGATAAGGAAATTAGATGAAGCAGGAGTTTGTTCTTTTTAAAAACACCAAGATTTTTTACACAGACCACGGAAAAGGAAATTGTGTTGTTTTACTACACGGGTTTCTTGAAAATGCTAAAATGTGGGAGGAGTTTATTCCAATATTCTCAAGAAAAAATAGAGTAATTACCATAGACCTACTTGGCCATGGAAATTCGGGATGTATTGGATATGTTCATACCATGGAACTTATGGCCGAAGCCGTATCGGCGGTTTTGAAACTGAAAAAAATTAGAAAGTCTATTTTAATAGGACACTCTATGGGAGGTTATGTTGCCTTAGCTTATGCCGATCTTTTCCCAGATGCAGTTAAGGGAATTTGCTTAATGAACTCAACCGCCAAACCAGATTCTAAATTAAAAAGACGCAATAGAGATCGTGCCATAAAAGCGGTGAAACAAAATCATAAAACATTCATAAGAGTTTCAATATCTAATCTGTTTAGACCAAAGAACAGAAAGTTATTTAAAAACAAAATTCAATTAGTAAAAAAAGAAGCTTTAAAAACTCCTATCCAAGGAATAATTGCTGCTCTTGAAGGCATGAAAATACGGGAAGACCGTGAGGCGTTATTACATTTTGGCCCTTACAAAAAAATGATGATTATAAGCAAAAAAGATCCTGTACTTAACTATGAAGGACTTCTAAATCAGGTAAAAAACACAAGTGTTATTGTAAGAGAATTACCCGATGGGCATATGTGCCATATCGAAAATAAAGAAGATTTTACTTACATTGTTGTGCATTTCATCGAAAATATATAGTATTTTATCGTTTTTTTGTATTTTTTTGCTAAGTTTATATCATCAATGATAATGCCCCATGAAAACAACTACTTCTAGCTCCAACTCTATCTCAAAATTATACTGCAGTATTTTTGGACATCAATATGATGTTACCAAAAAAGTAACCAAGCACGTTAAAGAATACACTTGTAAATGCTGTAAAAAACAACTAACTACCAACGGAAATGGTGGTTTGACTGAACTAACACCAACATTCAAGGAAATTAATTCAATTCTAGAAAACATTCATACACGACGAATGTTAAGAACAAAGCAAAAAATGTATGCAACAACTGCGGCTTAATTAAATACTGGAAGCAATCTTGTTTATATACATCTAAACCAACTACTTAGAACTCCCCTTTCTTTCTACATTTTACAAATTTCGTGTCAAAAATGTCCTGTGGTTGATGCGTTCAAAGAAAAAAATAAACCCTTCAACGATTAATTATTGGTGAATCCTTTTATTTTTGCCAAAATTTTTACTTTTAATATCCCTCTAATTAATTAATAGCTAAAAACTAAGAAAATTGAAACATCTTTATTGCTCAATATTTGGTCATGACTACCAAGTCACTAAAAATGTGACTTACCATGTTAAGGAATATACCTGTAAACATTGTAAGGAGCAGGTAACTACTAATGGTAATGGTGGTTTGACCCTACTTACACCTAAGTTTAAAGAGATCAATTCAGTTTTAGAAAGAATTCATAATAACAGGTTACGCAAAAAGAATATCCCTTCGATTGATTTAAGCGAAAATCCACTATTTAGAATCGCCAATTGAATTCCAGCCCTGAGCTTTTAACGTAATTTTTTCTTCTGCCCTAGTAACTAAATGCATACCAGCATTTTTTTCAGTGATATAGCCAATAACCGTTAGATTAGGATTTGCTTTTATTTTAGGATAATCAGTTTGAGTTATCGTCATTAAAAGTTCATAATCTTCTCCTCCATTTAGTGCAATGGTGGTACTGTCAATATTAAACTCTTCGCAAGTAGAAATTACTTCTGGATCTAATGGAATTTTATTTTCATATAGATCACAACCAACTTTGCTTTGCGTACATAAATGAATAATCTCTGATGAAAGTCCGTCGCTAATATCAATCATTGAAGTTGGTTTTACCTCAAGATCCTTTAATAGTTTGATAATATCTTTTCTAGATTCTGGTTTTAATTGCCGTTCAATTATATAAGAATATTGATCTAGATCTGGTTGATTGTTTGGGTTAACTTTAAATACCTCCTTTTCTCTTTCTAAAACTTGTAACCCCATGTAAGCACCACCAAGATCTCCAGTAACTACCAACAAATCATTAGGCTGCGCACCATTTCTAAAAACAATATCCTCTTTTTTTGCTTCTCCAATTGAGGTAATAGATATCAATAATCCTGATGTTGAAGAGGTTGTATCTCCACCTACTACATCAACTCCATATACACTTGCAGCAGTTTCAATTCCAGCATACAAAGCTTCTAAAGCTTCAAGCGGAAATCTACTAGAAACTGCAATAGAAACTGTAATCTGCGTAGCCATGGCATTCATCGCATAGATGTCAGATAAATTTACCATTACGGCTTTATACCCTAAATGTTTTAAGGGCATATAACTCAAATCAAAATGTACACCTTCAACCAATAAATCTGTTGAAATTACAACTTGATTATCTTCAAAACTCAATACCGCAGCATCGTCACCTATTCCTTTAATAGTAGATTTTTGACTAATCTTAAAGTTTTTAGTCAGGTGATCAATTAAGCCAAACTCCCCCAAACTACTCAAGGGTGTTCTTTGTGGATTCTTATCTTCAATCATTCCGCAAAGATAGCTAAGAATTACTTTTTGTTGCTATGGTATTTTATTTAAAAATATAACATTAAAAAAGTTCGTTATCTTTAAAAAAAATATGAAAATGAAAAATGCCTCATTCAACCTTCAAAATGTTTTTTTTGGAGTATGCTGTTTTACACTTTTATTTACTAGCTGTAGTACAGATTCTGAACCTGTAGATGATCCCGATGTTGTAGTAGATCCAAACGCGTGTAATAATGGATTAGCTGCTGGTATTTACCCATGTGATGGTTACGATCTCGTTGCACATCTTACACTTCAAGATCTAAATGCTGGAAATTCTGGGAATGATTCTTGGGGATGGACAGATGCCAGTACTGGTAAAGAATATGCTTTAGTATGCTCCTCTTCTGGAGTTTCTTTTGTAGATATCTCAACACCTGAATCACCGGTACTTTTAGGAACGGTTCCAACAGCAACCGTAAGTACTTCTTGGAGAGATGTAAAAGTTTATAATGACCACGCCTTTATTGTAGCTGATGCTGCTGGGTCACATGGAATGCAAGTTTTTGACCTTACACGATTAAGAAACGTTAGTAACCCACCAGAAGTGTTTACTCCTGATGCTCGATACACTGGTTTTGGAAGCGCTCATAATGTTGTTATCAATGAAGATTCAGGCTACGCTTACATAGTTGGTACAAGTCGAAGTGGTACGTATAGTGGCGGCCCCTTGTTTGTAAATATTCAAGATCCATTGAATCCAATCGATGAAGGTGGCTTTCCTGGATATTCACATGACGCACAAGCAATCACTTATAATGGTCCAGATACCGATTATTC
>CAZAPO010000167.1:0-16852 GCA_964487005.1 uncultured Flavobacteriaceae bacterium
ATTGGCCATTCAAGTTCGGCATACTCTTTTGAAGTTGAAATACCTAACGGTAAGGTGATTGCTGCAGCCACGATTATTAATTGCCATCCCCAGAAGTTAATCTTACTAAGAAGGTCACTAAACATTCTAGCTTTAAGCAAACGTTGTGATGAATAATAAACTCCAGCAAATGTGGCGTTACCAACGAAAGCGAAAATTACCGCATTGGTATGCAATGGCCTAATTCTACCAAAGCTTAGCCATGAAATACCATCGGTGAGATTTGGAAATAGGAACATGAAGGCTAGAATCAATCCAACCAGCATACCTACAACACCCCAAAGCATCGTGGCGTAAATGAAATTCTTAACGATTTTGTTATCGTATTGAAATTGTTGCATTTCCATAGTTATACGTGTTAAACTTTTATTTGGTTAGTACTATTTTTTGTTTTCTTTTTTAACTAATTCGTCTTCAAATAGCATTCTAACAGAATGCGTATAGGCATCATCATACTGTCCTTTCTTTACAGCAAAAACAAAGGCTACAAAAAAAGCTACAGCAACTATAATGCTGATAGCCAATAAAACATAGATAACGCTCATACCTTATGGTTTAATTGTTCAAAAATACTGGTGTGCATCATGCTAAAAAATGATAAATATCATGTTTAACTAATTTTCTATTTCATTCTAATTTTTTGCTCAAAATATTGGTTGCTATAGTGGTGAATGTTACTATACTAATTGAGCTTAAGGGCATTAAAATGGCAGCAATAACTGGAGCTAATTGACCAGTAACTGCAAAATATAATCCGATGACATTATAGATGAATGAAAGCACAAAACTCCACTTTATTATTTTGATTGCAGATTTGGAAGCATTAATATATTGGTACAACTGATTGAACTTTGATGCATCTAAAATTGCGTCACAAGCTGGCGAGAACACATTTACGTTTTCTGATATCGCTATTCCAACATCGCTCTGTGCTAATGCGCCAGCATCATTAAGTCCATCTCCAACCATTAAAACATTAGCACCCTCTTCTTGATGATACTTTATATACTCGAGTTTGTCGTCTGGTTTCTGGTTAAAAAGTAATTTAGTTTTTGAAGGGAGTAGTTTGGTGAGGTTTTCTTTTTCGCCATCATTATCTCCTGAAATTACAGCCAGATCATATGTTGGTTTAAGTGAATTAAATAACTTTGAAAGTCCTTTTCTATAAGCATTGTAAAAAGTAAATTTTCCTCTATACTCATTATTGGTACTAACATGAACGGCAGTGTTCAAGGTAGCGATTTCTGGTCTGTGACCTACAAATTGCGCCGAACCTATTTTTATTTTTTTCGATTTAAATTGTCCTACAATCCCTTTTCCTAAATGCTCTTCATAGTTATCTAGGCTCATGATATTGTGTTGGTCTAGTATATTGTATAATGCACGACTTAGTGGATGATTTGATCCGCGAAGTGTACTCTTGAGCAAGGACTCTTCTTCTATAGAAAGCGCCTGTCCTTCATAGGTTATGTTTGCATCGTTATTTGCTGTTATCGTTCCTGTTTTATCAAATATGATGGTATTGATTTTGGCAAGTTGCTCTATTACATTGGCATTTTTTAGATAAAATTTCTTCTTACCAAGTATACGTAACAAATTGCCTAGTGTAAATGGTGCCGATAGTGCAATGGCACATGGACAGGCAATAATTAAGACCGCTGTAAAAACGTTTAATGCCTTTGAAGGATCATTTAATAGCCAGAAAGTAGTTGCAACAGCTGCTATTAATAACACAGCCTGTGTAAAGTGCTTGCTTATACTATTGGTTAAAGTTGTAAAGGCATCTTCTTTGTTTGTTTTAAACACATCATTGCTCCATAACTGGGTCAAATAACTTTGTTCTACAGACTTTAGTACTTCTACCTCGATTACTCCAGCTATTTGTTTACCTCCAGCATATAACTTATCTCCTGATTTTTTCGAAACGGGGTCAGATTCACCAGTCACGAAACTGTAATCTATACGTGCTTTGGTGCTCATTAATATGCAGTCTGTAGGAATAAGTTCTTCGTTTCTTATTAATAGGCGGTCTCCTTTTTTTATATCATAAACTTGAACTGATTCTTCTCCACCACCTGGTTTCACTTTAGTGATTCCAATTGGGAAATATGATTTGTAATCACGTTCAAAAGATAGGAATGCATATGTTTTTTGTTGAAAGAACTTACCAAGCAAAAGGAAAAAAACTAGTCCGGTTAAACTGTCAAAAAATCCAGTTCCAAGGTCTAAAACAATTTCTGTTGTACTACGCACAAACAGTACTAAAATTCCTAATGCAATTGGAACATCAATATTGAGAAGTTTAGAACGCAGTCCTTTGTAAGCCGAAATAAAATAGTCTTGTGCCGCATAGAATACTACGGGTACTGAAAAGGCAAACATCAGCCACCTAAAGACGTTCTTATATTTTTCTAGCCAAAATCCTTCTACCTGAAAATATTCTGGAAATGATAGAAACATTACATTCCCAAAAGCAAATCCCGCGACACCTAATTTGTATATAATAGAACGGTCAATTTTCTTTTTACCTAATTCGTAATTTTCAAGACTAATGTATGGTTCATAACCTATGCTGCTTAATAATTCTACTAGTTGTTTGAGGCTGAGCTCACCACCGTTAAAAGTAATTCTTACCGATTTTTCACCAAAATTGACTAAGGACGTACTAATGCTTGGTTGAAGTTTATTAAGATTTTCGAGAATCCAAATACAAGAACTACAATGAATATGAGGAATGTATAAATTGACTATTTGAACTTTACCATCATTGAACTCCAATAGTTTTTCAACAATTTTATCATTGTTTAGAAAATCAAATTTTCCCTCAATTTCTTTTGGTGTGGCTCCTGGAGCGACTTGTAAATCGTAGTAACATGTCAAATCGTTTGCCGAAAAAATTTCATAAACAGTTTTGCAACCGTTGCAGCAAAACGATTTATTATCTAATGTTATATTGGAAGCTGTAGCATCTAAACCACAGTGGAAACATGATTGATGTTCCATAAAATTTGCTCAAAAAATACCTTGTACAAAAGTGGTATGCAAAAGCCTATTAAAATATGATTTTTATCATGTTTTTAATTATTTTTGTGTAACTTCAAACATAGGTATGAGCAAGTGCGAACAGTGTATTATTAGACAGTTTAATTCTCTTAAAACATTAACGAAAGAAGAGTTAATTAGAATTTCTGGTTGTAAGACATCAAAAACTATTAAAAAAGGGGAAGTGATTTTTGAAGAAGGAGAATCACTAAATGGCGTTTACTGTATAAAAGATGGTATTTGTAAGCTTACTAAATTAAGTGCTAATGGTAAAGACCAGATTGTTAAACTAGTAGTTAAAGGTGATTTATTGGGCCAGCGATCTTTAGTAAGCAGTGAGCGTACTAATTTGCGTGCTACGGCTTTAAATGATATGGAAATATGTTTTATACCAAAGTCTGAAATTATTACAGATCTTCAAAAGAATAATAATTTTACGATGGATGTATTAAAGCATATGGCTGATGATTTAAAAATCGCCGATGATGTTATTGTTAATATGGCACAGAAATCTGTGAGGCAGCGTTTGGCGGAAGCGCTAATAAATATTCATGATAATTTTGGCACCAACTCAGACGGAACCTTAAGTGTATTGTTGTCAAGAGAAGATTTTGCAAGTATTGTGGGTACAGCTACAGAATCGGCCATAAGGGTATTGTCACAGTTTAAAAAAGGCGGTCTAATTTCAACCGTTGGAAAATATATTAAAATAGAGGACCTTGAAGGTCTTAAAAGAATCGAATAAAAAAGGGAGCTCATTGAGCTCCCTTTTTTATTAGTCTGTTTCTGGTTCTATCTCGGTATTTGGTGATTCTCCATCGATTGGCCCATCAACTTTTTTTAGATATTTATCTAAGAAGCCTAAAATACTACTATAGGCTTTTATTTGGTTTTCCTTTTTTACAAAACCATGGCCTTCATCTTCAAATAACACATACTCTACAGGTATCCCATTTTTACGAACTCCCTCAACAATTTCATCTGATTCCACTTGTAACACCCTTGGATCTTGCGCTCCTTGCAAAACAATAAGTGGTTTGGTAACCTTATCTGTATGAAATAAAGGAGAAATTCTTCTAAGTCTCACTGAATCTGCAGAGTAGGGATCTCCTAACTCTAAGTATAGCGCATCTTTAAACGAGGCCCACCAAGGTGGTATACTTTTTAAAGTTCTAATCCAATTGGTAACACCAAATATGTTCACACCAACGTCAAATTCCTCTGGTGTATATGTCAACGCTGCCATGGTCATATATCCTCCGTACGAACCACCAATTATTCCAATTTTTTCTGAATCAATTTCTGGTTGCGCTGCTAACCAATTTTTTCCTTCTACACAATCCTGTAAATCTTTTTCTCCGTGATTTAGATCGTCCATTTGAAAGAATGTTTTACCATATCCACTACTTCCTCTGTTATTCACAGCTAAGACTGCATAACCATGATTCACCATATATTGTATGAGTGAACTAAAGTTTTGTCTTGACTGCCCTCCAGGCCCTCCATGCACCCAAACGAGTGCTGGTACTTTATTCTCTGCTGATGCTTGATGTGGTAAATAATAGATTGCTGGTATTTCTAGCCCATCAAAAGATGGGTATCTAATTACTTTTGCATTTACCAAATGAGTAGCATCTATTTCATCATTTAGTACATCTGTTAATTGCGTAAGTTCTTTAGTTGCCAAGTTATAGGTGAATAAATTTGAAGGACTATGAGATCCTCCTACATATAACCGCATCATCGTCTCATCCCTTGAGAAGCCTACGCTAGTTATACTAGCATTATCAAAGTTTGGTAGTTCTAGATTCTCACCCGTGGCCATATCCTTTACTTCAATACTATTCTTAGCATCCTCATTAATATTAGTCACCATATATTTTCCACTATGTGTGAAATACGTACTTAAAACATCCCACGACCTTTCTAAATACTTTTCTTTTGTCCCCGAAGCGATATCGTACTTCATAACATATGAAAACTCTGAACCTTCGTCTGTTGTATAATAAAAGGTAGTGCCGTCCAATGAAAAATCTTGTGCTGAATTTCCACTTAAGCCTTCATTAATTTTTGTCATTTGTTGATCTGAAATGCTGTATAAAAACAAGTCGGAGTCATTCGTGTTAACCGTTTTTGATAATGCTAAAGTATTTTTATCATATGAGATTGCCGACACATCAAAACCTTCATTGTTTTCATAAATTAGTTTTGATTCAAAATTCTCTGTGTCCATTTCATAAACATCCATGAACTGCGGATTTCTTTTATTTGAGCCATAATAAAAACTGTTACCATCTTGAGTCCAACCATAGAATAAGGCTCTTGCACCTTCAAAAGGTGTTAATTCCTTGGTCGAACCGTCGAGATCTCTTAAGAACAGATGAAAAATTTCATCGCCATTACCATCTGCTCTATATAGCATTCGGTCGTCGTTTGGAAAATAGGATACCGCAAATATTGATGCCGAGTCTGATTGTGTAATTGGCGTTAATTCACCACCATTGGCTGGCACCGTATACATGTTGTAAATGCCAGAACGGTTGCTCGAGATCAAAAGATTGGACTTGTCTGGCGAAAAACTTCCACCGCCAACAGCCTCGTTATCCATAAATTGTTCGATGGTATATTGCTTTAAAGTTAAGGCAATATCTTTGGCATCATTAGTATCTTGTTTACAAGACCATACCACTATTACGGCGAGTAACAAAAAATATTTTTTCATTAGTGTTTGTTTTAAAAAGGAGGGAAGTATAGGTGTTTTGGATGGTTTAATTTACAATATTTTTTTGGACTGTAATCCAAAAAAAAACGCTCTAAAATTTCAGAGCGTTTTATACTTATTAATCTATACTAAATGATTTAATTTCTTTAAATGGTGAGATCTCTAATTTTTGAATAGCTTCTTGATAAGGTTTCCACTCTTCATTAAAGAACGTATTGGTTTTATCTAATGCATCTTTTAATGCATCCTTTGCGTGTTTCATTAATGTTCTTTCTGTCGATGTTAATCCGTTTTGGCGAGATCCTATATACATTGCCGCAGTTTGTACACGTTGACTAACGTTGACATTTGGATCTGAAGTAATTCCTTGACGTCTGTCTACTTTACCAAGATAAATGGCCATTACTTCATCTATACGTTTGATAATATCTTTAGATGCTTTGATATTGTCTTTGTATTTATCCTTATCTAATTTGGCTAATGTTTTGCTATACTCTGATGCAATGTTTTTACTCTCAACCAATTGCTTCACTGCATCGGCACCTGTTTGCGTCATGCTTTCAATCTCTTTTAACCCGTTATATACCTCGTTAATTGAGGCCGTATTTACATCTAATCTAGGGTCTGAAGAAACGGTAATTGTATTCTCAGAGGTTTGATCACCAAAACTCATTACAACTTTATAGGTTCCTGGTTTGACACTTACTCCACCTGGTTCTCCTCGTCTAGGACGAATGGATCTTGAAGGCCTGTCTCCTCCTTTTTCATCCATAAACCAATACCACTTATACACTCCAGATTTTGAAGGAGCTTTACGCTTTAAAGTTCTAATTAATCGATCGCCATCATAGATTTTCATATGTACAGAGTCCCACTTAACTTTACTTTCTTCTGCTGGTTTTTCGGCCACAGCTTTTTCAGTTTGGGCATTCTTTTTATTGCGCTTTTTCTTTTTTACATCTTCTGTTTTTGCTGCCTCTTTTTTCTTGTTCTCTATTTTGACGTAATAAGACATTGCTGCCCCACCTCTTCTGTTTTCACCATGGTACATAGCATCACCACCAAAACGGCTTCCGGTTGGCTGTAGATATGAAGCTTGATAGGCCGTTGGCGTATCAAATAATTTTAATCTACTGTTTAATACTCCTTTATTTCTCGCCATTTCTCTTAATGGTCTAATATCATCAAGAACCCATGCTGCACGTCCAAATGTCCCAATTACCAAATCGTTTTCACGCGGATGTATTACCAAGTCTTTTACCGAAGTTGTTGGGAATCCTTCAGTCCATTTTGTCCATTGGCTTCCTGCATCAATTGATACATATAACCCGTCATCAGTTCCCAAGAACATTAAGTTTGACTCTTCTAAATCTTCCACCACACAAAGGGCATAACTTTCTACATCATTACCATCAACAATTCTCGTCCAAGTTTGTCCATAATCCTTTGTTCTATAAACGTATGGGGTATAGTTAAATCTTCTGTAGTCATTTGCTACCAATAATGCTTCCCCTTTATTTTTATTTGAAGCTTTTATTTGAGGAATCCAACTTCCTGCTGGCAGTCCTTTAATATTTTGTGTTACCTCTGTCCATGTACCACCTCCATTTTGTGTATAGTGTACACGACCATCATCTGTACCTACCCACAGCATGTCTTTTTCTACTTCTGACGGTTCAATCACTAATATTGTACAGTGATTTTCTGCACCAGTAGCGTCCATAGTTAGGCCACCACTCTCATGCTGCTTTTGCTTTTCTGGATCGTTGGTTGTTAAATCTGGTGAGATTACCGTCCAAGTTTCACCTTTATCTGTTGATTTATGCACAAATTGACTTCCAAAGAATATAGTGCTATTATCTTCTGGATCTATATTGATTGCCGAGTTCCAGTTAAAGCGTAATCTTACATCTGGATCTGGATGGGTTGGTCTAACCATATAACTATTCCCAGTTTCAGAATCATAACGTAGTACAAATCCTTGTTGACTCATTGACCATCCAAAACGAGCATCGTCTCTGTCTGGAACTACATCAAATCCATCACCAAAACTTATTTCTTGCCAGTAAGAATTGCGTATTCCTTGTGCTCTCCAAACATAAGCTGGCCCTTTCCAAGAACCATTATCTTGCATTCCACCATATACGTTATAAGGATATTCATTATCAACAGCTATATGATAGAATTGTGCCACTGGTATATTACCAATAAAACGCCATGTTTTACCACCATCTTTGGTGATATTAAATCCACCGTCATTTCCATCCATCATAAATTGTCCATTTTCAGGGTGAATCCACCATGCGTGATGATCTGGATGTACCCCATTGCTAACACCGTATGCTGGCATTAATTGACGGAAACTCTTTCCTCCATCTTCACTAACATTTACATAGGTGAACACCGAGAATACGCGATTTTCGTTTTGAGGGTCTACGTAAATCTCAGAATAATAAAATGGTCGGTTTCCAATTCCGCCGGCACCTCTTCCGCTGGAGTTGGCGTTGACCATTCTCCACGATGCGCCACCGTCTGTACTTTTATAGAGTGCATTCTTTTTTGACTCTACCAATGCATAAACAATATTTGGTTTGTTTCTTGCTATTGCGACACCTATTCGACCCAAATTTCCTTTAGGGAAACCATCATCTGCCGACACTTTTTTCCAAGTATCACCACCATCATGCGTTATATGAAGGCCTGAACCTTCTCCACCCGAATTAAAAAACCACGGATCACGCTTGTGTTCCCACATGGCAACAATTAACTTATTAGGATTTGTAGGGTCCATGACCATATCAGCAACCCCTGTTTTATTATTGGCAAAAAGAATTTGATTCCATGTTTTTCCTCCATCGGTGGTCTTATAAACACCTCTTTCTGGATGTTCTCCCCATGGTGATCCAATTGCTCCCACATATACAACATCTGGGTTTGTTGGATCGATAATTACGCGATGGATATGTCGTGTATTTTGTAATCCCATGGCTTTCCATGTTTTACCACCATCTAACGATTTATAAATCCCGTAACCTCCATTTAAACTATTACGTGGATTACCTTCACCTGTTCCTACCCAAATAACACTTGGGTTTGACTGCTGAATGGCTACTGCACCTATAGAAGCTGTAACTTCATTATCGAAAATAGGATCCCATTTGATGCCACCTGAAGTTGATTTCCATAAACCTCCCGAAGCCGTACCAACGTACATAACATCTGGGTTATCTAAAACCACGTCAATAGCTGTAACACGTCCCGACATACCTCCTGGACCGATGTTACGAGGTTTCATATTTTTTACTAAATCCATTGAAAATTCCTGAGCGGAAAGTAGGGTAACGCATAAAAGCATTACTACTGAAAAGAATTTTTTCATTTTATTATTGGTTAGAAGTTGAAAGGTTTAAAGGTAAGGAAATCGATGAGGTTTTTTCTTAATGAGATGTTAACGATTTCTATGTTTTAAACCTTTGATTTGCTTTGGACGAATCCATAAAACAAAACCGCTTAACCCCAATAATATTAATCCAATTGAAGTAAGCGAAGAGTATACTAATTTAGCATTTTCAGATTTCGATTTAAATAAGAAATCTATTATGCTACCATCATGAATCATTTCAATAATATCTGCAGTACGTGATTTAGCCGAAATGATAGCACCTGTATTACAATTAATTTGTAGTTCTGTAAAATGATGCTCAAACCTTATTTTTGCTATTCCTTTTGATGGTCTGTAATCAATTCTATTTATAGTAGTATCTAAACTCAATGAATCGGCAAATTTAATCGCTATTTGCTCAATTTCCTGTAATCCAAACAGTTTGTTATGAACTTGTACTGATGTGGATGGTGGATTTAGCTTTAGTTCATCTTTCCAAGTAAGCAATAGACCTGTAACTCCAACTAAGAGCATAAAGGCCATTAATGGTACGGCAATGTATTTGTGGAATCTACGAAACCAGCGGGTTTGTTTAGCTAATGCTCTTGTCTTTAAACTCAAATGCAATGAATTTGTGGGCGAAAATAGAAAATATTACCCTTATGAAACTCTTAACTTTTAGTTAAAGTAATTTACTATCTACAATTTTAGAAGGTTTAAATTGATTCAAATCAATTGAAAAAATAGCATTAGATGAAAACTTCTTATAACTAGCAGTGATAGATCCTCCAATAATATATAGCTTATCATTATCTAACAGTACCTTTGGTGAACTTAACGAAAGATTTGTTTTGTATCTATTCAACCTTTTTGTTTCTATGTTGTAGGTTAAAATATCTCCTTGGTCGAAAATATAAACCATTGAATCTACAGCTGCTAACCCTGGTTGCTCTATAGCTTTAAAAAGCTCGCCTTCCTTCTTCCATTTACCGGTCTTGAGATTAAATGACTCTATATTTTTTACTGGGTTATTATTGTTGCCTCCAATTAAATAGATTTGCTCATCTATAATTACACCTTGGGTTTCTTTTGCTATTGGCATATTGCCTAATTGATACCATAATCCAGTTTCTAAATTCTGAAAATGAACTTTATTATTAAATTCTTTGTCACCATTTTCTTTTTGTTTAACTGAGCCACCCATAAGTATTAGTTTATTGTCATGCAAAAATGAAGCAAAATTAACTGCTTTGTGTGGATTTACTTGATCGATTTCTACTGAGTTGTCATCTAAATCTATTACTTCTATTCTATTTTCAAGGTATTCTTTATTATCTCCTTTAGACAATCTTTTTCCACCAATAATATACACTTTGTCATTTGTAAGATGGACATTATGAAATGCTCTTTCAATGGTTTTCTTCTTGTCTGTAGCCCAATTATTTTTTTCAAGATCAAACCTATAGACATTAGAATTATAGCTTTTGTAATTATTGTAAAAAATTGTTGTTGTAAGAATTTGTTCGAAATCTGGGCCGCCTGTTTCAATCCATTGATCCTTATCTGTGATTTTGTCCCAGTTATCAATTTCTGACAGCTCCATACCGCCTAAAATAGTGAGGTTGCCATCTTTTATATAGGCATCAAAATTTGATAATCCCTTTGGTATTGTTGTAACTTTAGTATGAGTAATTAATTGGTTGTTCTTCTTCTTTTTCTTTGAATTTAGTACTATTTCATTTAAAAGATACTGGGTACTTAACAGCCGAATGGTGTTGTTATGTGCTTTAATTGAACCTACCGATAGCTCTTCTTTAAAGTATTGAATGTGAGAAATCATCAATATATCTTTTGCCTTTAAGTTATCATTAGCGTCAATAATAAATACTCCCTCATGATTAGTAACAAAACCCTTTTCAGTTCCTTTTATTTTGATATTTACATTGGAAATTGGTTGATTGGTTTCACCATTTATTATAGTTATTGTTGTCTCATTTTGTGCGTTTGAGATGCATCCAAATAAAAAGAATATTACGAAGGACAGTCGCTTGATCATAATGATTAATATTTTGATTATAAGCATCAAAAATTATTCCATAACACCATATGTATCAGTCAAGTAAGTTACCAGCTTTGTGCTGATTTCATGTTTTTGGAACAATACTCAATAATTTTTTCAATTCTATTTTTTCTTGTTGCCTCTCGCTTGGCCTGTTTTAACCAATAGAGATATGACTTTCTATAACCTCTGGCGAAATTTTGATAATTATTATACGCCAATTTATTAGCGTCAAAGGCTTTTTGTAAATCATCTGGTACAATTAGGTTCTCTACATCATCTAAAAAGCTCCACATACCATTTTCTTTTGCAACAGTAATGGACTTATAACCACTTGGTTGAATCAAGTTCTCTTTTTCAAGTTGTACAATGTAGCTTTTATTTAATCCACTCCAAACACTTTTTGGATTTCGTGGGCAGAAATATTGTCTCCTTTTCCCATTGCCTAAGCTCTTTACTGTAGAGTCAATCCAACCAAAACACAGGGCTACTTTAACCGCTTCCTCCCATCGCATAGTAGGTACCTTCATTTCCAGTTTATAGAAAATAAGATATACACCTGTAAACTTATCATGGTTGGCCAATAACCAATCATACCAATCTACGTCGCGTTCAAAAAAGAGCTCTGGTTTTTCCATTTATATTCTTTCATGGGTTACATAAAAATTCAGGTCCACTACAATGGTTGGGTTTTCATCATCTAACTCAATAAACTGTAGACTATTTTTAGCTGGTAACCAGTGGTCTTCACCATTCATTGAAACTTTTATTGGCATGCTAAAATTGTCTACAACATTTAAATACCTAAAGTATAACCTTCCCTTTTCTGTATAATATATAAAATTAGGTATTCTAATATCCCTTAAATACTGATCAAAGATTGATTAAAGATCAATGCCTGATTTTTCAATCATATAGCTTTCTATTTCTTGGGTGGTTACTGTTTGATGATAAAACTTTTTATTCAATCCTCGTAATATTTGGCGCCATTTTTCATCATCATTTATTAATTGTCTGATGGTATGAAGCATATTTCCTCCTTTGGAGTACATATCACCAGATCCTTCTTTATTGACATTGTATTGTCCAATGATTGGAAGCTTATTCTGGATTCCTCTTCGCGTACCAATCACGTAGTCGTTTGCAGCATCTGTACCAAAATGATAGTCCAGATATAAACTTTCAGAATAGTTTGTAAAACTTTCATGGATCCACATGTCAGCTATATCTTTATAGGTGATATTGTTTGCAAACCACTCATGTCCAGCCTCATGAATAATAATGAAATCAAATTTTAGACCCCAACCTGTTCCTGAAAGATCTCTTCCTAAATAGCCTTTTTTATATTGGTTACCGTAAGTTATTGAACTTTGATGCTCCATCCCTAAATAGGGAACTTCAACCAATTTAAATCCGTCTTCATAAAAGGGGTAAGGCCCAAACCAATGCTCAAAAGCTTTCATCATTCGAGGGGTATCCTTGAAATGTTCTTTTGCTTTTTCAAGATTATCTCGTAATACAAAATAGTCGAAGTCCAATTTACCGCCCTCCCCATCAAATACTTCAGAAAAATGAACGTAATCTCCAATATTAACATTAACGCCATAATTATTTATGGGGTTATTAACAAACCAATGTGATGTAACCGTGTTGTCGCTATGCTCTTCTAAACTTCGTAATCTGCCATTAGAAATATTTGTCAAGCCTTTTGGATTATTGACGCTAATAAGCATGCTATCTACTTCATCATATAGATGATCTTTATTAGGCCACCAAATACTAGCTCCAATACCTTGGCAAGATGTTGCAACGAAATGTTTACCGTTGGAGTCTTTTTTCCATGAAAATCCACCGTCCCATGGCGCATTTTTTGCTTCAGTTGGATGACCTTCGTAGTATACATCTACCCAATTAACCTCGTCAATTTTTTGGTCTTCTATAAGCGTTATAAAGTGTGCATTGCCATCGTGTCTAACGTCGAGCTCTATATTATTTTGAACAACTTTGGTAATGGAAAGTGGAGACTGAAGGTCAATCTGCAAAACCTTGTGAGGCTTTAAAACCCTATAGTGAACTGCTGTTTTACCACTTATATATTTCTTATCGGGTTCTACTTTTACATTCAAATGGTAATATGTCAAATCCCACCATTCGCGCTCTGGAGTTATAGAACCTCTAAGTGTGTCTTGACGCGTAAAGTGTTCTTTTTTTGATAATGGTGTTTGAGCTTGTATAGAACCGGTAATGACAATTAATGCAATTATAAGATTTATTCTTTGCATATTACTTTAATTTCTAAACGTTGACGCTGGGAATACTACCATACTTTCATGACCATCTTTACCTACTGATGCCACACCAAAAAAGTAATTGTCTATTACAATGCCTTCTAATGTGTGCGCATCTACATCACCTACATAACGACTATGGTCCCAAGTAGGCGAAGTGGTGTCTCGCCAATATATTTTATAACCAACGGCACCCTCAACTTTCTCCCATTTAAATTTCGCCGAAGGCTGAACAATCCCACCAATGGCCACGTTCTTAGGTGGAGGAGGGGCAGCGGCTAGACTTGCTAAATTGATCGCGTTCACTGCCGTAAGTTTTTTGGCATATGGAAAATTAACATGCTCAAATGTATCACCGTAGGCAATTCCATTTTCGGTTCTAATGTCTTGATGTTGCTGTGTGTAATTTTCATGAGCTTCCATGATTCTTATACCGGCAAAGCCCAGATCATTAAAGGGTCTGTGATGCCCACCTCTACCAAATCTATCTAAGCGGTAAATCATCATTGGGTTCATCTCTGGCATATATGTTTGCGTTGTTTTATGAACATATCGTGCTAGCTGGCGTGAAATACCGTCTACCTCTCCGCCATAAAAACGACGCATTCTTCGTTGTCTTTCAGTTTCGGTAGGAGGAACGGGTTCGGAAAAAATCCTGAATGTCCTATTGTCTATTACACCATCGACTCCCTTAATATTACCAATCATGTCATTGTTCAATATTCCAATAATATCCCACTCTTTTTCTTGCGCGAATTTTGCGAGTCCTGCACCACCAAATAAACCTTGTTCTTCTCCTGATAAACCGACATAAATTATACTACTCTCAAATTGATACTTGCTTAATACCCGTGCTGCCTCAATTGTTCCTGCCATTCCTGATGCATTATCATTTGCTCCCGGGGCATCAATGGTGTAATTCATAGTGTTGCTGGCACGTGAATCTATATCACCACTCATTATGATAAATCTATTTCGATATTTTGAGCCTCTTCGAATAGCAACCACGTTTACCATCCATGCATCATGTGGAACACGTCTGTTACCTTCTTTAGTTACCAGATCTTTTTGATAAAAAACCTCTAGACAATTATTACATGCTGTTGATATTTTTTCAAATTCAGATTTAATCCATCTTCTCGCTGCTCCTATCCCTCTGGTGTTTGAAACGGTATCGCTAAAGGTATTTCGCGTCCCAAAATCGGCTAGTGTTTTTACATCTTGTTTAATTCTTTCTGCCGAAACGGCGTTTATGATATCATACAGTTTTGTGTCTGTCTGAGCCCAGGCTGTGATGGTGAACAGAAAGAGAATTGATAGTGTGAATTGTTTCATTTTTTGTATTGGTTAGTCTTTTTTATAATTAAATTTAAGTACTTGTATGCTGCCGTCTTTTTGTTTCATATCAACATATACGTTCATCTCATTGTCACTAATTTTTTCAAACATCATACCTTCAAAGATCGCCTTGGTTGCTGTGAGTTCTTTTAATGGAAAATCTACTGTTTCATCTTTTGTTTCCCAACCTTTTAAATCGTTGTTGAAATGTTTTAGTTGTAAAACCAACGAATTCTCGATTTCACGAATTATTTCAATCTCATAAAACACGACTTGACCATCTTTAATAAGCTTAAAGGCTGCCATCATAGATCCTCCAGTTGGTTGGCTCCAGTTTTCTTCAACCTGACCTCCTAAGGCATTTCCTTTCCAATTTCCAGCTAACCAAGCTATGTTTTCAAGTTTGGGAGCTAAAGGTTTATTAGGATCAATTAGTTCACCAACAACAGCCAGTTTTGTGCCATCGCCACTTACAGCTAATCTAGAGATATTCTTTATGTTGTATTGTGCTAATGAAATAACCTCATTCCAATCAACACTATTATTTGGAGTAAACGTGTATAACTCACTCTCGTGTCCCATTAAAATAGTTCCATTAGGTAGCCAGCACATGTCCTCAGCTCCTGGTAAGGTGCCCATTATTGCCTTTGTTTTCCCGGTAAATGGATCGACTGAATGTATTTCCCATAACTCACTATTAGACTTATCTATAAAACTAACCAGTTTGCTATTAGGGATTTTATGTAATGAACGCCCAATGTTTGAATGAAATTTATAGCTTTTACCTTTATTAAGGAGGGTAGTATATAATGCTAGTTTGTTGTCTTCTAAAACTGATGAAACAAGAACTTCTTCATTAAACCATCGATGGTAGCCTATTACTATATCATCAATCAACACTTCTGAATTACCATTATTAAGATTGTATTTGTATAATTTTTGATCACCGTTTTTTTCTAATCGAATAGCCGATACAAAATTTTGAGATGGAATTTTTAAAGGCGAATATTCACTGCCATCGGTTTTATTAATGAAGGTTTTTCTACTATTATCAATCTTGTATTGTGCAATATCGGTTTGATTGTTTCTAGTTGCGGCAAATAAAACTGTAGCATTATCTAAAAATGATGGTTGATTATCATAACCATTGTTATTAGAAATATTTCTAAAATTAGAAAGTTCAAACACCCCTTCATTAGTGTTTAAATCAAAAAGAAAAACTTCGGTGTTAGGTTGTGAAAAAGCGGTTGTGAAAGATAGTAACACAACCAGTGAGAAAATTTGCTTCATTGTAAATTTTTTCTAAAGTTATGGAATATGACGGTAAAAAAAAAACGCCTCCAAAATGGAGACGCTTTTTTCTAACTAAACTAAACTTAAAAGTCTAAAAACAATATCGATTTTCACTCGATAATTTTTCTGCTATTGTATTGCGCAGCGCAATTACATTAGGCTGATTTGTATATTTTGTAAATCGTTTTAATCCCATAAGCATCATACGTTGCTCATCACCTGAGGCGAATGAAACGATACCTTCTTTTGCATTTTTAATAATGATATCAACGGCATTATACAAATACAATTTAGACATGGCTATTTGCTCTTTTTGTGAATCTTCACCATAACGCTTTGCATTTTTTTCGGTTCTTAATAGCGCCGATTCTGCCATATAAATTTCAATTAAAATATTTGACGCCGCCATTAATAGTTGTTGATGCTCCTCTAATTTTGGTCCGTATTTTTGTACACCTGCACCTGCAACCATCAAAAACACTTTTTTAAGCTTGGCAATCATTTCTTTTTCTTCAGAAAATAACTCAGAATAATCTGGGGTATCGAACGATGGGATTCCCATAAGTTCTTCTTGGACACCCATTGCAGGACCAAGTAAATCTACATGACCTTTCATTGCTTTCTTAATAAGCATTCCTACAGATAACATGCGGTTTATTTCGTTTGTACCTTCATAAATTCTGGCTATG
>CAZAPO010000168.1:0-2830 GCA_964487005.1 uncultured Flavobacteriaceae bacterium
AAGGACCAATATTAATTCAGTTCTGACTTTTCTGTAGAAGTTAAAACCTTTTCTTGTGAATATTTTAATTTTAAAAGTTCAAGATGATGTTGTTTGTTGGCTTACCTACTTTACTGGAGTCAATATATTTGGTAAAACAATTTTGTCTGAATTTTTCAGCTGTGATTAAATCACCGCTAGTCTTGTTGAATAACGTAATCTGTCTTGTTTCTAGATTGAAGAACATAATGCTAAGCATTTCTCCTCTGTTTTTACCATAATGTGTTACATCCCGATTTATTTTAGTATTTTCAAGATGACAAAAGTCATAGATTTTATGTTGACAATATTTAATAAGTTTTATTAAAAATAAAATAATTTTGGTTAGCAAAAGGATATTGTAATAAATCTAAGATTTCTTACAATATTTTTCCAGTTGTGGAAGAAAATATTTTTTAATTCTTAATCTCAAATATTCCTGGCTTATTCCGTACCAAATTAATTCCGGATGTTTTAAATTCATCTCTAAAGTTATATCAGTATTACATATATCTACTAGTGAATGCAGATAAGAAATTATCTTTGTAAATCCACAAGATCTAGGATTGACCTGAATATTTATTTCATTTGATTTAGGAAAAACAACCAAAGCTTCCTCTTCTAGCTTCTCTTCCCACATTATGGATGACCTAAGATTTGAAGCTTGAAGGCCACAAAATTGCTCGAAAAAATGGTCAAGGATAATCTTTTTACTAACAAACAAATCTAATATTTGGATGTATTGTTTTCGACTTTCCCAAAAAATTTGATCTTCTATCAAAATAAGATAGCTAATTAATTGATCATTTTTAGCTTTATGACGATCCTCTAATAATTTTCCTTCCTTTTCAAGGCTTTTTCTTTCTTTCAATAATTTTAAACATTTATCCTTATCAAATTTGATTTTCATAATTAATTAATAGTTGTTTTTATTTTAATATTATAATGTAAAAATTTCAAATTCATCTCTATCAATATCTTGATAAAATTTATTTTTGTATTGTTTGTATTTATCTGCTCATTGAATCATATTTTTATTTTTCAGTTAGTGAAATAATAGGATCCTGCTTAAGCTGCTCTTGAAGAGTTTCAACTTCACGCAATTGCTGATTCCCAATGCGGTCCTCCTCCTGTAGGCTACTATAAAACAAAAGTGCATTTGTTTTTTCTCTTTATGCTTGCACTTGAGTTCTTTGTAATTGGTTGATTTCTTGCGCTCTTTCTTATGAACTACTACCAATATTACCTGTTCCCTTAAATGTTTAAAATGCTTCTTCCAAAATGGGATAACCACTAATAAAATGATGGTCTTCGTATAACATATTATTTTTAAACGATACAATTCCCCGAGATTCGGGGTCACCGATGTTTATTATAGGTTATTGTTTACTAAATGTACCGTATTCACGAATGACTAGATTTGGTTTTTATACTATCACTTTTAATAAATCTTTATATTCGATAGCCATTTCTTCTACAGTTTTCCCCTCAGTAAAAATCACAAAATCTTCAAGATGACGTGGAGCTTTTATTTTCAAATGTTTGCCTCCGTACTTAAACGAATGACCTAGAACCTAACTCAGGTATAAAGGTTGTGCTATTCGAAGTTTAGTTAGTTTTTCAATCGATTGAATATCTTTGAATAATCGCTTATGGTTTAGACTTAATGTAGAGGAATCTAAATTATTTGAAAAATTATTTTTAGCTATCTTTAACTGAACTCTCTTTTTTCATAAAAGAAACTTTTATAGTATTTGGAATGTTTAATGCATTAGCAAAAATAGATGACTAACCTCTGGATCGAGTTTTAGCTTGCTTATATGGTGCATATGACTCAAGAATATCTGTTGATCCAACTTCACTGGGGCCAGTCAGCTCCAATTTTGTCGGTTTTCCAAATTCACTTAAAATTCTCCAAAATCGTTGATCTGAAATTACTGGATTAATAATTTCTAATAATCTTTTCAAAAGTTTATTAATGGTAATCTCATTTATATCATATCAGATTATACCGTTCTAGCTAGAATACTGTTTATTAGTATTTCCTATTCCTCATTAGTGAACTGATCAGAACCTCCTTTTAATTTTAAAATAAAATATGATATCCATAGAGGATAATTTAAAAATATCAAGTTGTCCGATTTAATGACACGAGATGAATATACTTTAAATGATGTAAATGATTTAGAGTCAATATTCTGTTCTATATAGCTAGATTTTGAGAAAGATTTTAAGAAAATAAAAATAGCAAATGAAACTTCTTTTAAAAATATGGTTATAATAATCTGTTTACCTTTTATTATGATCCAAGTTAATGGGTTTTTTAAAGTGCTTTTGAATTATTTAATAGCATTAATATCTTTGATACAGATAAATCTTAATTCTTGTATATAATTAATATAACCTATATACATTGTAAAAAGACCTTATTATTAATATTAATTTTTAGTTATACTCAATTATTTGAAATATTTTTTATATAAAAAATAAGTTACATTTTGATCTTTTAAATGGATCAAAATGTAACATATTAAAACACGAAAATTATTGAATAGTTTTTAAAGGTATAATTGTTGTAGAAAATGTTAAATATTTTGATAATTTAAAAAATTATTTATATTTAGTATAATTCATCTTCTTGATGTACTAAAATTGTACAATCTGATTTCGGATATGCAATACAAGTTAAAACAAATCCAGCTTCTACTTGATCATCATCTAAAAAAGTTTGCTCTGATTGATCAATTTCACCTTCTGTTACTTTACCTGCACAAGTTGAACAAGCACCTGCACGACATGAGTATGGTAATTC
>CAZAPO010000169.1:0-11662 GCA_964487005.1 uncultured Flavobacteriaceae bacterium
AAAGAGACGATTTGATTATCTATACAGACCCAGATAAATTCAAACAATTCTTATTTAATCAGGAGTTTAAGAACAAAGCCCTGCTATTAATGAGTTCTGGTGATTATGGCGGATTGGATTTTGATCAAGTGAAAGAATTAATTGAGTAAGGTCATTTCATGGCAGTCAAGAAATCGTTAATTGAAGATTGACCATTTCTTTGTACAAATCTTATTTAAAGCTGCTTTAAACGGTCTAAAACGTGCATTAGTTTTATTCGTTTATTAATATAATCTTCTTCAATAAATTTTAATCTATTTTCAATTTCTTGCTTATAGGTTTTACTATTAAAACGTTTATAATTTTGAGGATTAAAATTGTCTAAATGTCGCCTTATAGTTTCATCTTTAAACAATGCAAGTACCTTAATACAAGATTTGCAAATAGAATAACCGTATAGTTCTTCTAATCTACCGTTTTTATGTTCTCCACATTTGTAACATGTTGTTTTAGTCATGACGCAGGATTAAAAATACGATCTAAAAATGCCTTAACCGATTGCTGATTTGCTCTTATTAATTCATTATATGCGTTCTTTTTATCGGCCTTTCGCTTGTCTTGCGATAATTTAAATTTTCCCTCCCAATGAGTAATTGTAATTTCAAACATCTTGATATAATCAAGGGCGCCGTCCATTCTTTTGTTGTCTGGTTCTAAAACATATTTATGATCTGGAGCCTCTAAGAACTCGGTCATTTTAATTAACGACTCTCTTAATGCATCTTTACTTTCTATGGCCTCAACGGTGCCTTTGAGATGTACCTTTATATAATTCCATGTAGGTAATTGTGTAGTGGTGTATACACTTGGCGAGATATAACAGTCTGGCCCCGAAAAAATAATGGTGATTTCGTTATCATCTCTCATTAAGGGAGTTTGTGGATTGTAAATATCAATGTGCCCAATTAGTTTACCATCCGATTCACGATAGATTAATGGCATATGGGTAACAAGTGGTGAATTAGCATTCACCGAAATTACGGTTGCCAGAGGATACGCTTTGATGACTTCTAGCATATGTTGCTTATCACTGTCTTGATGATGAGGAGGAGGATATTTCATATTATACACCAAATTGTCTTAAATGATGATCTAAGTGTTTGTACTGTGATTTTCCCCATTGTTCAGGAGTTAATCTACCAAAAAAAACATGGTCAACCCAATCGGTCTTACTTTCTAAAGAACTAAATTCATTAACACTAGCCAGTAAATTAGTTTTTTCTGTTTCAAAATCTTGTGGCGTGTTTACAACATACTCTGTTGCGGTGGGAATACCAGGTTTCCAAGGTCTGTCGTTATACAAACTAGATTTAAATAGTTTAAAAACTAGTTTTTTCATGAAACCAATATTGGTGTCAAGTTCTTTCTTACCCATGGCAACATCTAAGGGCCATTGACAATGTTTAAGCATTTGAGAAACATTCATTACTCCCCATTGAGAAGATTGGCCAGCATGCAATTGAGTAATCCTATTTACAATCTCATCTTTAGCTTGAGGATCAAAAAGTGATTTCATAGGCAAGTATTTTGTGTTTGAAATTTACAATATTTATATTTATCAAATGCCATCAAATCAATCTTCTTTCCCAATTAAAAAATGGTCGCAAGACGATCAACCTCGACAAAAATTATTAGATAAAGGCAAATCAGCTTTAAGTGATGCAGAATTGGTCGCTATTCTTATTGGAGCAGGTAATAAAGATGAAAGTGCAGTAGCCTTATGTAAACGAATTTTAGCTAGTGTTGATAATCATTTGAGTGAACTAGGTAAACTAACGGTTAAACAATTAATGCAATTTAAAGGCATAGGGGAAGCAAAGGCCATAACTATTGCTGCAGCCATGGAGCTTGGGCGCAGAAGAAGAGGGGCAGAGGCACTTGAGAAGAAGAAAATTATTTCGAGTCGGTCTGTTTTTGAACTTATGCAACCTATTATTGGAGAACTTCCATATGAAGAGTTTTGGATTATTTATTTGAATAATTCAAATAGAGTAATTCAAAAACAACAGTTAAGTAAAGGAGGTATTACGGGTACTTTGGTAGATGTAAGACTCGCTATGAAAACCGCTTTAGATGTAATGGCAACTGCGTTAGTATTGGTTCACAATCATCCTTCGGGGACCTTATTACCAAGTGATCATGATAGGCATTTAACAAAAAAGATAAGTATAGCCGCAAAAAGTTTAGATATTAGGGTTTTAGATCACTTAATAATAACCGAAAAAGCCTACTTTAGCTTTGCTGATGAAAAATTGATGTAAGTGCTTTTAGTTTACACTCATAAAATTACTCCTCGTTTGAAATATGTGTTCAAACAAGTTTGTACTCGAATATTGGGGATTCCTGTCTCGTTTACAACTACGGTTGAAGAATTCATTGCACATGATAGCTTAAAAATGTCATATACTCGACAAGCTCTGGGTAATGAATTTTTTATTAAAGGTCATGAGATATTGTTCGAGCAAGGACTGGCAGATAATGATATTCATGTAATGGACTGGGAAGAAACCAAATGTTTCTTTTTTAATGGAGATAAGAGTTCTATTCCCTTCGATATATTTGCTGCTTCATTTTACTTGTTAAGCAGATATGAAGAGTATCTGCCTCATGTAAAAGATGAATTTGGTCGTTTTACGGCAAACGACAGCCTTGCTTTAAAGCATGATTTTTTACAGCAACCCGTTGTTGATATTTGGGCCTATAAATTTAGAAAAGCGTTACAAGAAAAATTTCCCAATTATAATTTCGTAGATCGGAAGTATACTGTTGAGCCTATTATTGATATACCCATGGCGTATTATTTTATACAAAAAGGGTTAATGAGAACAATAGGTGGTACCCTGAGTGATATTTTTAGATTCAAGCTAAAACAGTTATACCAAAGATATTTAGTGCTCTTAAGGTTTAAACGAGATCCATACAATACCTATAAATGGATCATTAATATGCAAAAGAGAACTAAGAACAAGTTTTATGTGTTTTTTTTAATAGGAGACTACAATACCTATGATAAGAACATTAGTATCAATAAAAAGAAATTTGTTTCCTTAATAAAATCGGTTGCAGACTATTGTAAGGTTGGTCTCAAGGCTTCTTTTCTGGCATTAGATGATTTGAAAATTTTAAAGAAAGAAAAAAGGAATATGGAATCAATCATAAATAATTCTTTAGAGATTTCGAGAAACTCCTTTTCAAAGCTCAATCTGCCTAAAACCTATAGAAATTTGATCGAACTTGAAATTAAGGAAGATTATACCATGGGTTATGTAAATCAGATTGGATTTAGAGCTGGAACATGTACACCATTCTTGTTTTATGATATAGATTTTGAAATTCAAACACCATTAATGATACATTCGTACCATTTGATGGACTTTTCGCTCTTACAATTTGCCTCTCAGTTAGATAAAAAAGAAACCTTATATAAGATTATCAAAGAGGTGCAAAAGGTTAATGGTACATTTGCACCTGTGTTTCATAATTATTCGTTTAGCGATGATCAACGATGGAACGGATTTAAAGAGTTATTCACAATAGTATTAGATTCTGCCAATGAAGCTTAGTCATATTTCACATGTATTTTTTGACCTAGATCACACACTCTGGGATTTTGATAGAAATTCGGGATTAACATTCGAGAAGATTTTTGCACTTAATAGTATCGATACTAATCTTACCGAATTTTTAGAAGTTTATGAACCCATAAATTTTCAATACTGGAAATTGTACCGTGAAGAAAAGATTGATAAAGCAAGTTTGCGGTTTGGAAGGCTTAATGATGCATTTTTACAATTAAATGTAAAGGTGAAGCCAAGAATAATTAATAAACTGTCTGAAGATTATATAAAACACTTATGTACATTCAATCATTTATTTGAAGGTACATTAGATATTTTGGAGTACCTCTCACCAAAATATAATTTACATATTATTACCAACGGATTTAAGGAAGTACAACAGGGGAAATTAAATATGTCAAACATTGATCATTATTTTAAAACTGTTACAAATTCTGAAATGGTAGGAGTGAAAAAGCCCAATCCCAAAATTTTTAATCATGCCCTAAATGTTGCAAATGCAAAGGTTGCCAACAGTATAATGATTGGTGACAATTTAGAGGCAGATGTCATGGGAGCACTTAACATTGGTTTAGACGCAATTTGTTTTAATTATCATAAAGAGCATATTACCAATGGTATTAAACATATTGATACCTTGTCTGAACTAAAGAAGTTTTTATAAAGCACAAGTTAATTAGTATATTGAAACCTATTAAGGTCTAAAAAATGAAAAGAAAATATTTAGCAATTAGTACATTCTTACTACTAGGTGTATTTAGTTTACAGGCACAATCAAACATTAACAATTACAAATATGTTACAGTACCCTACTTTTTTGAGTTTGTTAAAGGTAAAAATGCACATAGACTAAATACAACCACAAGGTTTTTATTGAAAAAGAATGGCCTCAATGCCTTTATGGATGACGAGTTAACGGCCAATGATTACAAGCAGAATAATTGTTTAGCCTTACAAACAGATGTCATTAAAATAAATGCCTTACTAAAGACAAAACTAAAGGTGGTCTTAAAAAACTGTAATGATGAGGTGATATTTGAGTCAAAAGTGGGTGAGAGTAAAGCAAAATCTTATGACGAAGCCTACCAAGAAGCTTTAATGGATGCTTGTGAATCTTTTGCCGATCTTAATTATAAATATACTCCAGCAAATCAAATAATATCAAAAGAGGAACCTGAGGAGACCATTGAAACTCCAAAAGAAATAACAGTAGTTGAAGAGAAACCAAAACTGGTTGAAAAAATTGAACAAGAAGTTGCAAAGAAGGAGGTAGCCGAATCAATAAAAGAAGAAGTAATTGAAAGTGCTGAGAGTAATATTCAAGAAAAGGTTGAAATTGAAGAACCAGTAATAGCAACCCCAAAACCTTCTAATGTGCTTTATGCTCAAGCGATTGATGAAGGATATCAAGTTGTTGATAGCACACCAAAAGTGGTCATGGTTTTACTAAAAACATCACTTGTAGATGTGTTCTTAGTAGCAGATAAAAATGCTATTGTTTTTAAAGAAAATGGTTTGTGGGTAATCTCAAAGAATAAAGATGGCGAGATTATTAAAGAGATATTAGAACTTAAATTCTAATAGTTGTATTTATCTTTCCATTTGTTCTTTAAATAATCACGTAAGGCATTTTCTCGCTTATTATTTCCGGGATCATATAATTTGGAGCCAGAAATTTCATCAGGTAAAAATTCGTGTTCAGCAAAATTACCATCGTAGTTATGGGCGTATTGATAGTTACCACCGTAACCTAGTTCTTTCATCAATTTTGTAGGGGCATTTCTAATTGAAAGCGGCACACTTAAATCACCTGTTTGCTTCACTAATTGTAGTGCAGCATTAATAGCCATATAGGAGGCATTACTCTTAGGAGAACTGGCTAGGTAGGTGGCACATTGGCTAAGAATAATTCTCGATTCTGGAAAACCTATTGTTGAAACTGCTTGAAAAGTACTATTGGCAATTACTAAGGCCGTAGGGTTGGCATTGCCAATATCTTCACTTGCCAGTATTAACATTCTACGAGCAATAAATTTTACATCCTCGCCACCTTCAACCATTCTGGCTAACCAATAAACGGCAGCATTCGGATCACTACCACGTATCGATTTTATAAATGCAGATATGATGTCATAATGCTGTTCACCTGTTTTATCGTATCTAACAGTGTTATTTTGAACTTTCTTTAAGACATCATCATTTGTAATAACAATCTCGTCACCTTCGTATGAATTCACTATTAATTCAAAGATATTTAACAATTTTCTGGCATCACCACCAGAAAGTCTTAATAGCGCATCGGTTTCTTGCAGTTTTACATTTTTTTGAGATATGAGTTCGTCTTGTGTGATTGCACGCTCTAAAAGCGTCTCTAAATCGTTTTTATCAAAAGAATTTAAAATATAGACTTGACATCTCGATAAAAGCGCGGGTATAACTTCGAAACTCGGATTTTCAGTAGTTGCTCCAATAAGGGTTACCCATCCTTTTTCAACTGCCTGTAATAACGAATCTTGTTGTGATTTACTAAACCTGTGAATTTCATCAATAAATAAAATGGGATTCTTAGTGGTAAATAGGCCGCCACTTTGTTTTGCCTTATCAATCACTTCTCTCACATCTTTTACACCAGAATTAATAGCACTCAATGTATAAAATGGACGTTTTGACTCATTAGCTATAATATATGCCAAGGTAGTTTTACCAATACCAGGTGGTCCCCAAAATATCATAGAAGGGATAAGTCCTTGCTTTATTGATGAAGTCAACGAACCATTTGGACCAATAAGGTGAGACTGACTAACATAGTCTTCTAATGTTGTTGGTCTTAATCGTTCGGCTAATGGTTCATTCATAATGTAAAATTATGCAAATATTTTGCATAATCTGACAATCTAGCAGAAACAATAATTTTGGTGAGCTATTTGCATAGAATGATTTAAATTTAGCGTATGCAGGATCATGATCAGTTTAAATATTCAACCGGAGTTATTGGTTATCCAATAGCTTTTGTACTATTAATATGGCTGATTTTTTGGGCGGAAGTACGTTTTGGATTTAGACTAAATGATTTGGGTGTATACCCTCGTACTATAAGTGGACTTAAGGGCGTTATCTTTAGTCCCTTGGTGCATGGTAGTATGGAGCACCTATATCATAATTCCATTCCTTTATTGGTGTTATCAATGGCCTTGTTTTACTTTTATCGGCCAATTGCATGGAAGGTCATTGGATATGGAATTTTGCTGTCTGGTTTAATTACATGGATTATCGCACGTCCAGCATATCATATTGGAGCGAGTGGAGTTATTTATGTACTGATGAGCTTTATTCTTTTTAAAGGAATATTTGCGAAGCACTTTAGGCTAATAGCCTTGTCTTTACTGGTGGTGTTTTTATATGGAAGCATGATATGGTATGTATTTCCAATAAAAGAACAGGTATCATGGGAAGGCCATTTATCTGGCCTTATGGTTGGATTACTGTTCGCTTTGATTTTTAGACGATCTATTGCAAAGCCTCAAAAATATGATTGGGAAAGAGATGATTACAATGAAGACGATGACCCCTTTTTAAAGCATTTTGATGAAGACGGAAATTTTATTGAAAATTTACCAGAGGAGGAAATAGCAGAAGAATTAGAACCGCCTAAACCAAAGTTTATTATCAGGTATCATTTGAAGCGCAAAAAGCCTGATCAATAGCGCTGTCTAACAACTTCGTATAGGAAAGCGCCGCAGGCAACAGATACATTTAAGGAACCAATTTGGCCGTACATTGGTAATTTTGCCTTTGCATCAACAAGTTTAAGCACAGAACTTGAAACGCCTTTGCCTTCAGAACCCATTACAATGGCACAAGGTTCTTTAAAGGAAACGTCATAAATGGTATGATCGGTCTTTTCGGTGGCAGCAATAACTTTTATTCCAGATGCTTGCAAGTAAAAAATAGCATCTTTAATATGATCTACTTTACAAATTGGAACATTAAAGACTGCACCAGCACTAGTTTTAATGGTGTCTCCGTTTACAGGTGCACCACCTTTTTTCTGAATTATTATACCATCAACGCCTGTACATTCAGCGGTGCGTATAATGGCTCCAAAATTTCTAACATCACTCAACTGATCTAATAATAAAAAAAGTGGCGATCTGCCAGATTCTATTACTTTAAGAGTAAGTGTTTCCAATTCATGAAAATCAATAGGTGCTATTTTAGCAACCACACCTTGATGATTCTTTCTGGTAAGTCTATTTAATTTTTCTACAGGAACGTACGAAGCATTAATTCCATGCGCTCTTAGCATGTGTTCTAGTTCGTGAAAAAGTTCACCTCTCAGTCCTTTTTGAATAAAAACCTTATCTATAGTTTTTCCTGATGAAATTGCTTCCATCACAGCCCTAATTCCAAAAATAGATGTGTCTTTTTCCATGTGGTCAAAAATAGAAAATAAATAAGTCGCCTTAAAACTTAAGACGACTTTATATCATATTTAAATAGGCGTTATAGTGAAGCGTAATAATTAAAGAGTTTTACAAGATCACTCTCCTTCTTAAAATCTATCCTATTAGATTTGATAAATTTCTTCATTTCATCTTTCACCTCAGGTTCAAAATTATCCATAACAGATTTTTTGTTTACTAGTGATGCAACACTTGTCCCATTTTTTAGAAAATAATAGTTAGTGTACGGAATAAAGCGTGCAGGGATAGGTTGTGTCATTGAAGTTTTTGCTTCTAATGCTTCCTTATACTTCATTCTTTCTTGTTTTAAGAGAAGACCGTTAGTTTCACTGGTAAGCACTTGAAAATAACCCATGGTAGGTTCATCTTTCTTTTTTGCTCTATAGGTGCGATAAACATATTTTCTATTCTTTATGAAGCAGCTATAATTCACTGCTTTTATAAGTGCTTCGGTTTCATTAATGCCCTCCATCTCAATTTGATCATTGTATGCATTATAACGCATGGCGTAAATACCAGGTATTTCTTTGCCATTTACTAGTATTTTACCGCGCAGGAAGGAATCATTATAATATGGGCTACCTTCTATATCATCTAAACTTACATATGCTCCTTTGTCTAATCTATTAACCAGATGCTTATAGGCCTCGTGCATACGTACATCTCCTCGAGAGGCCATGGTGTCAAATCCACCGTATTGATCACCAGTGACAACACGCGTTGAATTTGGTAAGGTACCACTAGCTCTTTGCGCATTTGTGTAGAACGTGATTAATAGCATGGAGAGTATAAAAAACTTGATTTTCATGTTATTTAGAAATTTAAATTGATTTTAAAGTTAACTTATTTATTGAGTATTTCTTACAGTGAAGCATAATAATTAAATAGTCTTATAAGATCACTTTCTTTTTTAAAGTCAATTTTTTGAGACTTGATATATTTTTTCATTGTAGGTTGTACGTCAACATCAAAATGGTCTAAGATGGTTTTTTTGGTGATGACTTTTGCTATACTCGTACCATTTTTTAAAAAATAGTAATTGGTGTACGGTATAAAACGTGCAGGTAACGGTTGTGTCATTGAAGTTTTGGCTTCTAAGGCCTCTTTAAACTTCATGCGCTCTTGCTTTAAAAGCAAACCATTGGTTTCATCTGTAAGTACTTGAAAATATCCCATTGTTGGTTCATTCTTCTTTTTCTCTTTGTAACTACGATAGATGTACTTCTGGTTAGTTATGATACAGCTATAATTAACGGCTTTAATGAGGGCTTCAGTGGCGTTTGCACCCTGCATTTCAATTTGATCATTATAGGCATTATACCTTAGGCCATAATTCCCTGGAACCTCATTACCATTTACCAAAATCTTACCTAGTAAAAATGAATCGTTATAGTAAGGGCTTCCATCTATATTTTCAAGACTCATATATGGCCCATCATCTAAACGGTTAACTAAGTGCTTAAATGCTTCATGCATTCTAATATCACCACGAGAAGCCATGTCTTCTGCAGTACCTAATGTACTATTCATGACGGTTTGTGTAAACCCTACTAGTGGGAGTATAAAAATAATTAGAAATAATAACCTGATTTTCATAGCGTTGAATTGATTTGATGTACCTAAAGTTAAGGTTTTTTCCTCAAATGAAATAACACATAAAAAAAAGCCTTGGGATTTCCCAAGGCTTTTTTGATGTATATCAGAGTTGTTTATTACTCGTCACATAAGAATAATGCAAATTCACCTGCAGATGGGCTTGGTCCTATATCGGCACCAGTAGCTCCACTAGGAGTGTAAATTTGTGCAGTACACTCACCAGGGAAATCACCACTTGTCCATGCAAATGTTAATGTTGCAGTTCCTGGAGGAACTGTAGCTGTTGCAGATCCAGAAACATAAATTGGATCACCAACACCACCACCTAAACCATCAGACCAAAGATCTGGTAATTTATAATCGGTAGGCGTACCATCAATAGTTACAGTAATCTTAGACCCTTGCCATCCATCACCATAGCTATCTTGCATATCGATAATGTAATCACCAGGGAATGGCATATCTGGTACACATAAGATACCAGCTCTGTAAGTATAAGGTGACTGGAAGTAAGATCCTTGTAAAGAACCACTACCGTCAGCAGCACTAAATGTTCTACCATCAGTTAAATGTAATTCTAAACGGAAGTTTACATCATCACCACCATTGTATTGACCAGCAGTTAACCCTAACGCAGATAATACTTCACCAAAAGTATATTCTATCTGAGTTGTAGGTAATCCATTGGCACTTGTTGTGAATGAACTAGCAGGAATCGTAGCTAATACTGTTTCAGCACGATTGTTATCTGCACCATCATCTTTGTTATCGGTATAACTTACATAAACCATCATAGATTCAAGTAAGTCACCTTTCTCTTCATCTTGTGTTTCAACGGTAATGTCCCAAGTAGAGTTCAAATCAAATAAGTTGAAATCGGCACTACCACGTGCTAACGTTCTAACCACGGCACCATGGGTCATTCCATCGAATACATCGTAGATCACATTTTCAGGATCAGAACACCCAACCACTAAAAGCGCTAGAACAGCAACTGTTATTTTATTTACTATTTTCTTCATTTTAATTTTATTTTTAATTAGCAATTGGGAAACCTGGTGAACCTGGATTTGTATCCCAGAAAACTTGAACATCTACACCACTTTTCTGTGTAGCATTAGAATTAGTATTCACATGCACAGAAGGGTAGAAGAACGATCTAATAAATCCACCTGGATTCGGCTCAATATTTGGTTGTAATGTTGTAGGATACCCAGTTCTTCTATAGAAGTTATAAGCATCAGTACCATTACCAAATTGTGCTACAAAATATTGCATTGCTAAGATGTCCCATCTTTCAGCATCAGTAGCTGCTGCGTCCCAGTCAGCTTCTAAATCTAAATTAAACCAAGCAATATAATCAGATAATAAAGCTAAAGCTGGACCACCATCAGCAGTACCAAAGATCCAATCGAATCTTGGCGTTGAAGGTGCAAAGTTAGAAACTTTATCAATAGATTGATTAATTGCTTCAAACATCATTGTTTTAGCCCCTGGTACATCACCAGCAACCATTAGTGTTTCGGCAATCATAAATTTAGCCCAAGAAGCTAACATCACTGGTGTAATACCAGAACCACCATTACCATCACCAAGTGCTTGTGGATCGTAAGACAAGTCATCAAGCGTACCCATTGCTGGATATACACCGTGAAGCGTTCTTAAGAATCCATCTGGTGGAATACCGTTGTCGTTTCCATGATCTCTTCCCCACCATCCTTTAGCAACACCGCAGAATGCGTATCCTGCATAGTGTGGAGGAGCAATTTGTAAACCACATTCTAATACTTCTTCATCAGCAGGCTCACCACCAATACCTGGAGTTTGTGAAACTTGTCTGTAGAAGTAGAAGAAGGTACGTGGGTCAAAGTTTAATGGAGCAGAATATGCGTCAGCATTTTTACCTCTCATGTACTCCATTAACGAGTTAGATTGATATCTACCACCACCAGTAGCTGTATAATCAGCTCTATAACGAGGGTGACG
>CAZAPO010000170.1:0-2898 GCA_964487005.1 uncultured Flavobacteriaceae bacterium
GCCCAAGCTTTGTCTAATACTGGAGCCGAATCAACAAATGCGCGTCCTGAGACTTCACCTATTTCTTCATCAATAAATGCTAGTAACTGTTTTAGTTTGTCTTTGATTACAAAATGATAATCTGTACCATAGGCATATTTACTTATTCTTGGTGCATCATTGTTTGCCTGTACGGTGTCTGGATAATAATTTAGTAACAATGATATAACACTTTTAGCTCCGTCCACCAGCTTTGTTGGGTCTAACCGTTTATCGAAATGGTTTTCCATGTAGCGCATTTCACCATGCATATTTTGTGTAAGCCATTTCTCTAATCTTGGGGCTTCTTCCTCTAAAAATTCTGCCTTGCTTATTCCGCATGACAAAAACCCAAGACGTTTGGCCTCTGCTTTGATTAAATTGGTATGTTTTAAACGTGAGTCCAACTCAACTAGTTTTTACTTTCAAATTTAAGCTTAATATCTATTGGTTTTAGCGTAATTAATGGATTCATTTTAATGGCCTTACCATCTGATGACACGGTAAATTTCTCAAGAATAGCTTTAATGGTTAACATCATTTCATACATTGCAAAGTTGTTTCCTATGCATAATCTAGGACCTGCGCCAAAAGGCATATAATAGGGTAATGTATCTTTTCGATGTTCTTCATTGAAGCGTTCTGGGTCAAAATTTTCGGGGTCTTTCCAGTAATTTTTATTTCTGTGAATTTCAAAAATAGATGCTCCTACTATGGTCCCTTTCTTTAAATAGTATTTCCCAAGCTTATCATCTTCTATATTCACACGATCTGTAATCCAGGCTGGCGGATATAAACGCATGCTCTCTTCTACACAACTTTTTATATACCTTAGTTCTTTTAGTTGTGCCAGGGGTGCTATGCTTCGTGCATTGACACCTTCAATCTCTTCTTGAACTTTTACCAAAACTTCACTGTCTTCAGCGATTAGTTTTAAACTAAAGGTTAAGGCATTTGCTGTTGTTTCATGACCTGCAACAAACAAGATTAAAATCTCATCTATTAATTGATCATTTGTCATATGTGTTCCATCTTCATATTGAGCATGCAATAACATGTCTAATAAATCATCATGTTGTTCTGTTGAATTTCGTCTTTGTTCAATTATATTGAGAATTATTGCTCTACTTTCTTTGACCAATTTCATATGGTATTGAATCTCGCCTTTTATCCAATACTTGAATTTGCTGAATGGTTTTCGAAGTTCTTTCACAATAAACAACTGCAACCTTTCAATAATAAATTGTAGCCTTTTTAAGGTATCCATATCTGCCGAAAAATTAAACAGCGATTTTGCTACCACTTCAAAGGCCAATACATTCATTATTGGATATAGATCACTTAATTGGTTGGTTTTAATTTGAGCTATTTGCTTGTCTATTGACGCGGCGATGATATGAACTAATCCTTCAATCTTTTCTCTGTGAAAAGCTGGTTGAATTAATCTTCTTTGTTGTAACCAATAGTCACCACTTGAAGTTAAAAGACCATAACCAACATATTTTGACAAATACTTGGTTTGAATTTTTGATTTGTGATATACCTTATGCTTTTTTTGCAATATATGTTTTGCAACCTTGGCGTCACGTGATAATACGATATGTCCATAAAATGGCGATTTAACAGCTACAGACTCACCGTATTTTTCAAATAGCTCATTATGAAAGGGGATTGGATTTTTGGCAATACTAGAGGCGTTGAAAAGAAATTTATAAAAGGGAACCTTATTTGGAAAACGATATTTTGGCATTAAAATAGCCCTCCTTGCGAACCTCCTTTTATTCTACCCAAATGCTTATATGCTAATTCTGTAACTTCACGCCCTCTTGGAGTTCTTACAATAAATCCTTGTTGTATTAAGAAAGGCTCATATACTTCTTCTATGGTTTCTGCGCTATCACTAACTGCTGTGGCTAGCGTAGTTATACCTACTGGTCCTCCTTTAAACTTATCTATAATGGTAGTTAAGATCTTATTATCCATTTCATCAAGCCCATGAGCATCTACATGCAATGCCTTTAGACTAAACTTTGCAATTTCAATATCGATACTTCCATTCCCTTTTATTTGCGCAAAATCTCTTACTCTACGCAATAGGGCATTGGCTATTCTGGGTGTTCCTCTACTTCGGCCAGCTATTTCTATTGCCGCCTCCATGGTGATAGGTACATTTAATATTCCTGCGCTACGCTGTACGATGGTAGAAAGTAATTCGGTATCATAGTATTGCAACCTACTACTTATCCCAAAGCGTGCTCTCATTGGCGCAGTAAGTAAGCCCGATCGTGTCGTTGCACCAACTAGTGTAAACGGATTTAAATTTATTTGAACGGTCCTTGCATTGGGTCCAGTCTCGATCATGATATCAATCTTAAAATCTTCCATGGCCGAGTATAGATACTCTTCCACTATAGGACTCAACCGATGAATCTCATCTATAAAGAGTACATCTCTTTCTTCTAAGTTTGTAAGCAAGCCTGCGAGGTCTCCTGGTTTGTCTAATACTGGTCCTGAGGTAACTTTTATTCCCACTCCTAGCTCATTTGATAAAATGTGTGCCAGTGTTGTTTTACCCAATCCTGGAGGGCCGTGAAACAAGGTGTGATCTAAAGCGTCATCTCTTAAATTAGAGGCCTCAACAAAAACCTTTAAATTCTCCAATACTTGATCCTGCCCTGTAAAATCATCAAACGATAAAGGTCTTAACGCACGCTCTATATCGCGGTCTTCTGATGAAAAATTATCGCTTGTAGGATTTAGGTTTTCGTTCATATATCAAATATAAACAAAAAGCCTCTCTAAATAGAGAGGCTCTTGATATATTATATAACTAATGCAGCGCTAATGCTGGAGTTCTTCTTCACCATCTCGCAGTGGTAC
>CAZAPO010000171.1:0-10154 GCA_964487005.1 uncultured Flavobacteriaceae bacterium
TGGTGAAACGCCAAACCAAAGCGCCAATTCTGCTATATAAAGATCATTGGCAGTTGAAGGTATTAACACTCCATCTTGCAAACTAACATCACTATTTAAAGCTAATGTTGGGTATTCTCCGTAAAGTTCTTTACCATTTACTGCGCCTCCCATCATAAAGGCGTTTCCGCCCCAGGCATGGTCTGTACCATTGCCATTTGAAGTTAATGTTCTACCGAAATCTGAAATGCTAAAGGTTGTTACGCAATCGTTGGTATTTAATTCATTCATTAAATCGTTAAAATAATTTAATGCTTGACTCACTAACGTCAATTTATTTGCCTGATTTATTAATAATTCATCATGATGATCCCAACCCCCTAATGACACATAGAAAATTTGCCTGTTAAAGCCTAAGGTATCTCTTGCAGCTATAGTTTGGGCAACCATTCTAAATTGCCTAGCAAGATAATTCCCATCTGGCATTTCTGTAGCAAAATCTGGAACCGTATCAACGGCTGTTTGAAATTCAACACTTGCATCATGTGATGCTTTAATGGTATTGATATAAGAATTTTTAAAGATATCTTGATAGTCTCTATCCATCATCGAATTTAGCGCTTGTGTTTTCAATTGATCGTATGGATTTTGATTACCATGGCCATTAATTCCGATACTCCCTTGATTACTAATTGAATATGGAATTACCTGATTTCCTCTTTGAAATATATTATTCCCAAGTAAGGAAATGTTCATGGAGATATTTTGGTTTGAATTGGTTGATTGTAAAAGATCTGCGATCCTACCACCCCATCCAATATTACTCCTTTCATGTGGTTTACCTGTTTGCCATTGTTGTTGTTGGTCTGAATGTGAAAATAACCCAAGTGGCGTCTTGACCACCTTATTTTGTATATCACTTTTTGTACTTGGCTCGATTAAAGTTCCAACATTGCTAAGAAATGCAAGATTTTCATTTTCAAATAATTGTTGCATTTCTGTCATCGAAGGATGCAGTCCAAAACTTCTTCCATCAGTGGTGAAAGGATTAATCTGCAATATTTCGTTTTGCGCAATTGCTAGGTTAGATCTAGTTACGGCGTATTCGGCATGTTCAACATTTCCTTTAGGAATGAGCATATTAAAGGAGTCATTTCCTCCATGTAGCATCACGCAGACCAACGCTTTATAATCACCGCCTGCACCAAAGCTTATTGCCGAATTGTTTGACGCCGATGCTGCCATTGCTCGTAAACTTAACAGTGAAGAAAATAACGTAGTGTAACCAACTGCCGCACACGATTGCCCTAAAAACTGTCTTCTTGATATATGATGTTTATGCTTTCCCATTTATCTTAAAATTGCATAATCTGGACTTATTAATATGAGGTAAAGCCCAAGCTTAACCCTATAGTGTAAATAATCAACATACTCTTGATACTCAATCATTGGGTCAATAGCGTCAATAATAATTCTTCTCGTTTCATTAGATAATTGCCCCTTTGTGAACAATTTATCCAACTCGTTTACTAAAACTTCACTGTCCTTAGCAAAATATTTTAATCTATTAAAATTTAAAGGTGTTCCATCAAGCCCTTCTTCCCAATTAGTTAAAACCGAGACATACTCTGGCCATGTCCAAGAATCTACTTCATTGATATAGGCTAAACTAGTAGCCGAATTATGTAACATTAATTCTGGCCCCACTAAATTCTCATCGGCGAACTCATTATTTGGAACAAAATCTGGGGGATAAAAATTAAATACATGTGTTGCGCCTAAAGGCAGTTGTTTTGTTGCATTAAAAAATGGCCAACCTATATTCCAATAATTACCATTTGAATTTTCTAAATCAATTTGCCTGGTAACATTAAAATAGCGCTGCATTGGTTCAATAAGCTTTCCATGACTTGGATTTTCAATCCAACTGCAATTTCTGGCTTCCGGATCTAAAAGGATGGCTTTAATAACGGCCTTCATATTACCTCTAACACCGTTGGTGTTATTAAAGGCTGCCGATACTCTAGAGATATATGCAGGTGTAGGATTTGATTTTACGAGTTGCTGAATGAGTCTTAATGCAATGAATGGACCTACATTTGGATGATTGAATAAATTATCAATACCATCTTCTATATCTTTCATTCCATCTTGTCCAGCAGGAACTACAGTTCCATTAAGTAGATGTTTTTCACCTGGTTGATGCCAGTTTTCATACATGGCTAAGGGAACATCTTTTTTGGCAAACCAGAAATTTACTCCAAAATTTGCCGTTACACCCCATGGGTTTTCTCTAACTTCTGCTGGGCCTAGGCCCGTAAATATTTTAGCAAATTCTTTAATATCGTCATTATCGTAGGTTGGAATTCTATCTCCATTACCATCTAATATGTAACTACCATCCTGATTTAATTCATACAGTCCTATACTAAACAATTGCATAATTTCACGAGCGTAGTTTTCATCAGGATGTGCATTTTGTGCTGGGAAACTTCTTGGATTATTATAATGACTTAAATAACCACCCATCATAGGATGTAAGGTTATATCCAGCAAAAGGTCTCTAAAATTGCCAAATGCGTTATCTTTTAATGTATCATAATATGATCCTATTCCAACACCATAATCTCCAAGGTTTGAGTTCCATGAAACTACCATAATCTGACTTAAGGCCAACGCAATTCTATGTCGCAATAAGTCTTCATTATTAATATTTGATTGCCACCACGCATATTGGAAGTGCAGGTGGTATGGTCCAAAATAATCTTCGGCATTACCACCGTTTGCAACAAACATTGCTAGTGCTTCATCGTAAATTTCTTGTGTTAATGGGGCAAGTGGAGGTGATGGTAGTTCAAATTGTTCATCAATCCAGTCTTCAAAAGTTCCTTCAGCAACAGTTTTAATATATTCGAGTTTTGTGCCGAATGTTGCTTGCGCTAAAAATCGAGATGTTTCGAGTAATCTGGCATCCAGACCTCTGCCATTAATTGTATTTTCTGCCGAAGCATTCTCTACCCAATTAGCTCTTGATTGCTCACTGCTTGAGGTTACTGTAATACCATTGTTATGACCTGCTCCTAAATAGTCTGAATAGTGTTGTGAGCTAGCCGTAAAACCAATAAGAAAAAAAATAAGTAAAATTTTATTCATTACCTCAATTCTATACTTAGAACAGGTAAGCTAACAAAATACCTAGACTTATCAGATATAATGCTGTTTTTTTCGATGAAATACATGAGTATTTAAACTTTTGGATCAATAACATCACGATATTCTTCAAAAAAGCTTTCGAATAAGCTCATTTTTTCATTAAAGAATACCATGGTCTTTTGCCATGTATTTTTATTATGAATCGAGACCTTTTCCTCAATAGGAACATATATTCTTGATATTTCCTTACCATTGTCTAAATAGTGTATCTCATCATAAATAACCTCAGGTAAATAACCTTCTTGAAGAATAGACTTAAGCGCTTCTAATTTCTCCCAACAATTCACCCTATTTTCTAGATCATCTTCTAAATCTAGTGCAACAAAAGCTTTTTTAGTATCGAAAAAAAACTTGAATGATAGTCCTTTAATCTTGGTATTATACAATAGCCATTTCCTTGGAAATGATTTACCGAAACTGGTCCAAAATTCTTGCCTCAATTGTCTTGATTCTTCCTTGCTAAACATGAATTCAAAGATATAAAAGTTATACGGTTAAAATACTCGATAAAATAAAAGATAAAAATATCTTTTATTAAGTATATTTGTATTACCAAAATCCTATATGATGAAAAATACCCTACTTTATTTAAGCCTTTTTATTGCTCTAAATCAAATAGTTGCCCAATCCTTTAGTACTCCATTGCCAATTCCAGCTACATTAACAGGAACAACTTTTAATTTAAATGTAGATGAGGGTACTGTACAATTTAAACCGGGCACCATTACCAATACTTTTGGCGTCAACGGTAATTATTTAGGACCTACTTTGATCATGAATAAAGGTGATTTTGTAACCCTTAATGTGATAAACGACCTTGCCGAATCTACCACGATGCACTGGCATGGGTTGCATGTGCCTGCTGCTGATGATGGCGGACCACATTCATTGATTGCTGCTGGTACTACCTGGTCGCCAGATTTTGAAATAAAGAATAAGGCATCTGTATATTGGTACCATCCACATAAAATGGGACTAACCAACTACCAAGTTTCTATGGGTATTGCAGGACTTATTTATGTTAAGGACGCTGAAGAAGCTGCTTTGAACTTACCTAGAACTTATGGTGTAGATGATATACCATTGGTGATACAAACCAAATTATTAGATAATAACAATCAAATTCAGATATCTTCACAAATGGATAGCATCCATATGGTAAATGGTGTTATTAAACCTTACGTAGAAGCTCCAGCACAAATGGTACGTTTTAGAGCCGTGAATGGTTCATCGTCGAGAGTACTAAATATTGGTGCCGATGATGGGAGAACATTATATCAAATCTCTTCTGATGGTGGATTATTAGAGAACCCTGTGCCTTTAACCAGGATATTATTATCGAATGGAGAGCGTGCCGAATTTTTGGTTGATTTAACTTCTGAAACTGTTGGAAATACTTTCAAACTAAGAAGTTATATGTCTGAAATGCCTTCTAATATTGAAGGAGGAGGAGGGTCTGCTGGTCATCCAAATCCATTGTTTGGCACCGATTGGGATTTTGTTGAAGTACGTGTTATTCCCCAAACAGCTTCACCTGTAACTGCACTTCCGGGTACCATGACCACATTGACACCTTATATGGAAGGAGATGCTGCTAAGACCAGACCTTTTGAATTGACAAGTAACGGTCAAATTAACGGTGTCACCATGGATATGAATGTTATTAATGAAGTGGTTGAACTTGGAGATATTGAAATTTGGACGATTAATAATATTACTCCTATAGCACATCCATTTCATATTCATGATGTGCAGTTTTACATTTTAGATAGAGATGATGGTGGAGGAGCTGTATCGCCATCTGCTGCCGAATCTGGCTTAAAGGATACGGTTTTGGTAGAAGCGGGAGAAACTGTAAGAGTGATCGCTAAATTCCAGGATTACGCTGATCCGGTTATACCATATATGTATCATTGCCATAACCTCATTCATGAGGACAACGGTATGATGGGACAATTTACTGTTGTTGATAGCTCGTTAGGAAATAAAGAATTACTGGCTGAAACAATTAGGGTATATCCTAATCCAAGCTTCGATCTGGTCCATATCGATAATTTTAATGACCTGGCTATTGAGCGCATAAGCCTCTACGACATAAGCGGAAGACTGGTAAAGACGTTAGCAAATGATTTGCAAAAGCTGGATGTAGGGAGCCTTCCGTCAGGATTGTACTTTTTAAAGATTCAAACTGACAAAGGTGAACTCACTAAGAAAATCATGAGATCTTACATAAAATAAGCAATTGCCACAGCAAATATTAATACTAATATCTTACCAAGGTTAAATTTGTGTCCCTCACTGCTCTCAAAAAGTATGGTGGTAGCTATATGAAGAAAAATCCCTATAACCACCGCGTTTATATAATCTAGGATTCCATGTACTCCTTCCACATTATTTGAAATAATGGTACCTAAAGGTGTCATAAGACTAAAAGTGACCAAAAATAATCCAATCTGGACTGATTTGAATCCTGATTCAAATAGGTACGATGTAATTAAAATCGCAATCGGTATTTTATGAATCAAAACACCATAAACCATATCATTATGTTGATGAATTGGAAAGCCTTCTAAGAAGGCATGTAAACACAAACTAATAAACAGTAGCCAAGGAAACACATTACTATTCTTTTTAATGTGCACATGGCCGTGTTCTGCACCTCTGGAGAAAAATTCTAGAAAGATTTGAAGCAAAACGCCCAGCATTATAAACAACCCAGTTTGTTTGGTTTCAAGATGCTCATAAACTTCAGGCAGAAGATCAAAAAAAGTTAAAGACATCAAAAATGCACCACTAAACGCCAACAGCAATTTAATATTTTGAACGGGCTTGTTTTTGGATAGCTTTACAATCAAAAAACCTAAAATGACTGCATATATTGGAAATAAGTACTTATTCATAATTACATAAAGATCATAATTAATCGTTCTGAAGTTTTATGATGAAATTTATTCAGCTTATAGTCTCCAAAAACATCTAATAATTGCACGCCAGCCAATTCAAACATTTTCTGGAAATCTTCCAACTTTAAAGCCTTTACTTTTTCTTGGAAAAAATAGTTTCTACCATCAGCTTCAAATTTAATATCCTTAATCACAAAATTATTGTCTAAGTAGCGCTTTAAATTAAAGGTAATACCATCAATCTCCAGTGTGTTACTTGCCACTAAATTATCGATTACAAAATCGGTATTCATAAAATCGATAACACCAATACCATGTTCTTTTAAATTAGCTTTAATTGCCTTGATGGTCTTTATATCGTCATTATCGTCATCAAAAAAACCAAAACTGGTAAACAAATTAAATACGGCGTTGAATTTTTCATGATACGGTTCACGCATATCATGAACATCAAAATTCAACCCTTCGGTTTCATATTGCTTGGCAAAATCAATGCTTTTTTTTGACAGATCAATTCCAGTTACATTGTAACCTATTTTATTAAGATATACGGCATGTCTTCCCTTGCCACAAGCCAGGTCCAGAATAGATCCATTTTCAACAATATTTAAATAACTGGTAAGATTTTCCATAAAAGATTGGGCCTCTGGGTAGTCTCTATTTTTATACAAAACATGATAATACGGTGTATCAAACCATGAGGTGTACCAATCTTCTGTGTGTTTTGTCATACAATAATGCGTGTAGCGACAAAAATAAATTATTTTTGCAATCTATTTTAACAGTTTGATGGAGAATAATTTTAAAATGGTGGCCAAGACCCTTTATGGTTTTGAGGAGCTTTTAGCGAAAGAACTGCGTGACCTTGGCGCCATGGAGGTGAAACCAGGTATTAGAAGCGTTAGTTTTGTTGGAGATAAGGGTTTTATGTATAAGGCTAATCTTGGATTGCGCACAGCCATTAAAATATTAAAACCAATTAAGACCTTTAGGGTTAGTAATGAGCAGGATCTTTATAACAGAGTTTATAAGATTAACTGGTCTAATTATTTATCAGAGAGTGGCTCATTGGCTGTAGATGCAACAGTACATTCTACTATTTTCAAACATTCAAAATATATTGCCTTAAAGACAAAAGATGCTATTGTAGATAAGTTTAGGGATACTAGTGGAGCTCGACCTAATATCGATTTGCGTTTTCCAGATTTAAAGATTAATGTTCATATAGATAGGCAATTATGTACTATTTCTTTAGATAGCTCTGGGGAGTCTTTGCATCGAAGAGGATACAAATCTGCAACTAATATTGCTCCAATAAGTGAAGTTTTAGCAGCTGGATTGGTTTTATTATCTGGTTGGGACGGACAAAGTGATTTTATGGACCCAATGTGTGGTAGTGGAACCATATTAATTGAAGCAGCAATGATTGCATGCAATATTCCTCCAAATCTTATGCGTAAGGAGTTTGCTTTTGAACGATGGACAGATTGGGATGTTGATCTTTTTGAAAAAATTGAGGAGTCATTATTAAAGAAAACTAGAGATTTTCATCATAAAATTATCGGTTACGACAAATCTCCTTCTGCTATTAAAAAGGCAAAAGACAACATTAAAAATGCACATTTAGAAGAATTTATTAAGATCAAGCACGAAGATTTCTTTAAAACGCAAAAGGCTGGTGATGATCATTTGCATATGGTTTTTAATCCACCATATGGTGAACGTCTTGATATTCAAATGGAAGAATTTTATGCGAATATAGGTACCACCTTAAAGCATGGATATCCGGGCACCAATGCTTGGTTCATCACGTCAAATCTTGAAGCTTTAAAACATATTGGATTAAGACCATCTAGAAAAATCAAATTGTTTAATGCCAAGCTAGAATCACGCCTTGTGAAGTACGAAATGTACGCCGGCAGTAAAAAGGCTAAAAAACAATAACTCCATTTATTAGTAGCTTTTTTTTCTAAAAATTTAGTTTAAGAGTGTAATGATTTCTTTTTTTAGCGACTTAGAGCTAAAACCTTTTGCTATGAAATTGCTCTTAAAATCATTGTTGGTTTTGGTCTGTTTTCAAAGTTGTATCAAAGATGATATTATTAATGACCGAGTACCTGAACGTCTAACTTTTGACAACCCCATAAGTGAAATTATGGTAAATGATACGTACCAACTAGAAGTTACCTTCTTTAATAACATTGGTGCACCAGAAAATGCAAATGTTCAATGGTCTAGTAGTGAACCACAGGTTGCAACGGTATCACAAACAGGCCTACTTAATGCTCTTACTGAAGGGCAAACAGAAATTACTGTAACCGTTACTTTGGCAGCTGGCGGCACCGTTTCTGATAGTTTTGAACTGGTTGTAACTGCTGATCCTGTTGATAACGGCCTGGTTGTGAAATCAGGAAGTATTATTACAACGAGTTCTTATACTTTAGAAGGTGATTTTACAATTTCGGAGATTCAGGATTCTAATGATTTAATTATAGAGTTTTCATCTAATTATTCGGCTTCATCTAACTTACCTGGGTTGTATTTATACTTAACTAATAATCCAAATTCGATTAGCGGCGGTTTTGAAATTGGTGCGGTGACCACCTTCAATGGGACACATTCTTACTTAGTAGAAGATAAAGGAATTAACGACTATATATATTTGCTGTATTGGTGTGAACCATTCTCTGTAAAAGTTGGTCATGGTGAAATAAACGATTAGGATGAAAAAAATAGTATTAATAGTAATCACATTAGTAACCGTACAAAGTATTAGTGCGCAATGGGCCAAGGGAAAAGGTAAAGGATTCTACAAACTATCTGCATGGTATTTAAATACAGATCAACACTATACCGATACTGGCGAAATAGACCCAAATGCTACCAGAACTCAATTTAATTTAAATCTTTATGCAGAGTATGGTTTAACAAACAGATTGGACATCGTGACGTACTTACCATTTTTTGCTAGGGTTACGCAAAACAATCAGGTCTCAGGAACAGTTGGAACTATATTGCAGGAAGGTGAGGCCGTTAATAGTATTGGTGATATTGACCTAGGGTTGAGTTATAATTTTTATAAGACTGATGGAGTTACATTGGCTTCCAGAATAATGTTAGGGTTACCAACAGGTGAAAATTCTGGAGGATCAGACGGAAGTTACCAGACTGGTGACGGCGAGTTCAATCAATATTTATCTGTATTAGGAGGTTTTTCTTTAAAACTATTTGAATTACCGGCCTATGCCAAAACATATTTGGGATATAACAATCGAACAGAAGGTTTCTCTGATGAACTACGATATGGTATTGAGCTTGGCGCTAACCTAATTAGGGATAAACTCTGGACCTTGGTGAGATTTGATAATGTATCCTCAATGAAAAACGGAACCCTTGATGCTACCACCGCTCAGGGATCAATCTTTGCTAATAATGTAGAATACCTTGGTATTAGTGTTGAAGCAAGTTATTATTTATCTAAAAAACTAGGGGTTAGTTTTAATTATGGTGGTGCTGTATCTGGCAGGATAATAGCAGCAAATCCCAGCTTTTCAGCCGGGATATTTTTAGATATTAAATAAGTTTTTTAGAAATCTCTATAAGGAGCGTCTAAGAATTTGTTAGCTTCTTCCTCTTCAAATCGCGCATTCTCATTATCCCAATGTAATGTTTGATTTGGGAAACGTCCTGCTATAACTCCTAGCAAAATAGTTTCGGTTAAGCGGGCGGCATAAGAAAATGGTGCCGTACACTCGTCCTTACCAAGACATGCATCAACAAACTGATGATAGTGTTTTGGACTCTCGGCCGCATAATCTCTAATTGGTTCTCCAAGATTATATTTCGCTATTTCTTCAGAGATATCTACATATTGGCCATCCACAATTTTTCTTGGTAGCTGTTGGAAGTGAGGAAGTAATAATCGCCCTTTGGTTCCAATAAACATCGCTCCTTGCTCTGGTAATTGATTATCCTTAGCTTCTTTAGTTTCTAATGACGACATTTCCTCTAAACTTTGATTTTCTTTCTGTTCTACTTTCGCAACAGCTGTAGCTCCAG
>CAZAPO010000172.1:0-9956 GCA_964487005.1 uncultured Flavobacteriaceae bacterium
GTAAGCTGTTTTTGAAACCCATTTGCCTATTACCGCCGCGCCATCAAAGGCTTTCGCCTTTTCCCATGGAAGTCCTTTTTGTTTTAATTGACTTTGCAAATCGCGCGCCGTAAAATCGATCCCTAGTCCTAATTCATCATAATATTTATGTGCGAATTTTCTATCAATATGCTTGCCTACCTTGTTGATTTTAACCAATATTTCGACCTCATGATGCACATCTTCCGAAAAATCTGGAATAAAAAATGGGTGCTTTTTGGGCAGAATTGATGTGTCTGGTTTCAAAAATACTACAGGATCTATAGGTTTTTCATTAGCGAGTTCTTCTATATGTTTGGTGTAATTCCTTCCTATACAGATTAATTTCATAATGCAGTTTTTCTTTGTTAGAAAAGTTTATTGTTAAAACTCCTTAGCTTAATTGCTGTCAATACTTTTTTAGTGTATAAAGGGAAATCGGCATTCAATAACCAACCAAAATAACCTGGTTCTTCTTGAAGTACATCTTCTACCCTTTTTCCTTTATGTTTCCCAAACGAGAAGCATTCTTCTCCACTTTTATTATAGCTAATAAAACCTGCAAAATCTGCAAATTTTCTCCTCGAGCTAAATTCTGATAAGAACTTCATATTATTTTCTAGCGCATCATATTTATCTAATTGTGCTTTGAGTACTTGATATGTTGCATTTGTATCAGCCTCAGCACTATGCGCATCTTCCAGTGTTTCATTACAATAAAACTTATAGGCTGCACTCAATGTACGTTGTTCCATTTTATGAAAAATCGCTTGCACATCTACAGCTACCCTATTTTTCATATCAAAATCAACATCTGCACGCAGCATTTCCTCTGCCAGCAACGGAATATCAAATCTATTTGAATTGAAACCTCCTAAATCACTATCCTTTATCATGTTATGTACCTCTTTGGCTATTTCTTTAAAGGTAGGCTCATTTGCCACTTTTTCATTAGAAATTCCGTGAATTGCTATTACTTCTGGCGGTATAGTCATTTCGGGATTTACGAGCCAGGTCTTACTTTCTTCTGTACCGTTTGGAAAAACTTTTAATATAGAAATCTCTACAATTCTGTCTTTTGAGATATTAACACCTGTTGTTTCTAAATCGAAAAAGCAAATAGGCTTTGATAAGTTGAGTTGCATTAATCAGATATTTTGAACGGCAAAGTTAGTAAATACTTACAGGCTAAAAAACAAAAACCTAACCGTTTTAAGGGTTAGGTTCTTAGCTATTGTTGATGTAATTTATTAAATTTCACGATCCATATCCCAGGCTTCGAGATAGTCTTTTACCGCCTTTACAAATTGACCTCCTAATGCCCCATTAACTACGCGATGATCATAAGAATGTGACATAAACATCTTGTATCGTATTCCAATATAATCTCCTTCTGAAGTCTCAATAACAGCTGGTACTTTGCGTATTGCTCCTAATGCCAATATTCCTACCTGAGGTTGATTGATAATTGGGGTTCCCATAATACTTCCAAATGTACCAACATTTGTAACGGTGTATGTTCCTCCTTGAATATCGTCAGGACTTAGTTGATTTGTTCTTGCTCTATTAGCAAGATCATTAACCTGCTTAGCCATACCCAAAAGATTTAGTTGGTCTGCGTTCTTAATTACTGGAACTATTAAATTCCCGTCTGGTAAAGCTGCAGCCATTCCTAAATTTATATGCTTCTTTTTAATGATAGCATCTCCCTGAACTGAAATATTCATCATTGGATAGTCTCGTAATGCCTTAGCCACAGCTTCCATGAAAATTGGGGTAAACGTAAAATTCTCACCTTCTCTTTTCTTGAAATTGTCTTTTATCTTCTTTCTCCAATTCCAAATATTGGTAACATCGGCTTCAATAAACGATTGCACATGTGCTGATGTTTGTACAGACTCGACCATATGCTTGGCAATTAGCTTACCCATTCTGGTCATTTCTATAATCTCATCGTCACCACTACTCACAACCACAGGTTCTGGTGCTGTTGCTTTTGGAGCAGGAGATTCAATTTTTGCTGGTGCCACACTTTCTGTAGAAGGTTGTACTTCTTCTTTTTGAACTTCTGTTTTGGCAACAGGTTGAGCTGTTCTATTCTTAATATAATCTAGTATATCATTCTTTGTGACTCTTCCTTCTTTTCCAGTACCTGCGATGGTATCAAGTTCTTTCTGTGAAATTCCTTCTTTTTTAGCAATGTTTCTCACTAACGGTGAATAAAATCTACCTTCAGTAGAACTCACAACAGGAGCAACACTTTCTTTTGCTGCGACCACTGTTTGTGCTACCTCGGCCACGGCTTTAGCAGGAGCTTCTTCGACTGGTTCTTGTACAGCAGCCTTTGGTACTGTAACCACAATTTCTTCTTCTCCTTCTGTTTGAATTACTGCCAATGTTTGGCCTACCTGGACAACATCATCTACCTCAAAAAGTTTCTCTACCAATACACCCTCTACTTCACTCGGTACTTCACTATCAACTTTGTCGGTTGCAATTTCTAAAACGGCCTCATCCATTTCAATAGTATCTCCAACTTCTTTGAGCCACGAGGTAATTGTTGCCTCCGCAACACTCTCTCCCATTTTAGGTAATTTAAGTTCAAATTTTGCCATATCTCTAATGCAAAAGCGATTTTTAGGTTTCTGCCTGCAAAATTAGCGAAAAATCATCAAAAACTTTGCAGTTATTTCAACAAATTAGATTTACCATTTTACAATTTCACCACGATGACTTGCGCTATCACTACCCAATAAAAATGAAGACCTAGTGCTTAATATTCTATAGTAAATGGATTGATTTTTACTTAATGCTTCAAGGTTTTCAATGATTGTTTTAAACTTTGTCTCTAAAACATCAAAAACTACAACGCACTGATTTTCAATTTCATCTATACTTGTAACACGTCTTATATTAAAATCTAATTCTGTTTGAAGCAATTCTAAATTCTTTTCTGTAAAAACAACCCAATTACTTATAATTGGTTTGTCAAAACGTGGTTCTTTACGCATTAAAAAAGCAAGTTTAATTCCAATCCAAACAAAGACATCAAAAATCCAATTTGAACGAAAATGCTTTTTATAAAATATTTGCATGGCTCCATAAAATCGTTTGGCATATAAGGCATCCTTCATGGTACTTTCTCCTTTATAGTGAATAATTGTTGTCGCACCATAATAATAATTATCTAAACCCCTTTTTTGTGCTTTGTATGACAGATCTATATCTTCTCCATACATAAAATAATCTTCATCAAACCCTTCTAAATCTTGATAAACAGCTCGTTTCATAAACATAAATGCTCCCACCAAAACGTCTACTTTTGCAATCTCATCTTCTTCTATATCATTGGCATAGTAGTAGGTAGCATTCCCCCTCATTTTTTGAATTGCAACCTTAACCACAGGCAGATTACGTTTACTCTCTGGAAGAAAACATCCAGTTCCATCAATAAGTTTACATCCTACAATCCCCAGATTGTCTTTATTAGTTGCGAAGGTGAGAATTTTAGTAAATGAATCTTCAGCGACAATAGTATCAGGGTTTAAAATGCACACATATTCTCCTTTTGAAAGGTCCACACCTTGATTATTTGCTTTAGAAAAACCTACGTTCTTGGCATTTTGTATTAGTATCACATCTGGGAATAGGGCCTTGACCATTTCACAACTATCATCAGTTGAGTTGTTGTCTATTACAATAACTTCTGAATCAATACCCGTAAGTGCAACTTGAACACTTTCTAAACACAGCTCTAAGAAATAACGAACGTTATAATTTACTATGATAACCGAAAGTTTCAACAATAATTACATTTTTAATGAAGCTTCAAAAGGTATTCTATTAATAATACTCCTTCCTAGAGTTACTTCGTCTGCATATTCCAACTCATCTCCTACTGAGATTCCCCTTGAAATTGTCGAGGTAATTACATCAAATTCTTGAATTTGTTTATAAATGTAGAAATTGGTAGTATCACCTTCCATAGTAGAACTTAAGGCAAAAATTAATTCCTTGACATTACCTTTTTTAACTTTTTCAACTAAGGATGGAATATTAAGGTCGTGTGGTCCAATGCCATCTATCGGAGAAATTTTACCCCCCAAAACATGATACAATCCTCTAAATGAACTTGTATTTTCTATAGCCATAACATCACGAATATCTTCTACAACGCAAATAACATCTTCTTTTCTATTTGGATTTGCACATATTTCGCACAACTCAGTATCACTTATGTTATGGCAACTTTTACAGAATTTTATTTCCTCACGCATTTTATTAAGCGCCTCAGCCAATTCACTCGTTTGTTGGCTTGGCTGGCGTAATAAATGGAGAACCAGACGCAAGGCTGTACGTTTACCTATACCAGGTAATTGTGACACCTCGTTGACAGCATTCTCTAATAATTTTGAAGCAAATTCCATAGTTGCGAATTTACAATTTTATTAAGTCTTTCAAAGGATTGTTATGCTAAAGAAGTACCTTTTATTTGGAATTTGCGTTTTTTAATTTGTACTTTGAAACATCAATTATATCGCCATGACTGCAACTCAAATTCTTATTCTTATAGCCGCCTATTTTGCTGTTTTACTCGTAATTTCATACTTCACTGGTAAAAATGATAGTAATGCCGATTTTTTTAAAGCCGGAAAAAAATCACCATGGTATTTGGTAGCTTTTGGTATGGTTGGAGCCTCACTCTCTGGGGTTACCTTTATATCTGTTCCTGGCTGGATAGAAGGATCACAATTCAGTTATTTTCAGGTAGTCTTAGGCTATATGTTTGGATATTTTGTAGTTGCCTATGTCTTAATGCCTATTTATTACAGACTCAATGTTACCTCAATTTATGAGTATCTACATCAACGGTTTGGGGTGGTAAGTCATAAAACCGGAGCATTTTTCTTCTTTATTTCGAGGGTTTTAGGAGCGGCATTTAGGTTATTTTTAGTTGCCATTGTTCTGCAACAATTTGTATTTGACGCTTGGAATGTACCCTTTGAAGTTACTGTGGTTATCTCTATTCTATTGATTTGGATTTACACCAATAAAGGTGGTATAAAGACCATAGTTTGGACAGATACCCTGCAAACCTTATTTATGATATTGGCTGTGATACTATCTATTTACTTTATTAATGATAGTTTAGGATGGAGTTTTAGTGAATTTTTGTCGTCTGCCGAACTTAAAGAATACAGTAATATATGGGTAACCGATAGTTTTTTAGAGCGTAGTCATTTAGTAAAATCATTTATTGGTGGAATGTTTATCACAATCTGCATGACTGGTCTTGACCAAGATATGATGCAAAAAAACCTTACCTGCAAAAATTTAAAAGATGCGCAAAAGAATATGATCTCCTTTAGCATTGTTTTAGTGGTGGTCACTTTCTTGTTTATGTTGTTAGGTGCTTTACTTTATATATACGCTAAGAAACATAATATTGGAATACCATTAATGGATGGCAGTCCAAAAACAGATTTACTTTTCCCAGAAATAGCCTTAAATAGTGGTCTGGGAATAACTCTGGCAATTACATTTATGCTTGGATTAATTGCCGCTGCTTACAGTAGTGCCGATAGTGCTTTAACATCATTAACCACTTCTTTTTGTGTAGATTTCTTAAACATTGAAAACAAACCTCAGGAAGATCAGAAGAAAGTGAGAAAGAAAACACATATTGCAATGAGTTTCTTGCTAGTAGTTGTAATCATCATTTTTAAATATGTGCTAAGTAGTAATGTTATTGATAGTTTATTGACGGTTGCTGGTTATACATATGGGCCTTTATTAGGGCTTTTCGCATTTGGAATTTTTACCAACTATCAAGTTAAAGATAAATATGTATGGCTCATCGCATTACTATCTGTGGGAATCACTGCACTATTGGGGTATATTCCTGCTGATAAATTGGGTGGTTATGTAATAGGATATGAGTTATTACCAATAAATGGACTGCTAACTTTTATTGGTTTAATATTGATTCGTACTAAGCAACACCAAGGTACAAGCTAGTTGATAATTAATTCTATGCTTTTTTAAGAGTTTAAAAAGCTCATGATTCTCAGTTCCCGGGTTAAAAATTACGCGCTTGGGATTAAGCTCAATTATATAATCATAATACTCTTTTTGTCTAATGGCATTCAGGTATAAAGTAATGGTGTCAATATCTGGTATAAAAATTTTATCGGTACCTACAGATACAGTACCAATGGTTCCTCTTTTATTTCCAATAGCAAATACCTCGTGTTCTTCTTTTAATAATCTGTGGGTAACCAAGTTAGCATATCTGGCAGAATTTAGGGAGGCACCTAACACAAGTGTTCGTTTCATTTTTAAATGTTAAAAAAACGTTAAGACCTGTTAAAATGAGTAACAGGAAATGGTTATGTTCGTCTGTTAGGTATAAATGTAACAAATCATTTAGTTACAAGACTAAATCAATCAATCAAAAAACGAATGAAAAAACTAATCACATTGTGTTTGGCATTACTTTTTATTGCCCAAAACGCACAAGCAACAAACAACGACACTTCTGACGCCTTAGTTGATGGCTCTATTAGCGGTACAGTAGTAGACAACGAACTTAATGAGCCACTACCCTACGTAAATATCGTCATAAAAAATGAAGAAGGTGAGACCGTAACGGGTACCATTACCGCTGACGATGGGTCTTTTAAAATAACAAAGATTCCAGAAGGAAACATTACAGTTACCGCACAATATATTGGTTACAAAGCAGTAATCAAGGCAATTCTTATTAATAGAAAAAATAGACGTCATGATCTAGGTGAAATTCGCCTAGAAGAAGAAGTGGCCGATCTTGATGCTGTTACAGTGGTAGCAGAGGTTTCTACAGTACAGCAAAAGGTTGATCGTAAAGTAATTACCATTGGTAAAGACCTTGCTGCTGTTGGAACAGCTTCAGATATTATGGTAGGAGTACCATCAGTTAGTGTAGATGCACAAACGGGTGCAATAAGTATGAGAGGTAATCAAAACGTACGTGTTATGGTAGATGGTAAATTGTCTAACATTCCAACGGCACAATTGCTAAAGCAAATACCTTCATCGGCTATTAAATCTATTGAATTAATTACCAATCCATCTGCAAAATATGATCCAGAAGGAATGAGTGGAATCATTAACATTGTATTACACAAGAATACCATGGTTGGTTTTAATGGTAGTGCGAACACCAGTTTAAGCTATGAAAGAGAAGCCAAGTTTAACAGTGCTTTAAACATGAACTATAGAAATGGTAAAATCAATGTTTACGGTAATTACAGTAATAACATTTCTAAAAATGTAAACTACGGTTACATTGATAGAGTGGAGCAAAACACGCTTCAAAATGTAGATATTTTAGACGACAGAAAGTCGCATGTTTATAAACTTGGGTTAGATTTTTACCTCAACGATAAGAACACTATTTCTGTATTCACAAATCAAAGCTTCTTTGATGGTGGTACAGATGCAGAAACAGATATATTCTTTGGTGACAGCACTTTTCAAAACCAAATGATTAGCAATGAAGGTGATAATACCTCACAGCAATACAACTTTAACTATAAGTTAGATTTTGCTAAAGAAGGTAGAAATATTGAATTGGAAGTAGACCATAATATTTACGATGGTGATGCATTAACTGAAAATATATTTTCGGGAAGTGCCAATAATAGACCTAATTTCTTTGAACTAAATGACACCGAGAGAGATCGTACATCCATTAATTTAGATTATGTTGATCCGCTTTCTGAGACATCAAAATTAGAACTTGGGGTGCAAGCCAGATTATTTAACAATGTTATCAATTATGAATCTGATGGGCGTTCACAAAATATGGCTGGAGATTATATTCCTTCATTAACAAATTTTGATTATAGTAGAGATATTTATTCGGCATACTTTAACTATAGTAAAAAGTTTGACAAGTTTAATGTTCAAGTAGGTTTACGTGCAGAATCAGTACAAGTAGAAACCTTGGCAACTGAGACAGATCTTCAAACAAATGAAGTAACAGAGATTCCGTTTGACAATGATTATTTTCAAGTATATCCATCGGCTTTCATTACCTATAATGCTTCCGAAAAGAATTCTTATCAGTTGAGCTACAGTAGACGTGTTGACAGACCTGGTGTAGGACAAGTAAATCCATTGCCAGAATTTAACACACCGTTAATTTCTAAGTTTGGTAACCAAGATTTATTACCACAATTTACCAATTCGTTTGAGTTAAACTACACACGTAAACTTAGCAAGGGTAGTATTACAACAGGTGTCTTTTACAGAAGAATTAATGACGAAATTTCAACCGTTGTATTAGTTGATAGAGCAGACTACAACAGATTAATTCTTACCGATGACAATTTTGACAACACCTCGGCATTTGGATTTGAATTATCAACCAATTATCGTCCAACAAAATGGTGGAGTATTAATGGTAGTTTCGACCTGTATTCGCAAACTCAAAAGAGTATTAGTGAAAGACTTACCGCATCTCCAGATATGGCAACCGAAGACGATATTGTTCTTGAAAGTGTAGAAGTAGATAACGTTGCTTATAACTTCAGAATTTTTAACAACTTTAGAGTAAGTCAAAAGTTAGCGTTTACCGCATTTGGATTCTACCGAGGTACAAACAAGAGCATTCAATTTGATGTAAATCCAATGAAATTTGTAAACCTAGGAATGAGATATACATTCTTAAATAATAAGGCAACTTTTAGCTTTAGTTATAATGATATTTTCAATACCATGAAGTTTTCGGCTGATGCATACAGACCATTTAGACAAAATGTTGAGTTTAATTGGGAGAGCAACACTTGGAACATTGGTCTAAACTATCGCTTTGGTGGTGGTAAATATAGAGCGAAGTCAAGAAAACAACGTGATAACGACGAAAAACAAGGAGGAGGAATATTCTAGAATACCCAATTAATAACCTGCATAAATAGTTGATGGTTAGTGTTAATGTTTGGTTATTAATAAAAAGCCCGAAGTGTCACTGCTTCGGGCTTTTCTTTTTTATGTTAAAATTGGTTAAAATAACATCCGAGGTGAAATAAAATAACAAAACATACGTCTTATATACAGAGCATTTATTTTTAAATGTTAATGTTGGTTAATAGCTAAAAAGCCTAGGACGTTCTGACCTAGGCTTTTTTAGTATAATAAGTTTCTATTTACCATTTCATAATAACGCTTCCCCACGTAAATCCACTACCAAAAGCAGCAAGAACAACGTTGTCTCCTTCTTTAATTTTCCCTTCTTCCCACGCTTCAGTTAAGGCTATTGGAATTGACGCGGCTGTAGTATTCCCATACCGCATAATATTATTGTAAACTTGATCATCAGATAATCTAAACTTGCGTTGAATAAACTGTGCAATTCGCAAATTAGCTTGATGCGGAATAAGCATATCTATATCTTCATTGGTTAAATTATTAGTTTGTAATCCTTCAACAATAGCTTCACTAAAACGCACTACAGCATGCTTAAATACAAACTGCCCATTCATATAAGGGTAATAAGATACATCATTAGGGTCGTTTTCTTCCATAATAGCATCAACCCATCTTCCTGTACTCGGGCCTAAGAGTGACAACTCTTCAGCATGCTTTCCTTCAGAATGCAGATGTGATGATAAAATACCGTGACCCTCTTTCTCACTTCTTGAAACAACGGCAGCTCCTGCCCCATCTCCAAAAATAACTGTTACACCACGGCCTCGCGTAGATCGTTCTAAACCACCAGAGTGGTTTTCGCTTCCAATTACAAGAATGTTTTTATACATGCCCGTTTTTATAAATTGGTCTGCCACAGAAAGTGCATACACGAAGCCAGAGCACTGGTTTCTTACATCTAAGGCCCCAACAGTAGGCATATCTAATAAGTCTTGTACTCTCACACCGCCTCCAGGAAAATACATATC
>CAZAPO010000173.1:0-2857 GCA_964487005.1 uncultured Flavobacteriaceae bacterium
GTTACTTACATCTGCACGAGCACCAAAGCTGGCATCGTAACTTTCTTTTTGTTGCCAAATACTCCATAGCTCAGCAGAAGTAGGTAGATACCCATCTTCGGTTACAAAGTTTTTCCAATAATTCTCCCATCGTTTAAATGGTTTGTGCCCGCTTCCTTTAGCATCTTTATCTTCCTTTTTCCAAAATTCATTAAAGGCGTCAACATAATCTTGAAATTTTAAACGACTCGTTCGTGCTTCAGCTTTTAGTTTCTCCATCCAAGGAGCATCAGAAAATTCTTGAGAATACGCGCAAAGCGTCATGCAAAACATGACCAGTAGTAATGTAATCTTTTTCATTTTAAATTTTTAGCTGGTCTAATTTATGTTAATTTTTCTTAAAAAAATAACATATAATATAATAAAGTATTAAATGAGGAATATATCTAATTTGAAGTAGGTCTGGCAATTACCTGCGCATCTCTTTCAATCTCTTTATTTATTTGATAAATAAAATTAGTATGGCTTGACAACAAATCTTTGATATGGTTAAGTATGGTTTCTTTATCTGTTGATCTAATATTTGCAGCTTCATCAAGTTTATTCATTGAAGTTTCTAGTACAACAAGTCGGGCAAGTATTGAGGGCTTATTTATTTTTTCAGGAATCTCTGATATTAAATCAGTGAGCAGCCCTTGCATGACAACTTTATCATCTTTAAAAAAGGTCAGTTGTCCTTTTTTTAGATTTTCAATATGGGCAGACAACTCATTAAATTTTGTCCAATTTTCGGTAATCCTTCTTGCTTGATCACTTAAAGCGTATTCAACGAGTTCAAAATTTGAAATATCGTTTTCTGTTATTAAAAGAGTATCGCTTATTTGGTCAATTTCAGAATCGGTATTTGGGGTGGTTTTCTGGCATTGCATCGTATTAATAATAACCAGCCAACAAAACAAACGAGCAATAACAATTAAGCTTCTTTTCATAACAAATTAAACTGCATATTATACAAATATATTATTCGCATAAAGATTTGTAAACAATTTTAGCTAAGAATTTTAAAACTTACTATTTTTGATGCGCTAAAAACTATCGATGTCATCTAGAGTACTAGTAATTGGGGCTTGTGGTCAAATTGGATCTGAACTTACTGTGAAATTGCGAGGTCAACTTGGGGTTGCTAATGTTATTGCAAGTGATATTAGAAAAAGTAATGAAGAATTGGTAAAAGCTGGCCCGTTTGAAATTATTGATGCCAAGAATTTACTTTCGGTTAAGGCATGTATTGACAAGCACAATATTGATACAGTGTACTTGATGGCCGCTATGTTGAGTGCTACTGGTGAGCAGTTTCCTGAGAAGGCCTGGGATTTAAACATGACCTCCCTTTTTAATGTCTTGAACTTAGCAAAAGACGGCGTCATTGATCGCGTATTTTGGCCTTCGAGCATTGCAGTTTTTGGTCCTACAACTCCTAAAGAAAACACCCCTCAAAATACAGTAATGGAACCCACAACTGTTTATGGAATGACCAAACAAGTAGGGGAACGTTGGTGCGAGTATTACCACGAGAAATATGGTGTTGATGTAAGAAGTATTAGATATCCTGGAATTATTAGTTGGAAAACTTTACCAGGCGGTGGTACCACAGATTATGCTATAGACATTTTTCATAAAGCAATTAAGGAGAAACAATACGAATGCTTTTTAACCGAAGACACCAAACTACCTATGATGTTTATGGATGATGCAGTAGATGCTACCATTGCAATCATGAATGCCAATGCTGAGAACTTGACAATTTGGTCGTCCTATAATTTAGCAGCAATTAGTTTTACTCCAAGTGAACTTGCTAAAAGTATAAAAAATGTTATCCCTGAATTTAAAATTACCTACGCACCAGATTTTAGACAAAAAATTGCAGATAGTTGGCCAAAATCAATTGACGATTCACAGGCAAGGAAAGATTGGGGTTGGGAACACAGTTTTGATTTAAAGAAAATCACCGAAGAAATGTTAACACAGCTTCAAAAAACCACCACCACGTAAAACTACTTTTTCGATCCAATAAGATACAAGATTACACCAGGCCCAGATTTGAGTTTACCTATGTCCCAATGATAGGTATTAGCGTTTTCCAAACCTTCAACCAAATTATTCATTTCTTTAACCGAGTATGTTCGCAAAGATGATACAATCCCATCCCAAAGCACAAATAATGGGATAATGGGGATGAGGTAGGTAAAAATAATTCTACCTAGTTTAAAGGGTCTTATAAATGGAGTAGTTAATAATACGCTTATTGGTGAAAAGATCATGGCAATTATACTAGGAATACTTCTTTCTTGACCTTCAAAAATTGCGATAGGCGCATGAGCGTCTACGGCATTTTGTAAAATACGTTGAGCATCTAAAGGTTTAAAGTGATGCAAGGACAAAAATTGCGTTCTTATACCTTTGAGTTCACTGGGTACATTTCGTGCATCAACGGCACTCTCTTGGTAATCGATATTATTAGACTTGCTCTTTGTGTACTCAAAAGCAGGTATGTTTGGATATAGGTCTGTTAATAATATTTTTAAGCTTTTATTGTTCGCTTTTAATTCTTCGTTTAACCATAATAGCCCACCGCCACCTCCAGAGCCAAGGTCAATGATTTGTTGCTGCTTTGTTTTAGCTATCAATTCGTTCAGCAATGGAACTATAGGTTTGTACATTTTTGTGATATTTGACAAAAACTGAAGAAAGTCTGTACCATAGTTTCGCAAAAATGAGGGAAACCACGGCAGGTCTTCAAATTCAAATAAATGTATTCTTTTCATGATTTAAGCATGTTATATGAAACCAATACCCTCTTGAAGCAGTTCGTTATAAG
>CAZAPO010000174.1:0-6084 GCA_964487005.1 uncultured Flavobacteriaceae bacterium
ATAGCCTCTATTTTTGCGGTTTCATGTGACGTTCTAAAGCCATCAAAAAAATGAACAATTGGGATGTTAGAATTTATTGAAGCAATTTGAGCAATTAGGGCAAAATCTTGAGCTTCTTGCACAGATCCGGCGCCAAGAAAAGCGTATCCAGATTGACGCACGGCCATAATATCGCTATGATCGCCAAAAACAGATAAGGCATGCGAGGCTATTGTTCTTGTAGCTACATGAATAACATTTGGTGTAAGTTCACCAGCTATTTTATACATGTTAGGAAGCATGAGTAGCAATCCTTGAGATGCCGTAAATGTTGAGCTTAGTGAACCTGTTTGTATGCTTCCATGCATAGCCCCAGCAACACCAGCTTCACTTTGCATTTGAAAAACATTTGGAACAGATCCAAAAATATTGGGCTCATTTTGGGCACTAAGCTTTTCTACAAGTTCAGCCATCTCTGAAGCTGGTGTTATTGGATAAATAGGAAAAACTTCATTGGTTTTATATGCTATCCTAGCAACAGCTTCATTTGCAGTAGTTATATGGTGTTTCTTTAAATTCATTGGTGTTGACAAGAGAAAAGAAAGCTGCTCACCTATACAATGAGCAGCTTTTAGGTTAGGTTGATTTTAGTTTTTTTCAAACTCTATTTTGATAGGCGTTGGATTGCTAATCATATCAAATACTGGTGAAAATTTTGATAATTCTCTCAGTTGATCTTCTGAAGCATCAGATTTTACTTTAAACTTTACTGTAATTCCGTCAAAACCTTTTCTTATTTCAGGATTTAATCCTAAAAACCCTTGAAGGTCTGCAGTTCCAGATAATTGAGATTCCATACTTTCAATGTCAATTCCCTGACCTGCAGCATGATAAGTCATAGCTGCGGTTAAGCAAGACCCTAAAGCGTGTAATATAAATTCTGCTGGGTTAGCGGCTAGGTCTTCACCTAATAGTACATAAGGATGATCTGCCTCGTACGTAAAGGTTTCTTTACGCGTATCATCTTCTTTGCCAACTCCGTAAAAGCTTTTTACACTAGAAACACAATGTCCTCCAGTTATCCAGTTATTTTTAGCTCTAAACTCAAATTTCGCTAAAGATGGATTTTCTTGAACTGCTTCAATTGTTCCTACTAATTGATCTACGTTTACTCCGTTTTTAATGTTTTCTGTTGTAATCATTTTAATTGTATTTATTGTTTAACATTTTTCGATGCCAACAATAAAGCGATAGTCATGCCAAAACAATTAAAAAGCTCAATATCAATCAGTTACATTTAAAATTAGGCATAACTAGTTCTACGTAAATTCGCATATTTACGATATTTCGTTAGTGTAATTATGATATTTCGTGAACTAAATAGGGCGTTCTATCCCCATGGCTTTCATTTTAGAGGTAAGCGTGGTTGGAGGTAATTTTAATAGGTTTGCCGCACCGTTTGGCCCTGAAATTCGCCAACGTGTTTTCTTAAGTGCTTTTATGATGTTTTCTTTTTCAATCGCTACAAGTTCTTCTGCGGTTAAAATAACCTCGTCTATAGTTTTTTGGGTAGCATGAGGTGTTGTATCTCTCGGAATAATATTTGCCCAGTGAATTGTTTTAGTGTTTGAAATAATGACGGCTCGTTCTACTAAATTTTGTAATTCTCTTACGTTTCCAGGCCAAGAATAAGTACTCAATTGAGCAATATCTTCATTGGTAAGCCTTTCCATATTCTTATTCATTTTTTTCGAGAATTGATCAATCATTTCCTGCGCAATTAAGGCAATATCATTACCACGTTCACGCAAAGCAGGTATGGCTATTGGAAAAACATTTAGGCGATAGAAAAGATCTTCTCTAAAATTCCCTTCTTTGGTATGTTGCAATAAATCTCTATGCGTTGCCGCAATGATTCTAACGTCTACTTTTATAGTTTCTGAGCTTCCAACCGGGTCAAATTCACCTTCTTGTATAACGCGTAACAATTTAGGTTGAAGCTCTAGCGGTAATTCTCCAATTTCGTCAAGAAAAATAGTACCATTATCGGCAAGTAAGAAGCGTCCTTTTCTGTCGGATGTTGCTCCAGTAAATGCACCTTTTTTATGTCCAAATAACTCGCTCTCAATTAAGTTAGCTGGTATCGCACCACAATTTATTCTTATTAAAGGTTTATCGCCTCTAAGGCTCGATTTATGAATAGCGCGAGCTATAAGTTCTTTACCCGTTCCCGTCTCTCCTGTAACTAGTACGGTAGCATCTGTTTTTGATACTTGATCAACGAGCTTTAGCACTTCTTTCATTTTCGTGTTTTCGGCAACAATACCAAAATTATTGGTCAATTCGTTTATTTCTTCTTCGAGGTATTGGGTTTGCTTGGTGAGGAAATTAATTTGATCCTCATTTTTAAGGCGTTCTTCAATATTTCTAAGAATTAGGGTGTAGAAACTATTTCCTCCAAACTCGAAAGTGCTAAGGGTGCCTTCGTTAAGGGTTTCGGTTTCATTAGATCCAATAACTTTAATAATATCAGGGATAAAATGATTGGCATTTTTTTTATCGGTATTAACAAGCTTTTCAATGATTGCTGCACCAGTGTCATCAAAGAAATATAATATGTTACGCTTTGCTACATCGTTATTCTCCAAAAGTTTATTCGCTGAAGGATTAGTAAGAACAATTCGGTAGTCGGCATCAAACATAATAATAGCATCCATGGCTCCTTGAATCAAACCATTCATCTTAGAATTAGCAAGTTCCAGTTCTAGTTTAGAGGAAGCCAGGCGTTCTTGAATCGCATCTAAATCTCTATGACGCTTAATCATCTCGGTCAATATGCCTTGGGCAAACCCGTTATCGGTTCGCATTAGCATTACGAAATATTCGCGCTCTATCTTTAATACTTTAGTTCTGGTGGTAGCCGTAATTGTAGCAGATCGCTTTTCGTTATCAATTAAAGCATATTCACCAAAACATTCACCGCTTTCAAGTGTGTCATAAATATGCTCATTATCATGCACATTAACCGCACCTTCAAAGATCACATACATGGCATCGCCTAGGTCATTCTTTTCAAAAATGGTTTCATTTTTTCTATAAGATTCAAAATTTAAATCTTTACAAAAATTGCTTAATGAGGTTTCTGATACTTCAGAGAAAAAAGAAACACTTGATAAAAATTTTACAAGCTCATTAGTTTCTAAATTAGACATAAAGGTTTTTGATTCTAGCGGTTGTTTAAATATACTAATTATAGCTAAACAACATTATCATAATTAATTATGTCGCTGAAATTAAATTAATTTGTTAAATTAGGATTTGCTATTTTAATCAATCCATTACCAATGTCGCAGACAAGGCAACTTGCAGCTATAATGTTTACAGATATTGAAGGCTATACGTCTTTGATGCAGCAAGATGAAAAAGATGCCATGGAAATTAGACGTAGGCATCGCGAAACCTTCGAACTTACTACCGAAGCATATAATGGAGAAATTATTCAATATTATGGAGACGGTACGCTGAGTGTCTTTAAAAGTACCATTGAGGCTGTAAAATGCGCAATAGATTTACAAATTGCCTACAGACAAGCACCTTCTGTTCCTGTGAGAATTGGAATTCATGTTGGAGATATTATACGAACAGAAAGCGATATTATTGGTGATGCAGTAAATGTTACTTCAAGGATAGAATCTCTAGGTGTTGCTGGAAGTGTGTTAATTTCAGACAAGGTTAATGATTCGCTTAGAAATAAGCACGAAATTCAAACAGCCTTTATTGATATTGTAGAATTTAAGAATGTAAAAAAGGCGATTCCAATCTTTGCTATTGCCAATGATAATTTGGTCATACCTCATAAGGAAGATCTAGAAGGAAAAATTAAACCTAAAGGAGGAGAGAAGCTAAAGAAATACAAAAAGAAAATTTTTAGAATTGGACTCATTATTTCAATTTTGATGATCACTGGTTTAACATATGTTCTTAGTAAAACTAAAATAACCATTAATGATACCAAGAATCTTACAATAGCAGTACTCCCTTTTGAAGATTTAAATGGTGATGACGAGTCTAGAATGTTTACCGATGGTATCACCGAAGATATTATCACGCATATTTCAAAAATTCAGAATCTTCAGGTTATTTCAAGAGCTTCTGCTATGTTTTATAAAGATTCAGACAAGCAGTTGCAGCAGATAGCAAAGGAATTAAATGTCAATTATATATTAGAGGGTAGTGTTCGGGTTAATAACAATAAAGTACGTATCAATGCAAATTTGGTCGATGTGGAGAATGATAAAAACCTATGGGCAAATAATTACGACAATACATTAGATGAGATATTTCAAATTCAAAGTAGCGTATCCAGCTCAATAGCAGATGCTTTGGAAATAAAATTGAGTAGTAATGAACAAAGTAGACTAGAAAACCTCCCAACGCAAAATGCCGATGCTTACCTCGCATATAAGCAGGGTCAAATGTACTTAAATAGAGGAGGAGGAAAAGTTGAAGAACTAAAACAAGCTGAAGATTATTTTAAAGAATCTATTAAGTTAGATCCTGAATTTTGTAGGGCATATGTTGGACTTACCGATACCTATGTAGAGTATATTTATTGGGGTAGAGAAGCCCCTAAAGTTATTCTTAAAAAGGCTTCAAGTCCAGCATTGACAGCCTTAGCCATTAACTCTGATGATGGCGGGAGTTATGGAGCACTAGGGGCCTTAAGTTTTTATAAGTTTGAAAAAGAAACGGCTATACGCTATTTAGAGAAAGCTTTAGAAATTAACCCAAGTTATGTAGGTGCCTATGATAAGTTGGCATGGATAAGGTTATTTGATGGAGATGTAGAGGGGGCCGTAGCTTTATTTAAGAAAGTTATTGAGTTAGATCCATTATCTACAAAATATACTGGAAATATAGCGTTTGTTTATGCTTATAATCAGCAATATGAGGAAGGGCTTAAAGCATTAGATGAAAAACTGGTTACATTTCCCAATGATAATATTTTACTTTGGATGAAGGGTAACCTTTTGGCATTGCAAGGAAAATACCATGAAGCAGTACAATACTTTAGTTCTAGATCTGCTGGACAAAGTACCAACTGGATGTTGGGTTATACTTATGCTAAAATGGGAATGAAAGAAGATGCCGAACGAATTTTAAATTATCAATTAGAAAAGAATGAGACGACCTATGTTCCTCCCTATATGATTGCTACAATTTATATGGGACTAGGAAAAAATGATAAAGCCTTAGAGTGGTTAGAAAAAGATTATGAATCAGGTGGTTTAGGACTTTTCTTTTGGGGACTTAAACGTGATGTGAAATTTAATGCGTTAAGAGATAACCCAAGATTTACAGCACTTCTCGATAAAATTAAATGACAAACAAATTATCAATTTCAATAATTGTTTGTTAACTATCAAACTTATTTTCAATTAGTTATTTATCTTAGATAGCTGAAACCAATAATTATACATTCTTGAGTATATGTCTGAAAGTAGGCAACTTGCAGCTATAATGTTTACAGATATTGAAGGCTATACGTCTTTGATGCAGAAAAGTGAAAAGGAGGCTATTGCTCTAAGAAAGAGACATAGAGACACTTTTGAGCTTACTACCGAAGCATTTAATGGTGAGATTATTCAATATTTTGGCGATGGTACATTAAGTATATTTAAAAGTACCGTTGAAGCGGTAGATTGTGCCATTGAGCTTCAGCGATGTTTTCAGCAGGAACCAAAGGTGCCAGTGCGCATTGCGGTACATGTGGGTGACATCATGCGATCGCAAGATGATATTATAGGTGATGCGGTGAATGTAGCCTCAAGAATAGAATCGTGTGCTGTTGCTGGGAGTATACTTATTTCAGATAAGGTACACGATCAAATACGAAGTCATAGACATATCAAAACTAAATTTCTCGATGCTTTTCAATTTAAAAATGTAACCGATCCACTACCTCTTTTCTCTATTGTAAATGAGGGACTCGTTATTCCAGATGTCGATGAAATTAAAGGAAACCTGCAAGAACGTAGTAAAGCTAGAGCGCTGTCATTAAAAAAGAATTCACTCATTACAATAGCCGCTATTGTTTTGTTGTTT
>CAZAPO010000175.1:0-3540 GCA_964487005.1 uncultured Flavobacteriaceae bacterium
AGAATCAATTTATTTGGCAAGATCCAATTCCAAAAGTTAGCTATAACCTAAGCGGTGATGATATTGCATCGTTAAAAAAGATGGTACTTGCTTCAGGGCTTACAATTTCACAATTAGTGAGAACGGCTTGGTCATCGGCAGCAACCTTTAGAGGGTCTGATATGAGAGGTGGTGCAAACGGAGGTAGATTAAGATTGGAGCCTCAAAGAAGTTGGGAGGTCAATAATCCATCAGAATTAAACGAAGTACTAAAGGTTCTAGAAGGAATTCAAAACGAATTTAACGGTACAATTTCGATGGCAGATTTAATTGTTTTGGCAGGAACGGCTGCAGTTGAAGAGGCAGCGGCTAAAGCTGGACACAATATTTCGATTGAGTTTACACAAGGAAGAGGAGATGCCACACAAGATCAAACAGATTTAGAATCGTTTGGGTACCTAGAACCATTGGCAGATGGATTTAGAAATTATATGAATCCTAAACTTAAGGTTGGAGCTGAAGATATGCTTATTGATGGTGCTAATTTACTCACCTTATCAATTCCAGAAATGACTGCCTTAATTGGTGGACTTAGAGTTTTAGGAGCCAATTATGACGGCTCTAAACATGGAGTATTTACCGAGAACATAGGAAGCTTAACAAACGATTTCTTTACAAACGTTTTAGACTTCACTTATGAATGGAGTCCAGTTAATGACAATGCTTCTTTATTTGAAGGAAAAGATAGAAGCACTGGAAAGGTTAAGTTTACAGCAACACGGGCCGATTTAATTTTTGGATCAAATACTGAATTAAGAGCAGTATGCGAGGTTTATGGAGCAGATGATGGTCAGGATAAATTTGTGAATGCCTTCGCAAAGGCTTGGGCTAAGGTAATGAACCTTGATCGTTTCGATTTATAATTATTAGTCCTTTAAACGTATAAATATGACTCTAGATGTAGATTATCTATTTGATTCTATAAAGAAAGGTGATAATGAGTATCGAATAGAGGCCTTATTAGATATCAATCCAGACCTTGCTAATTGTACTGGAAACAATGGCTTTACACCATTAATTTATGCCACTTACATGGGGAACATCGCTACAACACAATTACTCCTTAAATATAAGGCTGATATTGACAAGAGAGATGCCATGGGGAATACAGCATTGATGGGTGTAAGTTTTAAAGGTAGCACTACTATAGTCAAATTACTTTTGGATCATGGAGCTTCGATTGATGCTCAAAATAATAGTGGATACACAGCCCTAATAATGGCTGCTATGTATGATAATTCTGAAATAGTTAAGCTGTTATTAGAACATGGTGCAGACAAGTCAATTAAAGACAACGAAGGAAATGCTGCCTTTGATCATGCCAAAGCAAAAGGGCTATTTGAAATTGCAGATCTCGTGAAATTCTAGTAAGTAATGAAAACAAAAAAACCTTTTCAAGAGAAAAGGTTTTTTTGTGATTTATTTTTAGAATAAAAATTAGTTAACGTGCTTCGATAAGAAATCTGCAACACCTTCATGAGTAGCTTGTAACCCAGTTTCACCACGGCTCCAGTTTGCAGGACAAACTTCACCATTTTCTTCAAAAAATTGTAATGCATCAACCATTCTAATTGCCTCATCAACATTTCTTCCTAATGGAAGGTCATTTACCAATTGATGACGAACAACACCATCTTTGTCTATTAAGAACAATCCACGATACGCAATTAACTCACCTTCAGATTGCAACATATCGTTCTCATCATAATAAGTTTCACCAGCCAATACATCGTAGTTGGCAGAAATTGTTTTATTGGTGTCGGCTACTAATGGATATGTTACTCCTTTAATTCCACCGTCTCCTTTGTTTACTTGCAACCATCCATAATGCGATTGTTCTGTGTCTGTAGAAACACCAACAACTGCAACGTTTCTAGCTTCAAATTCAGCTAATTTATTTTGAAAAGCATGCAATTCTGTTGGACATACAAAGGTGAAGTCTTTTGGATAAAAGAATAATACAACATAGTTCTTTCCTAAATATTGATCAAGTGAAAAATTCTCGATAAACTCGCCTCCGTTTACTACTGCTTGCGCGCTAAATTTGGGAGCTTTTTGACCTACTAATACTGCCATTTTTTTGTAATTTAAGTTATGGTAATTATAATTTTAAGGGCGCAAAGGTAAACAAGTATAATAGTTAATTATAACAATTATATCTAAAAATTTTATCTACCTATAAATTACGCTGATTTGGCAGAAAGTTGTCTAATTTTAATGTTTAACGCAGCGAATAGTAAGGTGGTAAATGGGCTCAACCAGTTAAAAATAGCGAAGGCAAAATACTCTGCAACCGATACGCCTAAAACACCACTTTGATAGGCTCCACATGTGTTCCATGGAACTAATACTGAAGTTACTGTACCTGAGTCTTCTAAGGTTCTACTTAAGTTCTCTGGAGCAAGACCTCTATCGTCATAGGCTTGCTTGAACATTTTACCAGGAATAACAATGGCCAAATACTGATCTGATGCAATAACATTTAACCCTAAACAACTTGCAACTGTTGCAGCAAATAAACCAAATACCGATTTGGCGATATTTAATAATTCTTTTGTAATTCTAGATAACGCACCTATAGCATCCATGATACCACCAAAAATCATAGCACTGTAACACAGGGCTATGGTCCATAGCATACCTTTCATTCCACCAGATGAAAAAAGGTCATTTAGTTTTTCGTTATCTGTAACTATTTGGGTGTCGCTAAACACAGAAGTAATCACAGAGCTAAACTTAGATGAACCTAATCCAGAAAGAACTTCTGGTTGAAAAATAAATGCAAAAATAGCAGCCAAAACAACTCCAATTGTGAGTGCTTTAATTGGCTTGGTCTTCATGAGTACAAGGGCGATTACAGCACCAGGAACCAAAAATAACCAAGGGGTAATATTAAAAGTTGAATCAATAGTGTTAACAAAACTACTCACATCAGCCGCTCCAGTAGTTTCCATAGAAATACTTATAATTGAAAATACGATCAATGCTACCGTTATCGTTGGTACCGTAGTTATAGACATATATCTAATATGCGTAAAGAGATCGGTGCCTGCCATGGCTGGAGCTAAATTTGTAGTATCACTCATTGGCGACATTTTATCACCAAAATAGGCTCCTGAGATAATAGCACCAGCTACCATTCCGCCCGATATACCCAAAGCTTCTGTACCAATTCCCACCAAGGCAATACCAACAGTTGCCGAAGTTGTCCATGAACTCCCTGTTGCAATTGATATTAATGCAGCAATCACTAATGAAGCCGGTAAGAAAATTGAAGGATTCAATACTTCTAATCCGTAATAAACCATTGCTGGAATAACGCCGCTTATCAGCCATGTACCTGCAAGTGCTCCTACGAGTAATAGTATAACAATTGGAACAAAAATACTTTTAATATTCTCCCAAACTTCGGTCAACATGCGTCCAAAGCTAACTTTATTGAAAACCCCAACAACCATTGCTACAACACCACCTAGTAGTAAAATTATTTGATTGGTATAG
>CAZAPO010000176.1:0-12177 GCA_964487005.1 uncultured Flavobacteriaceae bacterium
GTGTTAAAGATTTGGTGAAAGAGTGTGAAAAATTTGCAGAAGATTCACCTTGGCCAGAAAAGGATGTTATGTATGACGCTGTCTATGAACAGGAAGATTATCCGTTGTTACCTCATAAATTATAAGCTATGGCAGAAGTAATAAACATGCCGCGTTTAAGCGACACTATGGAAGAAGGTACTGTAGCTTCTTGGTTAAAGAAAGTTGGTGATAAAATTTCTGAAGGTGATATCCTTGCTGAGATAGAAACCGATAAAGCTACCATGGAATTTGAGTCCTTCTATGAAGGTACACTTTTGCATATTGGAGTTCAAGAAGGAGAAACAACTAAGGTTGATGAACTTTTGGCAATTATTGGTGATGAAGGAGAAGACGTAACTGCCTTGCTAGCAGGAGGTACTAGCAGTAATGAAGAAGCAGATGCTGCAGCAAGCGAAGAAGTTGTAGCGCCACAAACCGACGCATCTCCAGAAGCGGCTACTGAAATTCCTGAAGGGGTTGTTGTTGTTACCATGCCGCGATTAAGTGATACTATGGAGGAGGGAACCGTGGCAACTTGGTTGAAAAAAGTTGGAGATACAATAGAAGAGGGAGACATTCTTGCAGAAATAGAAACAGATAAGGCTACGATGGAGTTTGAATCATTCAATTCAGGAACCTTATTACATGTAGGCTTAGAAGAGGGGCAGTCTGCCAAAGTAGATGCCTTACTGGCAATTATTGGTCCAGCAGGTACAGATGTCTCGGCTGTTGCATCAAACTTTAAAGTTGACGCTCCAAAAGAAGAGCCAGCGCCAAAGAAGTCTGCACCTGAAGCCGCACCTAAAAAAGAACCGGCAAAACCAGTTGCCGCAAGTCAAGTTGAGAAACCAGTTAGTACCAATGGGCGAATTTTTGTTTCGCCACTTGCAAAAAAATTGGCCGAGGAAAAAGGCATCAATTTAAATCAGGTTCAAGGTACCGGAGAGAATGGTAGAATTATAAAAAGGGATATAGAAAACTTTACACCTGCAGCAACAGGAGCAACAGCAGGGAAGTTCGTTCCATCAGGAGTTGAAGATTTTGATGAGATTCCAAATTCTCAAATGCGCAAAGCAATTGCTAAAAACTTAGTAAAATCTAAGTTTTCGGCACCGCACTACTATTTAAATGTAGAGTTTGACATGGACAATGCCATTGCTTTTAGAACGCAATACAATACATTACCAGACACAAAGATATCTTTTAACGATATGGTTGTTAAAGCTTGTGCGCTAGCCCTACGTGAGCATCCACAAGTGAATTCACAATGGTTCGATGATAAGATGGTATTAAATAACCATGTTCATATAGGTGTAGCTGTAGCAGTCCCAGATGGTTTAGTTGTTCCAGTGGTAAAATTTGCAAATGAGCAGTCCTTACCACAAATTAATGCAGCTGTTAAGGATTATGCCAGACGCGCAAGAGATAAAAAATTGGCTTTAGACGAAATGGAAGGAAGTACATTTACCGTTTCAAATTTAGGTATGTTTGGAATTGAAAGTTTTACGTCAATAATTAACCAGCCAAATTCAGCAATATTATCGGTAGGTGCTATTGTACAAAAGCCGGTGGTTAAAAATGGTCAGGTTGTGGCTGGAAACACCATGAAACTATCAATGGCTTGTGACCATCGTACGGTTGATGGTGCAACAGGAGCACAGTTTTTACAAACTTTAAAAGGGTATATTGAGAACCCAGTAACTATGTTGGTTTAAAGTAGTCACGAATTGTAATCGAAGTTTATAATAATAAAAAAAGACCGTTTCAATAGAAACGGTTTTTTTATGAATGCTGTTGTAAATATTTTGATGGAAGAATATCAAATTTTTCCTTGAAACATTTACTAAAATGTCCTGGATTAGCAAATCCGGTTCTTTTAGCAACTTCCATTATTTTGCCTCTTCTAAAATGCATTAAATGCATTGCTTTATGCAATCTGTAATTTCTAATAAAACCACTAGGTGACATTCCAGTTAATGACATCATTTTTCTATAAACTTGAGACTTGCTGTAATCCAACGGTTCTGTGAAATCTTCAATACTAAAGGTTGGATTGTTCCAAATAGACTCAACATAGTCCATTAACCCTGTTAAAAATTGTACCTCAGACGGTTTTAAGGTTCTAATATGTTCTTTATTAATAAACGTATTTTTGTTCTCTTTTTCGTACGCCTTTTTTACCCAAATAGAAATAACAATCTGATCTTTCACAACTTCACACATGCGTGTAGCCAAGATTTTTCCCTGGCCATCACCGGTTTCTTGTGCAAGACCAATTTTTAAGCGTCTAATTGCGTTGTCAAACTTTGGAGTTATATACTTAAAATTAGATTGTAATTTTAATGCACAAAGTATCGCATTTGTCACCTGATCAAAAGCAACGGTATAGGTATTATCGTTATGGTTTAAAACGACACCTTCAAATTTTCTAAGGGCTTTAGATATGCCGTTATGAAGTTTTTGCGTAAATAAATTAAATTGATTGGCTTCGAGTCGATTTAAATAATCGCTCGTCTCAATTACCATGATGTATGACACTGTAGTATCCATGTGAGTTCATAATTACATCGTCTTCAAGTTAATGATTTTTAAGCAATTAAACCAGTATTTATGATCAAACCAAAGGTTTAATTCTACAAATAGAAACAAGACGCATAGAACGTTGGTATTTTGTTATCTTTAGACCTCAATAAACACTATTTAAAATGAAAAAAATATTAGTAGTTGCATTACTAGTTACACTATCAGCTTGTGGCACCAAACATATCACTATAACAAAGGAAGAAATTCAGGCAAAAATGGAGTATTTAGCTTCCGATGAATTAGGTGGAAGAGAAGCAGGAAGTCCGGGATTGGAAAAAGCTGCAGTTTACATTGAGAATTTTTTTAAGGAGCATAACATAAAACCTTATTTTGAAACTTATAGAGATTCCTTCAAATTAGATGAAATTGATGGTTACAATATTGTTGGTATCATTGAAGGAAATGATGCCCAATTAAAAAATGAATTTGTCATCCTTGGAGGTCACTACGATCATATAGGTAACGGTAAAGAAGTTGATGGTGATATAATTGCCAATGGAGCAAATGATGATGCCTCAGGAACTATAGCTGCCATGGAAATTGGAAGGTATTTTGCAAAGACGAAGTCTAATAAGCGCAGCGTATTAGTTACCTTATATGATGCCGAAGAAAAAGGATTAAGAGGATCGGCACATTTGGCAAAGAGGTTAAAAGAAAGTGGAATGAATGTGTATACTATGACCAATTTTGAAATGATTGGCGTGCCCAGAGCTGCAGATGTTACAATGGCATACATGACGGGTTATGAACGTTCAAATTTTGCAACGGTTTTAAATAAGTATGCGGGCGAAGAAGTAGTTGGCTTTTTTCCAAAAGCTAAAGAGTTTAATTTATTTATGAGGTCAGATAATTACCCTTTCTTTAATGAATTAAAAATACCAGCACATGCGGTATCAACCTTCGATTTTACAAACTATGCATACTATCATCACGTAGATGATGAAGCAGATAAGATGGACTATGAGCACATGGCCAGTTTTATAAATAAAATTATACCAGCTTATAAGGGTATGATCAATGCACCAAATAAAGAAGTGAAAATGTCGGATGAGTAAAAATGTAGTCATAACAGGTACCAGTAGGGGTATAGGTTTTCAGTTGGTCAGGCTGTTTCATGAATTAGGATATAACGTCTTGGCATTATCTAGAAACGATGACCCAATACGAGCTCTTAATTTAACTGGCGTATCAACTTGGTCATTTGATTTAAACCAACAGGATTCGTTCAAAAAGGTAGGCGCCTTTGTAGAAGAGCAATGGAATAATAAAGTTGATATTTTAATTAATAATGCTGGAGCCTTGATTAATAAACCATTTTTAGAAACAACAATTTCAGATTTTGAAAATGTTTATAAGACCAATGTCTATGGTGTTTCAGAAATGATAAGAACGCTATTGCCATTTATGAATAGAGCGTGTCATGTTGTAACAATTAGTTCTATGGGAGGCGTACAAGGAAGTATGAAATTTCCTGGATTAGCGGCCTATAGTTCCAGTAAGGGAGCGGTAATAACTCTAAGCGAGCTATTGGCAGAAGAGTACAAAGACAATGGTCCCTCATTTAATGTTTTGGCATTAGGTGCCGTTCAAACAGAAATGTTAGAGGAGGCTTTCCCTGGGTACAAGGCCCCAACAACAGCTCACGAAATGGCAACATATATTTGTGATTTTGCCATAAACGGAAATAAATATTATAACGGTAAATTGCTTCAAGTCTCTAATACTACGCCTTAATTTGAGAATTTAATCCTTATTTATAGTTTTAGAACGAAAAATCATTACTTGCAAGTAGGTATTTTCTATTTTCGTTATATGAAATATATAGTTGCCCCTTTATTCTTATTTCTTTTCTTTTCAGTTAATGCCCAAATTACCTTAACACATAATATCGGGAATGATTTGGTTGATTCGGGTATGACTACTTGTAATTATGAAGAAATTTGGGGAAGAACTTTTACGTTATCCGAATTTGGGATTACAACCAACGAGCAATTCATTATTAGATCTGGTCAAGTAGCAGTTAGCAATGCCTACGAAGGAGCTATGTTGCATTTTGGGATCTCGATTATAGATTCAGGATTTCCTAATTCTGTATCTACTTATATAGGTGGATTTTTTGGTCGTGCCCCAGAGATTGGCGATACTCCTGAAATTGTGAATGTAGAATTTCCTATCCCAATAGTGGTTCCTGCAGGAGTTGAAAGAATCCTGGTTGAAGTATCACAAATTGAAGATATTTATAATCCAGATTATAAAAAGGTTCGAGTAGCTGGCACGCTACAGGATAACGATGTATCTTGGTTTAGGGGGTGTCGGGAACATTACGTACATGTTCCTACTTCAGATTTAAGTCCGCCAGTTCCAAATGCAAATTACTTTATTAATGTTACAGGTGACACTTACAGTACTTTTAACTATGGTTCAACAACAACTTTGACCTATTATAGCTGCGATAATAATTTACGACGTAATGACATCTACGCATGTAGTTGGGGCGGTATAAATTGGGGAAGAACTTATACATTGGCTGATTTTGGTATAAGTAATAATGAAGAGTATGTTATAGAATCGGGTCAAATAGCACTTGCAGATGTTGGTAGTTGGGATGTGAATATCCAATTTAATATATATAAGATTGATGATGATTTTCCAACCTCGTTCTCAGATACTGATTTAATAGGGAGTAGTCAATCAGTAAGGATTCCTGATTTTGGAAGAAATCCTAATTTATTTATTGTAGAGTTTGACACGCCTGTGGTAGTGCCTGCAGATGTCGATAAAATTTTGGTTGAGGTATTTCAGTTACATAGCTCTAGTAGTGGAGCGGTTGCATTTACTGCAGGAGCTGATCAATTTATAGGAGACTCATGGTTTAGGTCTAGCAATGGTGGGTGTCCACCGAGCACGTATACAAGAACGTCAGATTTGGGTTATGGAGACACAAATTTTTTTATTAATGTAACCGGAAAAGTTAATCACGTTACCAACGAGTTTGAAATGAATATTTCTAATATATGCTCAGAATTTTTGAAAGAGTTTAGTGTTAGTAATTCAAACGACGTAGCATCCATTACATGGAACTTTGGAGACCCAGCTTCAGGTGCCCAAAATACGTCAACTGATTTATCGCCTTTTCATGATTTTACTTCAGATGGTAACTATACTATAACGGCAACAATTACCGCTAATGATGGAAGAATTGAAGTGTTAACTGAAACTATAGAGGTTAAAGAACCGCCAAATATTTATGGTATCAATAATTTAGAAGCGTGTGAAGATAATATTGGCACAGGTTTTTCCTCTACATTTGACACATCGAACGTGCAATCACAATTAGTTGGGAGTCAATCAAATAGTATTATAACGTATATCGATGGCAGTGGAAATGAATATACGACCTTACCCAACCCATTTACAAATACAGTTAGAGATAGAGAAACGATAACGGTTAGAGTTTCAAGAAGTGACGAATTATGTTGTTATTCTGAAACTACGTTCGATTTAATTATAAACCCACTTCCAGGCTTGTCTATTGTCGAAGATTTATCTGAATGTGATAATGATTATGACGGAATTACATTGTTTGATTTATCACAAACAGAAGCAGACTTAAATGGTGGAGATCCTAATATTTTGGTAGAATTTTACCATGAAGATGGAACGGCAATCACAACGACAAGTATTGAAAACAAGATTATTGACAAGGAAAGAATTACCGCCAAAATAACTAATTTAATTACGAATTGCTCTAACCAAACAAATTTTGAGATCATCGTTTTACCGCTACCTTTTGCAAATCCGATTCCAGATATTATTGGATGCGATGATAATGGCGATGGCATATCTGAATATTTTGATATTTCCAATGTAGAAAATTTTGTACTTGGAAATCAAACAGGACTAGTAGTTAGTTATTATGATAATATGGGTGCTTTGATACCAAGTCCATTACCAAATCCTTTTACCAATACTATTCCATTTGAGGAGCGTATAACGGTGAGACTCACTAATCCTGTAACAAGCTGCTATGCCGAGACTGAACTTGTATTGAAAACCTCTGTAAAACCATCAATAAATACACCTTCTGATATTTATTTGTGCGATGAAGGCAATGGTTTTGCTACTTTTGATTTGGGCAATATTGCTAATGAGATAATCGGAGTCCAAAATAACTTAAATGTTCATTTTTACGATGTTTCAGGTAATGAAATAACAGATACAATTTCATCAAGTTTTGTCAACACCAATGCTTGGCATCAAACAATTAATGTAAAGGTTATAAATGCGCTAAGTCCGGCTTGTTTCAGTGAGACTAGCTTTGACCTGTATGTAAATGAATTACCTGAAATGGGTTTACTAGAAAATTATTTTTTATGTAATCTAGAGCCCAGTTTACCTCTTTCAGTTGATACTAATTTTAACTCATGGGAATGGAAATTTGAAGATGGAACAATAATTTCAAATAGTTTCAACGCCAACTTAATTGAAGCAGGAAATTATTCATTAACAGTTACAGAGATTAAAAATGGCATTGAATGCGATAACACATTTAATTTTGAGTTGATTAGATCGGTATTACCAACAATAGATCATATTGAGTTCCAAGAATTGTCAGATGATAATTATATTAGAATTATTGCCTCAGGAGATGGTGACTTTGAGTATTCAATTGATGGAATAAATTTTCAAGACGAAAATCAATTTAACGATTTGCTTGGCGGTCTATATACCGTTTACGTAAGAGATAAATTTGGATGCGGAGAAGATTCACAAACGATTACACTTATAGATTACCCTAAATTTTTTACGCCAAATGGCGATGGGTATAATGATTATTGGCAAATTAAAGGAATACAAAAATACCCAGAATCACAAATTCATATTTTTGATAGATATGGTAAATTACTAAAACAGATTTCCCCTACTTCAATTGGTTGGGATGGAACGTTTAATGGTGAACTTTTACCATCATCTGATTATTGGTTCATTCTTCAATTGGACAATCTTCAAAAAGTAAGTGGGCATTTCACCCTTAAAAGGTAGTTCCTTTTAGAAAGATATATTTAGTAATTTAGCAAATACTAGCGAAATTATTATAGCTTAGAATTTCTATAGTTTCCAATACTACGGACTTAGACAAATATTTGATTAATTAGCCATAGATAAATAGATCAAGATTGTTACATTTAACAAATTTGTTTTATGAATAGAAAAGTACTTCAGTTTGTTCTTTTTATGGTAGGCTTTGGCGCTTTTGGACAGCAGTTTGAAAGGGTAGAAGAACTTATTGGATTAGGTATACTAGAAGATAACAATGGAATAGCTGTAGCAGATATAGATGGCGATAATGATTTAGATGTATTTGTGGTTGCCAAAGCCATCGATCAAAATGGAGTAGAAGAGACTCATAGTCGTTTATTTAGAAACGACAATAACGGGGCATTCACAGATATTACAGTTGGGTCTGGCTTAGAAAGCCTTTTAAACGGAGATTTTACACCAATGAACAATCCTGCATTAAATGGTGAAAAATACGGAGCATTTTGGGGTGATTATAATAATGATGGCTTTCCTGATTTAATGGTAACTCAGCGTTTAGGTCCAAGAATATTTAAAAATTTAGGTGATAATACTTTTGATGAGGTAACAGCATTGACCAATTTTGGAGCTATAGATGCTTGTCAATTTGCATGTGCTACTTGGTTTGATTATGACAGAGATGGAGATCTTGATTTCTATATGAGTGACTGGGATAAATGCGAAACCAATTTATTATTTCGAAACAATGGTGACGATTCATTTACCAATGTAACAGAAGCTATGGGGATTAAAGAATTAACCCCATTACATAGTTTTAATGCTTTACCAATTGATATTAATGGAGATGGATGGATGGATTTATATGTGGCGAATGATATTAACGAACCCAACTATTTATACATCAACAATAACGGTGCAAGTTTTACCGAAAGCGCCGAAAGCTATGGTTTAAATAATAGTTTTGACGATATGGTAATTGCAACTGGCGATTACGACTTAGATGCAGATATTGATTTCTTTATAACAGGTATAGACGAGAATCGTTTGTTTAGAAATAATGGAGATGGAAGCTATACCTCAGATGAAGTAGCTATGGGAGTTGAAAATTCCAGCTGGGCATGGGGTGCTAAATTTGCTGATTTTGATCTTGACGGTGATGAAGATTTAGTAGTTGTTAATGGATATGATTTTAACGGTTATGGAGAGGCAAGAAATGAATATTATACAAATCAACATGCAGATGGAGTTTCGTCATTTATTAAAGAATCAAATGTCGCAATAGATCAACTCACAATAAGTGTTGATGTGGTGGATTTTGATTATGATAACGATGGTGATTTAGATTTGCTCATTACAAACAATAATGCAGCATCATTTTTTTATGAGAATAAACTTATAAACTTTGATGAACCAACGAGTCACAATTGGTTTAAGTTAAAACTTCAAGGTGTTGCTTCAAATCGAGACGCCGTTGGAGCCGAAGTAGAATTAACCACAGCATTGGGTCAAAAATATGTTCGACATTATTCTGGAATTTCCATGTTTGGACAAAGTCAGCTACCCATTCATTTTGGATTGAGGAATGAAAGTGAAATTACTGAAATTCAAATTAAATGGCCTTCAGGATATACACAAACCGTTAGTAATTTAAATTCAAATACCACGGTTTTAGTAGTAGAAGGGTCAGCGCCACAAATATTAAATATTGAACCTAGCCAAAAGGTGTATGGTTGTACAGATCCAAATTCATGTTCGTTTAACCCTCTTGCTACATTAAGTGATGGCTCCTGTTCTTATCTTGATGCAAGTGAGATATCAGGAAATTTTAGTTCAGGTTTCTTAAATACAGAAACGTATACATATCCACTTCAAGAAGGTTCAACGGCAATATGGAACATTATTGGCGGTGAGATTATTAGTGGACAGGGAACAAATCAAATAACAGTTAGATGGCATGTTGAAGCCGAAGGACAATTATCGGTGATTGAGTCTGATGGTATTTGTCAGAGTACAGCGGTAACCGCAACAATTCAATTAAATATTAATAACACAACTTCAGACAATTCAATTGCAAGAATTTGGAATGAGGCCTTACTCGAGGCCATTCGTGGAGATTATGCAAGACCCACGGTACATGCGCGAAATCTCTATCATGTAAGTGTAGCGATGTATGATGCTTGGGCGGTTTATGATGAAAATGCAAGACCTTATTTCATTGGAAATAATGTCCATGGTTTTGAAAGCGAGTTATTAGATTTTATTCCAGTTGAATCTATTGAAGAATCAAGAATAAAGGCAATTAGTTACGCGGCCTATAGAATAATTTCTCATCGCTTTGCTGATTCACCTGGCGCTGTTAAAACCTTGGAAAGAATTAGGTTAATTATGGATCAATTAGGATATGATTATACCCTCCAAACCGGAACCCATTATGAGTTTGGAAATGCGGCAGCCTTAGGTAATTATATTGCAGCCAAAATTATTGAATACGGCAACGAAGATGGATCACGGGAGCAATCAGATTACAGCAATGCCTATTATGAGCCAGTAAATGATCCAATGAATCCAGCTTTTTCGGGTAATACTACTATAAATGACCCAAACAGATGGCAGCCATTAAGTTTAGATACATTTATTGACCAAAGCGGTAATCTTATAGATGGATCAACACCAGATTTTTTAAGCCCAGAATGGGGTAATGTTCACGGTTTTGCCTTAACCGATGATGACAAAACAATATACAGTAGAGGCGGTAATAATTATAGCGTTTATAACGACCCCATGGATCCACCTTATTTAGATAATACAAATAGTTCAGAAAGTTCTCAAGCCTATAAATGGGGATTTGCATTAGTATCGGTATGGGGAAGTCATTTAGATCCTGCCGATGGTGTATTGTGGGATATATCACCGCGATCAATTGGAAATATACCATTTGAATCTTTACCAAATAATTATACCCAGTATCCAAGTTTCTATAATTTATTTCAAGGAGGTGATATAAGTACTGGACATTCTACAAATCCTATTACTGGTACTGCATACGAGACACAAATGGTACCTAGGGGAGATTATACAAGAATATTAGCAGAATTTTGGGCAGACGGACCAGATTCAGAAACACCTCCGGGACACTGGTTTACAATATTAAACTATGTAAATGATCATCCACAATTCGAAAAACGATTTAAGGGAGAAGGAGAGGTGTTAGATGATTTAGAGTGGAATGTAAAATCATACTTCATACTAGCAGGTACAATGCATGACGCAGCCATATCTGCTTGGAGCATTAAAGGATGGTATGATTATATCAGACCTGTTTCTGCAATTAGATACATGGCAGAAAAGGGTCAGAGTTCCAATGAAAATTTAGATAATTATCACCCAGAAGGCATCCCATTAATGAATGGGTATATTGAAGTTGTTGAGAACGGTGATCCGTTGGCAGGAAGTAGTAATGAACATGTTGGTAAAATTAAATTATACACCTGGAAAGGCCACGATTATATAGATGATCCCGATGTAGATCAAGCTGGTGTAGATTGGATATTGGCTGAGAATTGGTGGCCATACCAAAGACCTTCATTTGTGACTCCACCATTTGCGGGATATGTTTCAGGACATTCAACCTATTCAAGAGCGGCAGCTGAAGTAATGACCCGCCTTACTGGAACTGAGTTTTTTCCTGGAGGAATGGGAGAATTTGCTGCTAATAAAAACGAGTTTTTAGTGTTTGAAGAAGGTCCTTCAATAGATGTTACATTACAATGGGCAACGTACAGAGATGCCTCAGACCAATGCAGTTTATCAAGAATTTGGGGAGGAATACATCCACCAGCAGATGACATACCTGGAAGAATAATAGGAGAAAAAGTTGGGAATGATGCTTTTAATTTTGCTGAGCCATATTTTTCAGGAAAACAACAACCGGAAGAAGTTGAAGAAAGTGAAATTCAGGTGATATATCCTAATCCTGTTTCAGCAAATAGAATTAATATCACCAAGACCAATTCTAGTGATACTTTCGAACTTTTTGACATAACGGGAAAATATATAGAAATTAAGAACAAATCCTTTTTTGAGGATACTGGCGTAACACAATTGGTGATTTCGAGTACAATTAGAACGGGTATTTATATGCTTAAAATCAACAATACTACTTCAAAGTTACTAATCATTGAATAGCAATTTAAAGGTATCTCATCATTTCAATAAATTTACCATCTGTAGTCTTTAACTGTTTGAGTAAATCGGCAGTCATACAGCTATGAACAGGAAATACTAAAACAGTATCACCAATCTTATAGTTGTTAATTTGATCATCTGGAACCACTACAACACCGTGTTCTTGAGAGATCCCACGTAAATATGTATTTGCGATGAGTCCACTCCAACCGTTGTTCGTTTTATTGGCTAGTTTACCAAAAATAGTCCCAAACTTATCGTCAACCATTCTGTCTTTAGATAAATGTATGCCGCCTCCATAAATTATAAGTTCCCCTTGTTTTTTATGAACTCCAACGATTGGGCATT
>CAZAPO010000177.1:0-3493 GCA_964487005.1 uncultured Flavobacteriaceae bacterium
AATTAAAGTAAATAGTAATGATTCTAACAATGCATTAAGGGTTTTGAAATTGGCTGCGTATTCTTCACCTTATTTGGATTATTCGAGAGATGTTGAATTGTTTGTCGAAAAAATTGATGCACAGGATAACCCTCTCGAGTCTTGTTATCAAGGAAAAAAAATCATCTTGCATGTAGGACGAAAATCGCATGAAAAAAATATTGAAACCGTAATAAATGCATTAGTTTATTTACCAGAAGATCATATTGCCATTTTTATTGGCAAGGGAGATGTTTTATCTTATCAAGTACTTGCGGAAGAGCAAAATGTTCAAGAACGAATATTTTTTATTGAAAAAGTGGAAAACGAAGAATTGGTCTATTGGTACAATGTTGCAGATGTGTTATGCGTACCTAGTAGATGGGAAGGATTTGGATTAGTTTTTGTTGAGGCAGCGAGCTGTTTTACAAAAATTGTTACGTCAAATATTGCACCTATGAATGAGTATTTATTAAATGATGGCGTAATGAATATATTAGTTGATAAGAATGAAGATCCTGAGACCATTGCAAGCGCAATTATAAAGATATTATCAGGTAATGATCTCAATGCAAATACTAGAGGATTGATTGAAAAAAGGTTCGATAAAAAAGTAGTATCAAACAGAGAGGTTTCATTGTACAACAATATAGGATATAACCCAAATTATAACACCTTAGCATATAAAAAATGGCGCTTCAAATACAGAATTGCAAGAGATGTAATTCCTAGGTTCAAAAAAATAATCAAACTGCCAAAAAGGCTATGGAAAAAGATAGACTCATATCGATAATTCTTCCAGTTTACAACGGTGAACAATATTTAGCAAAGGCAATAGAGAGTTGTCTAAATCAATCATATAAGAATATTGAGTTGATTATTGTGAACGATTGTTCATTAGATGGGAGCAAGGATATTGCAGAAAATTATCAAAGGCAGGATGATAGGGTTATTATACTAAACAATGATGAAAATAAAGGGTTGCCTTCAACATTAAATATTGGTCATAACTATGCAAAGGGTGCATTTTTAACATGGACTTCAGACGATAATTTAATGAAGATGGACTGTTTACAGTCTTTGTTTGATTCGTTAATTAAGGAAGAGGCAGACATTGTTTTTTCAAATTATGATGTAATTGATAGTACCGATAAAATTATTAGGCAACATCAAGCAGGGCCCATTGAGCATTTATTGTTTGGAAACAAAGTTGGAGCCTCCTTTCTATATAAAAAAGAGGTGTATCACCAACTAAGCGGATACAACCCAGCATTGTTCCTTCTGGAAGATTATGATTTTTGGTTAAGAGCGTGTAGGAAGTTCAAGTTTTATCACTTATGTGAAAGTTTGTATTTATATCGAATACATACAAATAGTTTGACAGCAAAAATTGATGAAGAGCAGGAATTTAACCAGCAGCATATTTCAAAAATTGAACAAATGTTTGAGAATATAGCTGCAATGTGTCATTGGAATCAATCCACAAAAAATATTGTTAACAACAACTTTAAAGGAAAGGAGATAGACGTACTAGATTATTTAAAAAACAGCACCAATATTTTTAAAGAAATAGAGTCCTATTTTGGTAATAGTTATAATAGTGGAGAAATTAAAAAAGGATTGCTGCAGGTGATGCGAAGACAATTAATTTCAAACAAGAAAAACCATAATTTCTCCATATTATTTAAAGTTTTATTTAAAGAATGGTCATTATTGTTTCATTCAGATTTCAGTAAAAAAGTAACATTTAACTATATTAAAAGCGTTTTTTCTTAATGCATCCAAAGGTTTCAATAATAATGGCAACATACAATAGAGCGCACTTCATATTAGAGTCGTTGCAATCTTTATTGAACCAAACTTACAATAATTGGGAGTGCTTAATAATTGACGATGGTAGCACAGATGACACAGAAATTGTTATCAAAGAATTTATAAAAAAAGACTCCAGATTTATTTTTACTGAAAGGCCAGCCAAGTACCAGAAGGGCCTTCCAGGATGTAGAAATTATGGATTAGATGTAGCCAAAGGAGCCTACATTATTTTTTTTGATGATGATGATATTGTACATCCATCAAATTTATATACGGTTACAAAGGCTATAGAAGAGAATACAAAAACTTCATTTGTGGTTTATCAAAAGGAATCATTTGAAGGTGATTTTCAATCAACAGGATATCAAGATATCAATCAGATAAATTTTACAAAAACTGACAAGAATTTTTTAGAAAGCATAGTTTGTGAAAAAACACAAATGGCATCATGTACGGTTTTATGGGATAGAAAGTGCTTTGATACAATACGATTTAATGAACAACTTATGTATGCTGAAGAATGGGAATGCTACTCACGAATATTAAATCAAAACTATGAAGGAATAGTCCTGGACTGCATTCTGTATTACAACCGCAAACATGCCGCTTCAAACACTGGAGAATTTTGGAGGAATGCGCAGCATCGAGTAGCCTCAAAAAAGGAAGCAATTTACCTAATTGCCAAAAACTTGGCTGAACATGAAAATTTAACGAGACCAAGCTTCAAATACTTGGTGGGATTAAGTATTAATTATCGTGATAAAAACTTATTGAATAAACTTTTAAAAATACCACCAATAGGAATTTTTAAAAGGTTGATATTTAACATTAAATATGTGCTATTTCCCATGTGGAAAGCCGTTAAACAAAAAACAAAATAAGCAAGAGATTTGTCCATCAGCGCAAATAAAATATTAGTAATTGTAGAATCTATTGATGTAGATGATAGCAGTGCATCAAAAATGAATGTTGCCATAATTAAAAATTTGAAGCAACTTGGATACAAGCTACAGGTGTTTCACTATACAAGAAAACAGATTCAGCTCGAAGATATAAAATGTGTTGGCATAACAGAATTAAAGACTAATGGTTACTATTTACTAAGCAGATTTCAGCGTTTGATACGACGTCTATTGAAACTAAATTTCTCTAATGCATTAGAGAATTTATTTGGATTCTCATTCACTTACATTAATGATGTTAATAGTATATCAAAAGCAGTGAATGAAGAACTTAAAACAAATTCATACGAGCTCATAATCACATTAAGTAAGGGTGCAAGTTTTAGGGTGCATAAAGCCGTGCTCAATATTCCTACAGCACATGTCAAATGGATGGCCTACATACATGATCCATATCCTTTTTGTTATTACCCAAAACCCTATGATTGGTATGAACCAGGGTATAAAAAGAAGATTATATTTTTTAAGAAAGTGTCAGAATCAGCAAAATATTCAGCCTTTCCTAGCCAGCTATTAAAAGAATGGATGACACATTATTTTCCATCATTTGAGAACACCGCGCTTATCATTCCGCACCAAATAAACCATACAAATACTAACATAAAGGAGTTGCCAACTTTTTACGATGAAACCAAGTTTAATTTATTACATGCTGGTAATTTATTAAAACAACGAGATCCAAAGGGACTCATTGAAGG
>CAZAPO010000178.1:0-3244 GCA_964487005.1 uncultured Flavobacteriaceae bacterium
ATTAATTCATATAGTGGCCGATAGTGTCGATTGTCTATTTATGTAAATTAATTTTGGCAATTATTGGGTAGTGATCTGATAGTTTTTCTTCTAACACTTTAAAGTTATTAACCTCAAAAGCTTGATCAACCAAAATAAAGTCTATTCTTATTGGAAAGTACCTAAAATCGAAGGTACGTCCAAAACCATTTCCTGCTTCTTCAAAAGTATCTTTTAGTTCGCCTTTAATCTCCTTGTATACATAAGAAAACGCCGTATTATTAAAGTCACCGCAAATCACAACTTCATAAGGAGCATTTTCTTTATGCTCTATAAATAACGCTGCCTGCTGTTGTTGCATCTTAAAAGTTTCAGATGCGCGCTTAATTAATCGTTCGGAGTCATCTCTGTCTAAATCTTCTAAATTTTCCTCAATCCCCATAGATTGCAAATGCACATTGTAAATTCTTAGTGTATCTTCGCCCTTAACAACATCGGCATAAATGGCATTATTTGCAGTATTTGGAAATTCCACCGACCCTGAATTTATAATTGGGTATTTAGACAAAATTGCCTGTCCATAACGCACACGGTCACCAGAAAGATCTTCAAACTTATATGGGTACATACCCAAATCAATATTTTGATGAGGATGATATTCTTGAAAACTAATAACATCTGGGCCTTCGTTTTTAATAATATCAACAATATTTTGCTCTACGTGATCGGTATCAATCCAATTATATAAATTGAATAATCTAACGTTATAATTCATAACAGTAATTGCACCAATTTCATCAACATCTTTAGTGGTCGTGAATTTATATAAAGAGGAAACATGCCCGTAACCTAAAAGCAACACCAAAGAAGATAACAGTAGTTGCTTTTTTGCCTTTAGCAACCAATACAAAACAAAAACTAAATTTAATATAATGAATAATGGAACCGCTAGACTTAAGACCGAAAGAAAAGCAAAGTCTTGAGGAGGTAAATAAGGCAATAAATAAGATAATAATAAGACCAATGCAGCAACAGAGTTAATGAAGAAAACTATTTTTTCGTATCTCTTAAGATCCTTCATAACCTCTTTTATTTTCCAGCTCTGAACAAAAATTCTTTTTCCTCCTTGCTTAAGCTCTCGTAACCGCTTTTGCCTATCTTGTCTAATATAATATCAATTTGCTTTTGCTTATTAAACTCACCAAATTCGTCTTTAGTATGTCCTGCAAAGGCTTTTGTTTTTTTTGAACGTTTATGAACAGTTTTTAATTTAGACCCAGATCTAAATGAAAAGAGGCTTGAGATACTGTCCATAATCTTTTCAAACCCTTTACCAATATCGTTTCCTTTTAATAACTGCCTCGCATAGAAAAATCCGAGTAAGTCGCCGCCTAAATGAGCAATGTAACCACCCTCGTTGACACCTCCAAAAAGCCCCATTATATCTATAGCAACCATGATAAGTCCAAAATACAGTAGTTTAAACCTAAACTTTACAATTTTAACTTCATAATTAGGCATATAAGCACATAAAAAAATAAGTGCAGCCCTCACGCCAGCGGAAGCACCAACCAAATCACCCGATGTATTAAACAGTGTATTATCAATGAATGCATAAGACAATAAATATGCAAGACCACCAATTATTATTCCTAGAAAATAAACATTAAGTGATAGTTTGATGTTGAATAAATTAGAAAAAGATCTACCCACAAAATAAAGCACCAACATATTAAAGAATAAATGCCAAAACTCTACATGGGTGAATCCATAAGACACAATTGACCACGGTTTACTTATGAAGCTAGAAAAATCGTTAGGAAGTACTAACCAATTTAAACTATTGCTTTGTGTTATACTTGTAACGTTTCCTATAACCCAACCAATGAAGTAAATTATAATATTGAGAATGATAATTTTCTCAAAGGCAGTTAACCGCTTTAATTTATCTTGTATGTCTTGATTTAGTGAGGTCATTAATGCCACCTATATTTATCAAACTGATTTTTCTTCCAGAAATACATCATTAAAAAACCGGTCAATGCACCTCCAATATGCGCAACATACGCAGTGTTGCTTGGACTAAAAATTGACACACCCGTAAGTGCCGAAAATAGATCTAAGGCTATAATCCCTGGAATAAAATATTTAGCCTTAACTGGTATTGGTAAGAATATTAGCATCAATTTACTTTCTGGGAAGAGCATCCCAAAAGCAACTAAAATTCCCATAATTGCTCCTGAAGCACCTACCATGGTCCCACTTGTTTTTACATTTAATTCAAAAAGCGACCTAAAAATATCTTGATCAATTCTACTTAAATCCTGGCCATATTCTAATATCAATGGCTCCATTTTCTGTCCTAAAATTTGCCCTTGATACATACCATCACTAACAATATCTAAATTAATGATCTTATTTATAAGCTCTGATGGATAACCCAGTGTTGCGACTTCATTTAGTAAGGGAATAACCTGTACATAATACACTATAAATGTAAGTAAGACAGCACCTAACCCAGACGAAATATAGAAGAATATAAACTTCTTTTTGCCAAATACTTGCTCAACAGCAGTCCCAAACATCCATAAAGCCAACATATTGAATAATATATGCTGCACGTTGCCATGCATAAACATATGTGTAATGACTTGCCAAGGTTGAAAAAGTTCATTCTTTGGATAGAATAGAGCAAATAAACTATAAAAAACTTCTTCATTTTTCAAGGCATATGTACCAATGAACATTAAAGCATTAATAATAAGTAAATGTTTAACGGTATCTGTAATTCCTCTCATTTATGTTGAATACATTTTTAATTAAATTTTTTATCAATATCATCTACGCGCATAGTGATAAAGGTAGGCTTATTTGACGGAGAAATTGATGGTTCTTTACAGGCAAACAAACTATTAACTAAATGCTCTTGTTCATGACCATTTAAAGTTTCTCCAGTTTTTATAGCTAAACTTTTAGCCAAGCTTTTTGCCAACATATCAGATTGACTGAAGTGATTATCAGGTACTTCATTTTGTGCATCACTTATCAATTTCTCAAAAATTTCTTGCACCTGTGAACCCTCTAGATTTAAAGGTAATCCTGTAATTTCAACAACCTCATCTGTAAATTTTGAAAAAATAAATCCCGTATGCTCCAATTGTTCTTTTAAACCATCTAAAACCGCTATTTCATTTGATGAAAACTCAAGCGATATAGGAAACATTAGTTGCTGGCTTACTCCTTCTTTAACTGTAATTTCTTGTAG
>CAZAPO010000179.1:0-20040 GCA_964487005.1 uncultured Flavobacteriaceae bacterium
CAAGTTTAATTTATTACATGCTGGTAATTTATTAAAACAACGAGATCCAAAGGGACTCATTGAAGGGTATCAAATATTTTTAGAAAGAAATCCAGATGCTAAGAACACCAGTAAATTATTGTTTTTAGGTCCAGCCAGTTACCATGAAAAAACCTTGTTAGAAAATTGCGCTAATTGTCCACAGATTTTTTGGAGCAAAGGAAATGTACCTTTTGATATTGTTTATGCCCTACAACAAAAGGCAAATGTTAATATAATCATGGAGGCAAAGGCAGCTATTAGCCCATTCTTGCCAGGTAAGTTTCCACATTGTGTGACTGCCAAAAAGCCCATTTTACATCTGGGTCCAGAAAACAGTGAAACAAGAAGACTTTTAGGTAAGCAATATCCTTACGTTTCAGAAATTGACCAAACCGAAGATATTGCAAATGCAATAGAGCACTTATATCTTGCGTGGAGTGAAAACAAAGAAGTTACGTTAGATAGGTCTGATCTAGAAAATTATGTCGGGCTAGATTTTTTAAATACGCAAATTAAAAAGTGCTTAACATAGATATGGTAAAGTTTTCAATTTTAATAACAACAAAAAATAGACTTGAAGAATTGAAGGTTACACTATTAAGTTTATCTTCCCTATTATCCAGAAATGACGTTGAGTTGTTGTTATATGATGATGCGTCAAATGACGGCACTTTAGCATTTTTAGAGTCCAATTATAGTACACATACCATATTGCATAATAGTAAAAGCAAGGGACTCATCTATAATAGAAATGTTCTCATGAGTAAGGCAAAAGGCCAATATGCAATTTCGCTTGATGATGATGCATCATTCTTAATAGATAATCCATTGGAGAAAATTGAAAATTTTTTTAATGGTCATAAAGATTGTGCTGTAATTGGATTTAGAATTTTTTGGGGAATAAAAGCACCAAAAAATTTAAAATGTGAAGAACCAGTTGAACAAATGCGGTCTTATGTTGGATGCGGTCATGTATGGAAATTAGCTGCCTGGAAACAAATTCCGGAATACCCATCATGGTATATTTTTTACGGAGAGGAAGAATATGCTTCAATTCATTTATTCAAGAACCAATATAAAATTTATTATCTGCCACAAGTATTAGTACATCATCGAGTTCATGTAAAACAACGAAAAGAACATAAAGATTATTTAATAAGATTAAGAAGATCGCTTAGGTCTTCTTGGTATAACTATAGTATGTTCTATCCCTTAAGAATTGCACCAAAAAAAATTCTTTATTCTATCTATCAACAGATTAAGTTAAAGGTGTTGAGAGGCGAGATAAAAGTATTGAAAGCTTTATCTTTGGCGGTATTCGATTTGTTTTATAATTTACCAAGAATAATAAAAAACAGAAGGCCTTTAAGTAGACAGCAGCTTAAGAGTTATGAGGCTTTAACCAAGACAAAAATATATTGGCAGCCAAAATAGATACATACAATAATAGAGCGGTATTTGCCAATGAAATGTTAGACAAATATTTCAGTAAGGCACCAAATAAAGTAATTAGTGACATAGGGGCTGGTTATGGACATATGCAGCAGAAAATTGAAGCAATTGGCGCGCAATGGCAACCTTTTGATTATTATCAAAAAATGGAGAATTCAACGATTTGGGACTTAAATGATGAAATGCCGTCGTCGTCAAAAAAAGCCGGTATTGCTGTCTTTTTAGAAGTATTAGAGCATTTACCAAACCCGCTTTTATCTCTGCAACATATAGCAGATCATTTAGAAGATGGAGGCTACTTAATACTCACTACGCCAAATCCGCAGTCGAGTAAAAATATCATTAATCTGGCGCTAAAAGGAACATTATATGCCTTTCAGGAAAAACATTTAGAAGAGCATCATGTGTTCACACCCTGGGAGCATATAGTTCGGTTCTTCTTAGAGAAATCAGGGTTTGAAGTAATAGAATATGCTGTGGTTGATACAGCCTATACTAAAAGAAAAAAAACGTCCTTAAAAGGAACATTCAAGTATATGTTAGAAAGAATTTTGGAGAAAAGAAACCCTAAGGCAAAAGGAATGAGTTATGGACTTGTAGCGGTTAAAAAATAAGAATGCAAAAAACGTATATCATAGCAGAAATTGCGCAAGCACATCATGGAAGCATAAAATTGGCACATGATTATATAGATGCCATGGCAAAGACAGGTGTTGATGCAATAAAATTTCAAACACATATCGCTGAAGCAGAAAGTAGTATACATGAGCCTTTTCGAATAAAATTCTCAACTCAAGATAAAACCCGTTTCGACTATTGGAAACGCATGGAATTTACCTTGGCACAGTGGAAAGAACTAAAGAATCATTGTAATGAGGTTGGTTTAGAATTTTTGTCATCGCCATTTAGTAATGCTGCGGTCGATCTATTAGAAGAAGTAGGCGTCTCGCGTTATAAAATAGGATCTGGAGAGGTTACCAATTTATTGTTATTAGAAAAAATAGCGAAAACCACAAAACCTGTCATACTATCTTCGGGGATGAGCAGTTTTAAGGAACTTGACCATGCTGTAACCTTTTTAACAGCAAAGGCTATAGAAGTTTCAGTCCTACAGTGTACAACCGCTTACCCAACGCAACCTGAGGCCTATGGTTTAAATGTAATAAGTGAATTAAAACAGCGCTATGAGATTCCTGTTGGATTCTCAGATCATTCAGCAAAAATTGAAACATGTGTAGCAGCAGTAGCTTTAGGTGCAGAAATAGTGGAGTTTCATGCCGTTTTTAGTAAGGATGACCCAGGCCCAGACGCAAGCTCTTCCTTAACAGTTGAGGAGATTAAATCCTTAGTAATCGCTATAAGAAATATTGAAAAAGGGATTAATAATCCTGTTAAGAAAGACGATATTTCAAAATTTGAAGCATTAAAAAACATCTTTGAGAAATCATTAGCAGTTAACAAAGATCTCAAAAAAGGACATGTGATTCTGTTTGAAGATTTAGAAGGTAAAAAACCTGCAGGTATGGGAATAAGCGCTTCTAAATTTAAAGAAGTAATTGGTAGAACAATAAATAGATCAATGAAGCAATGGGAATTTATAAACTTAACCGATTTGAATAATGGATAGAAGAAAAATATGTGTAGTTGTAACAGCACGCCCATCATATAGTAGAATAAAAACGGCATTAAAGGCCATCCAAGAGCATCCCAAACTTGAACTGCAATTGGTAGTAGCTGGATCTGCATTATTAGATAGATATGGGAATGCCGTCGATTACATCGAGGAAGACGGTTTTAATATTGATGCAAAAGTTTTCATGGTTCTAGAAGGAGAGAATAAAACTTCAATGGCAAAAACGACAGGTTTAGGAGTAATGGAACTCGCAAATACATTTTATAATCTAAAACCAAATGCTGTGGTAACCATTGCCGATAGGTTTGAAACAATCGCAACCTCAATAGCTGCTGCCTACCAAAATATTCCATTAATACACGTTCAAGGAGGAGAAGTTACAGGCAACATAGATGAAAAGGTAAGACATGCAAATACCAAGTTGGCAGATATACATTTGGTAGCTTCAGAAGATGCGAAAGATAGATTGATTAAAATGGGAGAAGATGCATCTTATGTGTTCAATACGGGTTGTCCGTCAATAGATATTGCCCATGCAGTAAATAAAACACCTACCTTGGATTTTGACCCAATAAAAAAATATGGAGGCGTTGGAAAAGCTATTAACTGGAAGGATGAGTATCTTGTAGTAATGCAACATCCTGTTACTACAGAGTATCATTTGGCTAAGAAACACGTGACCATAACACTTGAGGCAATACATGAATTACAAATTCCAACATTCTGGTTTTGGCCTAATGTCGATGCAGGTGCAGATGGTACATCAAATGGAATAAGAACTTTTAGAGAACTTCAAAACCCAGAAAATATTCACTTCTTTAAGAATATGATTCCAGAAGATTTTCTTAGACTGCTCATAAACAGTAAGGGATTGGTAGGAAACTCTAGTGTTGGTATAAGAGAATGTGCTTATCTTGGAGTTCCAGTAGTGAATCTTGGAACAAGGCAAAATGGTAGGGCTCGAGGTAAAAATGTGATCGACGTGGGTTATAATAAGGACGCAATTAAAAAAGCAATACTAGCAAACATTAATAATAAATCTAAAATAAGCGGTGATGCAATCTATGGAGATGGTGACTCTGGTAAAAAAATAGCAGAAATATTGGCTAAGATTGAGCTTCGTTTTCACAAAACAATTACTTATTAATGCGCATATTAGGATTAATACCAGCACGTGGCGGAAGCAAAGGAATTCCAAATAAGAATAGTAAAAAACTATTAGGAAAACCGTTGTTGAATTATACCATTGAAAGCGCTAGGCAATCAAAACTGCTAAGCGAAGTCGTGTTTTCTTCAGAAGATGACAAACTCATAACGCTTGCAAAAAGTTCTGGTGTAAAAGTTCCATTTGTAAGACCCGTTGAATTAGCCACCGATACAGCAAGTTCTATTGATGTAGTTAAACATGCCGTCCTTGAAATGTCCAAACAAGGTCAAGAATTTGATGCAGTTTGTTTGCTTCAAGTTACAAATCCGTTTAGATCAGCAACCTTAATTGATGAGGCAATTGCCAAGTTTATTGAGGGAAAGACAGATTCATTGATATCTGTACTAGAGGTTCCACATGAGTACAACCCACATTGGGTCTTCACAAAAAATTCTAACAAATACCTTGAATTAGCAACGCGGGATAATGAAATTATCAAACGTAGACAAGATCTACCAAAAGCATATTATAGGGATGGCTCAATATATTTAACAAAAACAGAAGTGCTCTTAAACCAAAACTCGCTTTATGGAGAAAGCATTAATTACATTGTTGCCGACAAAAACCAACATGTTAATATAGACTCTGAAGAAGATTGGGCTAAAGCCGAGATCATTGCAAAATCAATAGTAGATTAATGTGTGGAATAATTGGTTTATTTGGTGAAAAGGCCTCAAATGATAGACTCCATAAAATGCTTGCATCACAGGCGCATCGAGGTCCAGATCATACGGGAATCTATTTCACTGAGAATGTAGCCATAGGGCACAACAGATTAGCTATTATTGACTTGTCTCCTCAAGCAAACCAACCCTTTGTGTCATCAGATAATAGATATGTTTTAGCGTTTAATGGAGAAATTTACAACTACTTAGAACTGAAAAAAGAATTAGCTGATTACCATGATTTTAAAACACAATCTGATACAGAAGTTCTACTTGCCGCCTATGTAAAGTGGGGTGTCAATTGTTTAAAGAAATTAAATGGCATGTTTGCCTTCTTTATATGGGATACCGTTAAACAAGAACTATTTGCAGCAAGAGATAGATTTGGGGTAAAACCACTTTACTAGTCCTTGAATGAGCAAACACTATATATAAGTTCTGAAATAAAAGCTTTATTTGAAGGAGGAATAAATAAAACACCAAATGAAAAAGTTTGGGCCAATTATTTTGCTTATGGAAGTTATGGCTTACCACATGAATCCTTTTGGCAAAATGTTCAACAATTGGTAGGTGGGAGCTATTTACAATATAGTAAGGGTAATGTTACCATTAAAAAATGGTATGATTTCCAGCTGGAAATAAAGAAATGGCCCTCAAATCAGTCGCTTGAAGAAGCAAAAGCAAAATATATGCAGTTGCTTCATGAGAGTATTCAACTACGTTTTAGAACTGATGTACCTTTAGGATTTAATGTAAGCGGAGGACTCGATAGTTCGTTATTATTGTCTTTAGTGAATTCCATTGATGAAGGCAAAAATATAAATGCCTATACGTTTTATACCAATAATGCATATTATGATGAATTACCATGGGTGGCAGAACTATTAAAACTAACCGCTAACCCTTTAATTAAAGTTTTATTTACCGCAAATGATGTAATTAAGACAAGTGAAGAAATAAGTAATTTTCAAGACGAACCTTTTGGCGGAGTTCCTACTTTAGCATATGCTAGCATATTTAAAACTGCATCAGAACAAGGTATTAAGGTATTACTTGATGGTCAAGGAATGGATGAACAATGGGCTGGATATGATTATTACACCAATACCACCAATAGCGTTATTCAGGGCGTTAGAAAATCTCCACTAAGGCCCAATTTATTAGCTAAAGATTTCTACAAATATGCAACGCAACCAGAATACTTAAAACCATTTGATAATCATCTTTTAGACACCCAGTTTAGAGACCTGTTCTATACAAAGATACCCAGAGCATTGCGTTTCAATGATAGAATTTCAATGGCATATAGCACAGAATTAAGAGAGCCTTTTTTAGATTATAGACTAGTGGAGTTTGCATTTGTACAACCATTGGAATATAAAATAAGTAACGGACAACAAAAGTATCTACCCAGATTATTGGCAAAAGACTTTTTACCAAATAGAATACGGTATGCACCCAAACGGCCTTTGCAAACACCACAACGAGAATGGATGGGACTAGAACTAAAACATTGGGTTATTGATAATATAAAAAGTATAGAAAAACAAAGCTGGTTTAATGAGAAAGAAATTGAGAACGAATTAGATCAGTATTTTAAAGGAGATCAAGACAGTAGTTTTCATCTTTGGCAAATGGTTAATGCTGCTTTATTAATTAAAAGAAGCTAAATGAAAAAGACGATAGTTAGGTATTTAAAAAGGGTAGTACCCAAACCTGTTTATACTAGGTTGAAAAATGCAATTGAAAGAAGAAAGAATATTGCTTTTCTAGATAAATTGAAGGGTGACATACTTAAATATTATGAGCACGAGCGAGAAAATCAAGAGGTTAAAGAAGTAGTTAATTATTTAAAAACAAACCCGATAACAGTTTATCCATATGACTTTACTAAAAAATATAATGAAGAACTAATAGAGGTGTTTACTGACCAAGAAAAGCAGCTACGGTACGTAATTCATGAAGAAAAAAGGTTGTACTTCAAAAGGTCTTTATCAGAAACCGCCATAAAGAAATTGTATTTGGGTTTACAATTAGATCAAGATAAGGCCTCTCCTCATTTATATCTTACAGAAGGGTTTAAACTCAAACCTCACGATATAATTGCAGATATTGGAGCGGCAGAAGGTAATTTTTCACTTTCAAATATTGAAAAGGTAAAAAAGGTCTATCTGTTTGAGTATGATCAAGGGTGGTTAGAAGCATTACGAGCAACTTTTGAACCCTGGAAAGATAAGGTTGTGATTATTGATAAATTTGTGTCAAATGTAGATTCAGATACCACAATTAGCATGAACAGTTTCTATAGTCAACATCCAAAAATCACCTTCTTTAAAGTTGATATAGAAGGTAGTGAAGCACGTTTCTTGGAAGGGTTTGATCAAATATTAAATAAAGACATTTCAATGAAAATGGCTTTATGTACCTACCACAAACAAAATGACGAAAAAGAATTTACCCAAATTCTTGATCAATATGGATTTAAAGTAGCAGCTTCTAACCGTTATATGATTTTTATTTATGATAAAAATATAGAAGCACCATATTTAAGACGAGGATTATTAAGAGCAACAAGATAGTAGTGATTGATAAAAATAAGATTGCAATTTTAACTACAGTAGCCAATTTTGAGCTATACAGCCATACGTCTAGATATTTTCCTAAAGATATTAAAAAGTATGTCATAGATGGCACCAATGGAATGCACGGTATACATAGCATTATATACATGATGTATAAATTAAAAAATGAAGCAATCGATTGGTTAATAATGGCAGATGAAGATGTTATTTTTGTACAACCAGAACAAATATTCAGGTTAATTAATAGTATGCAAGATGAGAATATTACTGTTGCTGGTGTGAGAGATGGAGGCGTAGTTGCACATAGAGATAAGAATCCACATGCCATAAATACTTTTTTTTCGATTTTAAACTTAAACGAAGTCAGGCAATTATGGGATAAAAAAGAAGTACTTAAAAACCAGTATATTCAAACAAATGAGTTTGATGACGATTTAGCAAACTTAAGGGGTGTATATAATTCAAAGAGCTTGTATGAACCTTACTATTGTTTTTATTTTTGGTTAAGGCGCAAAGGGAAAATGATCTGGTTCTTAGATTCTAAAATGAACAAAGATGAGATTACAAACGAGGTATATTTTAATGATGAGAGATTGTTATATCATACCTGGTACGCACGCAGTTATAACATAAATGAGAAGCACACCAAAAGAATAAATAAAATATTAGAGACTTTAGACAAGGTAAATCTAAAAGGTACTTATGTAGAACCCATATATTTTAAAGATAAATTGTTTTATTTGAGAAAAACAATTAAAAAATATTACAAATACTTACTCATTAAATTAGGTAAATGAAAAAGTTAGGAGTTGTAATAACAGACGGCGTTGGATATCGCAATTTTGTAATGAGCGACTTTTTGCATGAGGCAGCTTCATCATTTGATGCTGTCACCCTTTACTCTGGATTACCAACCACTGCGTTAGAAGCACATATTTTGCCTAATGTTACAGTTTTTGAATTACCCGTATATAAAGAATCAATTAGAACTTGGATTTATAGAAAGCTTAAAGAAATTGCACATTTACAGCAACACAAAGCTAAGACCTATGGGATAAATGATAATCTAAAGCATAGTAAATCAAAACGATTTACGAAGAGAGGAATATTAAATAACCTGATACATTTCATTGCGGCTTTGTGGCATTCAGAAAATGCTATTCGCACCTACGAGCGTTGGCAATTTCGAAGCTTTAAAAATCATCGGGTTACCAAACATTATTTAAAACTTTTAAAAGAAGACAAACCAGACTTATTATTCTTTACGCACCAACGACCACCGTTTTTGGCACCAATGCTATCTATGGCCAAAACGGCGAAAATCCCAACAACTTCTTTCATTTTTAGTTGGGACAATTTAGCGTCAAAAGGTAGAATGTTGGGTGAATTTGACAACTATTTGGTTTGGAGTAATTTAATGAAAGAAGAACTGATTCAATTTTACCCAAAAACAAATGTAAAAAGTATCAGAATTGTGGGAACTCCTCAATTTGAACCTTATGTATTAGATCGATATAGCGTTAGTAGAAAAGAATTGTTTGAAAAATTTGAACTGGATGTCAACAAAAAAATTATTTGTTATAGTTGTGCTGATAGTTCCATTGGTCAAAATGACGAAACCCATATACGAGCGTTATGGAGTTTCATAGAACAATATGATAACCTTCAACTATTAATTCGCACTTCACCTGCAGAAGACGGACAAAGGTTTAAAGCGTTAAAAAGTGACCTTCCAAGACTAAAATGGAATATCCCAAAATGGTCGCAAACAAGAACAAACCATGCCGAATCCTGGTCTCAGCGGCTACCATCAGAAGAAGATGTACTTGACTTGAAGGCGATATTATCCTTCTCAGATGTGAATGTAAATATGTTATCAACAATGAGTTTAGATTTCATGCTGTTTGATAAGCCAGTAATTAATACAGTTTTTGGTAATGAATCTAATGGGTTATATAACGATCAACGATTTTTAAACTATAAACATTATAAGCATGTTATAGATAGTAAATCTGTAACAATAGCAAAAAATGAATCCGAATTGCATCAACAACTAGAAGAAGCATTAAACCAACCAGATAAGAGAGCTCAATACAGAAAAGATATTTTGCAACTGGAAATAGGGGCACCATTGAAAGGAACAAGTAAACGACTGGTTAAAGCATTACTAGACTAACTATGCAACAAAAAATAGCTATAATATGTGACTATAAACTATTGCCCAATAGAGTAGGTGGAATGGACTATTTTTTTTGGGAATTTAATAAGAAGTGCAAGAGCAATAATATTGACATCGATTGGTATTTTCCTAACTACAGCGATCATGGATACTATATAGACCTTACCATATTTGCGCCGCCAGAAGGAGAAACGTTAATTGAGTTTGTCAAAAAAGAAATTGAGCACGGCAATAATCAATACACACATATAGTTACACACTTTGTAGAGCTTTGCACCTCCTTTTTTAAGAGCATAAAGAAACATACAGACGCAAATATTCTTGCTGTTGATCATAACCCACGCCCATTGCGTGGCTATTCATTTCAAAAAAGAATTAAAAAGAAGATTAAAGGAATATTATATAGTAAATACATAGATACATTTGTGGGTGTTTCAAGATATACCGTTAACGAAATAGTTAATGATTTTGGGAGTCATCTAAAGTCAAAAACCAAGGTCTTATACAATGGCGTATTAATAGACGATATACAAATTAATACCAATAGACACTATGAACAACCTCGATTTATTGTAGCTTGTCATTTGCGAAAATCTAAAGGTATTCAAGACCTTATCGAGGCTATTAAGAACACCGATTCAAATAAAATTGCTGGTATTACAATAGATATTTACGGGTATGGACCCTATCGAGATCACCTAGAAACGAAGGTTAACAATTACCAATTAAATGGCGTCTTTCAATTTAAAGGAAGCGTTGCAAATTTGAATGAGATTTATAAGAATTATGATTATATGATTTTACCTTCGCATATGGAATGCTTTAGTTTGGCAATTCTGGAAAGTTTAGCAGCAAACGTACCAGTGATTGCCTCAAATGTTGGTGGTAATGAAGAGGCCATATCACATGGTAATAATGGTTATATTTTCCAGGCACAGGATATACAACAATTATCACAAATAATTAAGGATGTATTTCAAGGAAATAAAAAGATTACAATTAACACCAGGACAGAAATAGAGCAGAAATATTCTTTAGATGTAATGGTCAACCAGTATTTTGAATTGCTTGTATGAAGATAGCTTTTTTAACCCCAGAATATCCACACTCAAAAACCAATCGTTCGGGAGGAATTGGCACGAGTATTTTTAATCTAGCTAGAGGGCTCAACGATTTGGGTCATAAAGTTTCCATTCTGGTTTATGGTCAAGATAGCGATGACAAGTTTAACGACAATGAGGTTACAATTTATAAAATAAGAAATGTAAAATTCAAGGGATTATCATTGTATTTAACTCAAAAAAAAGTTGAAAGATTCATTAATAAATTATATGGTGAAAAAGAAATAGATATTGTTGAAGCACCTGACTGGACTGGGTTTACGGCTTTTGTAAAACCAAAGTGTCCGTTGGTAATTCGGTTAAACGGTAGCGATACTTATTTTTGTCATCTAGACAATAGAAGGGTAAAACCCATTAATAAATATTTAGAAAAAAGAGCCCTAAAGAATGCCGATGCAATTATTTCGGTTAGTGATTTCACAGGAAGATTAACCAATAAACTTTTTAAGATTAACAGAGATTACGTTGTTATTCCAAACTCCATAGATTTTCAGGCTTTTGTGCCAAACGATAATGCACAAAGTAATTTAATACTGTATTTTGGTACACTTATAAGAAAGAAAGGATTATTGGAGCTACCGCATATATTTAATAAAGTAATAGCACAAGTTCCTGAAGCACAGTTGTTACTAGTTGGAAAGGATGCGTCAGATATAGCGTCAGGTTCAATTTCGACTTGGAATTTAATGAGACCATTGTTTTCTCAAAAGGCTGCCACAAAAGTAACTTATAAGGGCGTGGTTCCTTATGCCAAAATCAATGAAATTATAGGAAATGCAGGACTCTGTGTGTTTCCGTCATTTGCCGAGGCATTTCCGGTTTCATGGCTGGAAGCAATGGCAATGGAAAAACCAATTGTTGCATCAAATGTTGGATGGGCAGAAGAAATGATTGAAAATGGGAAAGAAGGATATTTGGTAAACCCAATTTCACATGATGAATACGCAAGTAAAATAATAGATATATTAAAGAATAAAGAGTTTCAAGAAAACCTTGGAAAGTCAGCACGGGAAAAAATTAAGAATGAATTTGCTATTGAGGTAGTTGCACAAAAAAGTGTTGCTTTTTATACCCAAATTTTAAACTAAAAGATGAACCAAATTCAGTTTCAAGAATATACCAACAATAAAGGAGAAGTAGTGCTATATACTGGGAATCCTAATCTCAAAATATTGGAGGAGATTTCGTTGGGAATTGGTGATATATGGCATAGTTCATTTGAACAAGGATATAAGAATGCCTTCGAAGAAATTGTTTATCAAACAGCTGTTTTCTTTTGGTATGGGATGGATTTTGACCAGCTGGATAAATGTATTAGTTGGCGATTAAATCCCAATAGTTTTGCGGTAAGGAAAAGTGTCTGGGAGCAACTTGGTGGATTTGATCAAGACTATAAAAATCTAGACATTCAGGCACTAGATTTTGCTTATAACGCTCTAAGAAACCACGGTGCAATCCCCATGTATATTAAAGGATTGTATACACTAAGCGAGCAGTCTACAATAAAGATTTCTCCAAACGATAGATATACTTTTTTTATTAAAAACTTCAGATTAGGGCAATCGTATTATATGCTTATGAGAAAGGGGTTTTGGGATGTTAGAGAGTGGGCTTCGTTGAGGTATGCCAAAAGACGTTTTAGGCTTAGAGATAATTCAAAAACAGTAAAAGCAAGAGAATTAAAACCTATACATGGGAACCCGTCAGTTAGCTATATTATACCAACAATGTTGCGGCAAGATTATACGCTAAGGCTATTAGAAGATTTAAAAACCCAAACATATCAGGTTAATCAGGTGGTAGTTGTTGATGCAACACCAGAAGATAAAAGGGACCAATCCTTATACAATTCATCAAACTATCCGTTTGAAGTAATATTTAAATGGCAAACTACCAAAGGAAGTTGCAGGGCACGTAACGAAGCCATAGATCTTTGTACAGGAGATTATATAGTATTTGGTGATGATGATATAAGAATTCGGCCAGACTTTATAGAAAACCATATTAAATTATTGCAAACGTATAATGCAGGAGCTTGCAATGGTTTAGATATCATGGCAGATCACATTGAACAAAATTTAGACGACCTGGAGGTAAAACTCAAAAATGTAGATTCAAATCGGCTTAAGGTTGGAGCATCTCAGTCTTTTAGCAATGCCAATTCATGTGTAAAAAGAGAACATGTTGCAACACTAGTAGGTAATGATGTAAATTATGATGGAGGATATGGTGAAGATGGAGATTTTGGAATTTCACTAACAAAAATTGGAGTTCCCGTTTTACATAATCCATTTTCGGTGAACTTACATTTAAAACCACCACAAGGCGGTTATCGTTTTTGGGGTAAGCAAGCCAAACTAATGGGTAAAAAAAGAAAAAAGCAACCATGGGAAATGGATGTTCCGGTTAGATTTATAAGGCCAGTACCAAGTCCAACTGTGATGTATCAATTTTATAAGCAATTTACACCCGCACAACGCAAAGCCTATATGCATAAGTATTTTTTACGGTTTTTGCTGAAAGGTAATAAGTTGTTGATACCCTTAAGAATTTTAAAGTTACCATATCGATTGATGCAATATCGTAAGTCAGAGTTTTATGCAAAACGATTAGTTGCAATAGGAAAACGAACAAAATAAAGAATGAAGTTCTCCCTAATAATATGTACATACATGAGGCCGTTGCCGTTGGTGCGGTTGTTACAATCTGTGCAAGAGCAAACGCTGTATCCAAATGAGATTCTTGTAATTGATGGTTCTACTAATGATGAAACAATGCATATATTAAGTAAGAATAGCATGCAAAACCTACATTATTTTAAGGTAGAAGACCATCACCGCGGATTAACCAAACAGCGTAATTTTGGAATCGAAAAAGTTAATAAGCAATGTGATGTGGTGTGCTTTTTAGATGATGATACAATGCTTGACACACACTATTTTGAAAACCTCATAGGTACCTATAAACGCTATCCAGAAGCCCTTGGAGTAGGTGGTTATATTAGTAATCAAGTGAAATGGACAAGAGTTGCATCAAAAACTACAAGAAAGAAATTCTATTATGATGGTTGGGAACGACCAGAACCAATTAGATTTCAAGTGCGAAGATTTTTTGGATTACAACCAAATACACAACCTTGTATTTTACCAAACTTTTCACATGGTAGAAGTGTTGGATTTTTACCTCCATCTGGGAAAATTTATGAAGTTGAACAATTTATGGGAGGAGTGTCCTCCTTTAAGAAAGTAGTTTTTAATACCTTAACATTCTCAAGTTATTTTGAAGGGTATGGATTGTATGAAGATGCCGATTTTACGTTGAGGCTTTCAAAATTGGGTAAACTCTATGTAAATACAGCAGCCCAGCTAGAGCACCATCACGATTCCACTGGAAGACCAAATAAATATGTCTATGGTAAAATGGTTGCTAGAAACGGATGGTATGTATGGAGAGTTAAACATCAATACCCAAGCTTAAAAGCCAGAATTAAATGGAATTTAACGTTTATACTTTTAATGAAACTTAGATTTATTAATGTATTCACCTCAAAAAATAGCTACGAAGCGTTTACTGAAGGTATGGGGAGACTAATAGGATGGTTTTCATTAATTTTAAATAAACCACGAGTAGAAAGATGAAACTTCTTGTCATTACACATGTCAATCATACCCAGAAGGATAACAAATTTTACGGGTATGCACCTTATACTCGTGAAATGAATTTATGGTTTAGACATGTAGACGAGGTTACTGTAATTGCACCCCTAAGAAAACGCGATTTGTCAGCGATAGATGAACCTTATAGTCATTCAAATCTTAAAGTAAAAAACATTCCTGCAATTCAATTTACAAGTATTGGGAAGTCTTTAGTTTCATTTTTTAAAATACCCAGTATAGTATGGACAATTTATAAGGCCTGCAAAAGTGTAGATCATATTCATTTAAGGTGCCCTGGGAATGTTGGTTTGCTTGGATGCTTCGTACAAGTGTTATTCCCTAAGACAAATAAAAGTGCGAAATATGCAGGCAATTGGGACCCAGTATCCAAACAACCTTGGTCTTATAAGCTTCAAAAACGAATTCTTAAGAGTGAGTTTTTAACCAAGAAAATGAAAGCTTTGGTTTATGGAGATTGGAAAGAAACATCAAAAAATATAGTGCCATTTTTTACCGCCTCTTATTCAGAAAATGAAAAGGTTGAGGTAAAAGATAAAATTTTAGACAATAAAATACATTTACTTTTTGTTGGAACCGTAAGTTCAAATAAGCGTCCTATGCTTTCAATAAAGGTAGTTCACCACCTTATAGAAAAGGGACATCAGGCCGTGTTACACATATATGGAGAAGGTAGCGAATGCGAAATCATCAATGATTATATTGTCAATCATAATCTTAGTGAAAATGTTATTCTTTATGGGAATAAGACAAAAGAAGAAGTGAAAAAGGCATATCAATCGGCGCATTTTTTGGTGTTTATGTCAAAATCAGAAGGTTGGCCAAAAGTGGTGGCGGAAGCCATGTTTTGGAAATGTTTACCAATAAGTACAAACGTCTCTTGTATACCTCAAATGTTAGGTTTTGGTGAAAGAGGAAGTATACTCCCACCAAATGAAACGGCGATAGTATTAGAAATAGAAAATTATATTTTAAGTCAGAGCACCTATCAAGAAAAGGCTAATAATGCGTATAATTGGTCACGAAAATATACTTTAGATATATTTGATAAAGAGATCAAAAACATCTTAGTTGAAAACTAATGTTTTACATATTATAGATAGTTTAAAAACAGGTGGAGCAGAAACCATTGCTGTAAATACCGTTAATGCCTTAAATCAAACGAGTTCAGTAAACGCTTATTTATGTGCAACACGTGAAGAAGGCCCTCTAAAAAATACGTTAGATAATCATTCCAGATACATTTTTTTAAACAAAAAAAGAACGTTTGATGGGAGCGCATTAAAGGTTCTAAAAAATTTTATTCAAGAAAATAACATTGATATAATACATGCGCATTCAACTTCTTTTTTCATTGCGTACTTAATAAAATTAAGAGTTAAGAACGTGAAAGTAATCTGGCATAATCATTCTGGTGCCAATACTAAATTAGGTAGTGGCAGATTATGGATTGTTAAGATTTGTGTTAAGACATTTGCGGCAATAATAAATGTAAATGATGCCTTGAATGATTGGGCACAACGAGAATTAAAATTTTCAAATAGTATTAAACTTGACAATTTTGTCAATCTGGATATTGGGTTAAAAAAGACCCAATTAATAGGTGATACAAAAACCAAAATTGTTTGTGTTGCTGGTTTTAGACAAGAAAAAGACCATTTAAATCTCTTAAAAGCATTTAAACTTCTCTTAAATAAGAATAGCGATCTTTCATTGCATTTAATTGGTAACAGATACAACGACAACTATGAGGCCTCTCTACTAAAATTTATTCAAGACAATGATCTAATAGATAACGTATTTATTTATGGAAATAGACCAGATGTATTTCATATTTTAACGCAAGCAGATATTGGGATACTTTCGTCAAAATCTGAAGGATTACCGTTGTCGTTGTTAGAATATGGATTGGCAAAATTACCTGTAGTGGTGACCAATGTTGGTGATTGTTCTAATGTAGTTGAAAATAATAGCAGTGGGTTGATTGTAGAAAAAGAAAATGATAATGCATTAGCCCAAGCAATACAATCACTTTTGATTGATCGTGACAAAGCAACCACTTTTGGGGAAAATTTATATCAAACAGTGAAGAAAAAATACTCAGTAGAAAAGTACATTGATAAATTGATATCTATTTACAGTACACTTTAATGAAATTAAAACAAATTCAAAATAATGAGCTTTTTGCAATCCTGGTACATTTAGGTATTGGGGTGATTGTTTTTATTATTCCATTTACATCAAGTATATTGAGTTTGCTGGTGGTTGCGTTATGTTTTCTCTATATCTTTTTATCTAAAAATAAAGTTGTAGCCGTAATTGCTTCTTGTGCATATATAGCCACAGGAGATGTGTTTTTTAGAATGACAGGAGGGTTATTTTTCTATGAGCTTCATAAATATTTACTAATTGCGTTTGTATTGCTAGGAGTTGTCTTAGATCATGTAAGGTTAAAGGGACACGCATATCTAATATATGTCGCCTTGCTGCTGGTAAGTATATTATTTACAACCTACAACTATACAGATGAGGTTAGACGGATGATAGCCTTTAATTTAGCGGGTCCGGTTTCATTGGGATTTGTTGCATTTTATTGTTACAAAAAACAAATTTCATTCAAACAATTGCAATACATTTTGTTTGTTGCGTTATTACCTGTTATCTCCATGGTTGTGTATTTGTTTTTGTATACACCTAGTATAAAGGAGGTTGTAACAGGTACTGCATCAAATTTTGCAACTTCAGGCGGGTTCGGACCTAACCAAGTTTCAACAATCTTGGGTGTAGGTATTTTTATTTTATTTACGAGATTATTACTAAATAGATTTAATGGAGTACAATCTATAATTGAAATGGTACTCTTAGGATTTATGCTATTTAGAGGACTTGTAACTTTTTCAAGAGGAGGCATTCTAACCGCACTTATTGCTGTGTTGTTACTATTAGTGGTCATGTATATTAGAGGGAATAGGAAGTTTAAGTCAAAACTCTATAAAACCATATTGTTTGGTTTGGTACTTGGAACCGGTGTATGGTTTTTCGCGGTTAATAGGACATCTGGTTTATTGGATAATCGCTATGCTAATGAAAATGCATTTGGTGAAAAAAAAGAAGATATTTCAACAGGGCGTGGTGACTTATTTATAACCGAAATCGAGGCGTTTTTAGAGAATCCTATATTCGGTATTGGCGTTGGTAAAAATAGGCAGTATAAGTTTGAAAAAACAGGTCGCCTTGCTGCAACACATAACGAAATAAGTAGGTTGCTCGCAGAGCATGGAGTATTTGGAATAATGGCGTTACTAATATTGTTGATAATACCGTTTTTGTTTCGAATGGAAAATGCAAGAAATATCTATTTCTACTCTTTTTTGGTATTTTGGTTGCTCACCATAAATCACTCTGCTATGCGCATCGCATTTCCATCATTTATTTATGGATTGAGCTTATTGAGTGTAAGTTTGCCAAAGAAAAAAATTCCTAAGGCCATATGATTTTATACATAGGGAATAAACTTGTTTCTAAAGAAAGAAACGCCAGTGGTATTGACACTTTGAGTACCCTGCTTAGATCAGAAGGGTATAAGGTTAGAGCTGTTTCGCGCATTCAATGGAAATTGGGTCGGTTAATTTCTATGATTTTAAATGTGGTTTGGTTTCATAGAAAAATCAGTTATGTTTTAATAGATACATACAGCACAAAAAACTTCTATTATGCCTATATAATTAGTCGTTTATGTAGCTTGTTTAAGCTAAAATATATTCCAATTTTGAGAGGTGGTAATTTACCCGATCGTATGAGTAGATCACCAAAAATGTCTCATAGAATTTTTGCCAATTCCTATAAAAATATCGCACCATCCAATTATTTAAAAGCGACCACCGAAAAAAATGGTTTTCATGCAGAATTTATTCCAAATGTCATAGAAATTGAGAAATATGAGTTTCACGAACGGGGAATTTCTGTTCCTCGGTTGTTATATGTACGAGCATTTGCCAGTATTTATAACCCAGAAATGGCTATACGTGTATTGGCAAAAATATTAAAGGAATATCCAACTGCTAAATTGTGCATGATTGGACCTGTAAAAGACGCATCTTTTGAGTCATGTAAGAACCTAGTAGAAGAAATGGAAATAACAGATCATGTTGAATTTACGGGGAAGCTATCAAAAGAAGAGTGGCATAAGAAATCAAGAGACTATAATATCTTTATTAATACAACAAATATTGATAACACTCCAATAAGTGTCATGGAAGCCATGGCATTGGGACTCCCCGTGGTTTCAACAAATGTTGGTGGACTACCATTTTTAATTGAAAATGGGAAGACTGGTCTATTGGTTAATAGAAATGATGTTGATCAGATGTTTGATAGTGTTATAGTGCTTTTAAACGATGATAAATTAAAAAACACCATCGTGCAAAATGCTCGAGAAATAGTAACGAATTTTGATTGGAACACTGTTAGTAAATTATGGAATAAGATATTAACGTAGTGCCCGTTCGGCACATTTAACTTAGTATCTTTATCACCGATTCTATCTATGTCAGGGAAAAAAGGTATACATTTTGAAATATCGGAACGTAAAGTACTCTTACGGGTTTTTGACCTGCTATCGGTATTTGTTGGTCTTTATTTAATTGGTCGTTGGTTTGAGTTTGACTACTTTACAATTACAAAAGAGCATTGGATTTGGTGGGTAATTTTGGCTGTATACCTCACCGTTTTTGGAACAATATTCGAACTGTATAATCTTAAACAATCCAGTAAACTTGATACTACATTTAGGAATATAATTCTAACGGCCTCTTTAACGGTACTCTTATATTTATTAACGCCTTTGGTAACTCCAGTCTTACCGCCACAAAGATTGCAAATAGTTTACTTTTATTTAGCAATAATTGCCGCTATTTTTTTGTGGAGGTTTGCCTATACAACATTTATTGTTTCACCTAGATTTTATAAACGAGTATTAGTGCTTGGAGAAGTTAATAGTGTTGAAAATCTGGTCAAAGCTTTTAGTGTAGCAGATCCCAATTACAAAATTGTAGGTTTTATAAATAGTGTAAATAACGAAGAACCTATTAGATTTAAGGGGCTAAAAGAATACAAAATTGAAAAACTGCGAGAAATAATAAAAAAGGAAAGTATTTCAGAGATTGTTGTTGCCATAAACAATTCAGATACTATTACTTCTGAGGTATATAATGAACTTACATTTTTGTTGGACAAAGGGTTCACCATACGCGAGTATACGCAAGTATTCGAAGAAATCACTAAACGAGTTCCGGTGCAGTATGTAGGAAAAGATTTCTATAAGTATTTTCCATTTAGTAGAAGCAATCAAAATAGGCTGTATATTCTGTACCATAGAATTATGGATATTGTATTTTCAATTATTGGTCTCGTTTTAGGGTTGTGTTTTTTGCCTTTAATTATTCTTGGAAATTTAATTGGGAATAGAGGGCGACTAATATATGTGCAAGAGCGCGTAGGCAAACAT
>CAZAPO010000180.1:0-6581 GCA_964487005.1 uncultured Flavobacteriaceae bacterium
TACTCCCATGTACCGCATTCCGGTCGAGTCCCAACTAAGATACCGTAGTTCTTAATCAGAATGGCCTTTCTCACCTGCCTCAGAGAGGACAGGGACTGTATTGGTTGCCCAACCTGTCAATATTGAAATTAATGGCCTTAATAGTAAATAATGTACATAGAATATATATAAAAAAATAAAGAAAATACAAAAAATGAAAGATAAATGGAAAACTTTGAAGGGAACGGGAAAACCTTAGGCCACTCGCTGACGTTTCCTTTGACTCTTCCTAGGCTGTTCTGGGATTAGTTGAAAACTTCTGAGAAAGGCGAGGTCGGTTGGGTGAACAAACTTCTGGTGGATCATAAGATCGTAGTGTTCCACTCCTGAAGTTTTAGAGTGCACAATATGAAAGGTTTTCATATCAAATTCTTGCAGAGTGAGTTCCCGGGAGGGAGTGTAGTGCTTGATGAAATCTGGAGAACGTCCATCGTAGACTGATGCAACTCCGCTATTTGTGTGGACAATAACTTGACATTCCGCTAGTAGTGCAAACCCTAGAAGGGGTCGAGTACATTCCAGAAAGGTATTTGTCGCAGGGAGAACTTGTGTACGTCCTTGTGGTGCTTGAGCGTATTGTGCGTTGGCTTGGTAAACGTTGGATATCTCTTCCCGCAAGACGAAAAGGGGAATACCGGGAAAGATGCGGGTCCAGTTCTCCTGAAATTCTTGATCATGGAGAATCGCCAGGAAGAGGAATTGTAAGCTCTTGCGGAAGTTAACGGCCGTTTTGTAAGGATCCGCCTGCCATGCTGAGTGGGGTGGAAACCCTGGGGAAGTCGATTTACCCATAGCGTAGAGCATAGCTTGGAGAGCATAGACGCCGCAATTTCCATCGCCGATTGCCGGATACACCACCCAGTCGGCCATATCGGGGAAGCCCAGTGACTCGGAGATTTTGCCAAGGGTTGCGAAGTAGTCTTTCATGTTGTTTTTGTTGGTGGGCTTGTACTTCTCCCAGAAGGGAAGCGATAACAGGGTGGGAAAGGTGGTGTCGTTAGTCTTGGGAAATTCGAAATTATCCGTTGAACTTAAGGGCACACATGCAGACGGCAGAGATGTAGTAACTAGTCCTTCCAGATATAAAAACGTTTTCTGTAGTAGGTTCTTGCGGTTTATGTGGGCTAAGAAGACTGGATGCATTTGGTCTGGAGGGGTTGGCATCTCTCGGATACATGCCGGTATCATGGGGGAGGGCGGCATGTTCGTGTCCTCTGCACTCTGTTCCTGAATACTCAAGTTGGCGACGAGGGTCCTTAGTCTGGAGGTAATAGTCTTAATTCCTACCGTGCTTGCCTTTGAGTTGGAGAAAAAGGTAGCTGGGGTGCCTCCCGGTTCCATGAATTCTGGTAGAAGTGTGGTCAGACCCTGTCGAATGCAGCCTTCATAGTCGTCTATTCCTGCGACCAGTCCTCTCCAAGCGTTGTGAATGGAGATTGTCCGTGAGGTACGGGGGCTCACTCTGACTGTCCAGGAGGACCGGAGGAATGTAAGTTCACCAATGGGAAGTGTCCAGTACTGCAGTGTTTGGGGACCCGGGCGATTGAGAAGTGAGCGGTTCACTATGACAACGTAGATTCTTGTCCTTTTACTGTCGTCGAGTGTAACATCTAAGTGCTTCTCTTTTAAAGCGTTGTACATCAAGGCCATTTGGTTGCTGTACAGGTGCTCCAGACTACCACCATGAAAGTGTGCGTTATCGTTATGCGGACGGACTGACTTCAGTTCGAAGGCAGAGTTACACTGTGTGCATAGCCAGTCAGCCCAGGGATGAATGGGGGAATGAGGAGAGCAAAACTGGGGGGTCCAAGAGTTTTGGGTACATTGCGGACAGTTGAAATGGCCGGGGATAACAACTTCGTTGATAAACAGAGTCTCGTAAAAATGTCCTAAGGTGGCAGGGGACGGATCTTGGGAGAAGTGCTGGATTCGATTTGCCTCACTTAGTATTTTTTCGATCCTTCTGCTCAGGGTCTCTTGTATTTTATTCCTTTCTCTGCAGATCTTAATAAGGTACTGTGCTTCTTCATGTAGGATAGCAATCGTGGGGGTCATTAGACTGAGGGGGCGGGCCGATGCTAGCAAGGGATTTTCCATACCCGTCAAGTACGCTTGATCCACTTGATCCCAACATGACCTTGGAATACCGCCGAATCCATGAACCGTACCTGTGGCAATGAGGTAGGTGTTGATCATATAGAAGGAGACCACACCCTGCGCATTGGGCCTTTGCAGGTCTTCTACGAGGTTTTGAGATGTATGGAGTTTCTCTTCGAGTTGATTAATAATAGGCTCGTAGGTAGACGTGACTATTTGGGAGATATGAGCTTTCGTTGTTTCCTCTGATGCCCGAACTCTGGCTGCAAGCATGTGTGATGACTCAACTAGTACATTGTGTTGGTGTACTACATGTTGGTTTGTCTGTTGGAGTTCCACCATTTTTGCTCGAAGAGATACGTCGGCGACTCCGTTTGCGTCACCCTGCTGTTTGTACTGGGCAGCTAAATCCGTGAGAGCCTTGTTGTCCGAGGATAGTTTTGCAATGGATTTATCTCGGTCGGCGATCACAGCTTCAAGCTCAGACTTCAGCTTTGATAACTTGTCGTTGTGTTTTTGGTTTAAGGCTGCTGCAGCCCTATAGTGGGTAGTCCGAAGTTCCTCAATTTTGGAGGTTTTGTCATGTAGGGCTTGTCGTGATTGAGCTAGGTCCTTCTTTGTTTCTTTATGTGCCTTTTGGAGCCGTGCGACAAGAACATCATGTGCGCGATCGGACCGCTGACTGGGTTCACCTTCAGTTTCTTTAGGGTCTTCCATAGGGGGATTTAACTGTTTCTTCAACCTGGGATTCTCGGTATTCTTGCCCTGTTGTGGCTTCGTGGAGACCCTCTCGTTACTGGCGGTTGCGAGCTCGGTACGGAGAATATCCAGTGCCTCTTCGTGAGATGCTTCGAGTTTTTCAATTTCCTTTTCTTGACTCTTCTGCAGGGCTGCTATGTCTTCCTGGTGTTTCTTCTTTAGCTCCTGTAATACGGTTGCCTTGTCCTGTAGCGTTTGGTTAGTGGTTTCGACTCGATTTTCCAGAGATGTAATCTTAGAAGCTTTCTCCGTGAGAGAGTGTAGCTGTTGCTGCACCTCGGACCTAAGCTTGTCAATCTCCGCGTCTTTGTCGGATATCACATTGTCCCTTTCTTTCAACGTGTTCTCAAGTTTCTTACATAGCGAGTCCACTTCCTGTTGATGTTTTTTGCGGAGCTCATCCTTTTCTTCTTGATGAAGTAGGTCCTGTTCCTCGGCCGCTTGGGCTTGCTCACGATGTTGTTGGAGCTGAGCTAGTAACGACGTCCGCTCCGAGACACTATCGTCAATGATCCTTTTCTGATTGGTGATGGTATATTGATGTTTCGCGATTTCAGCCGAAGTGTCTTTACGGACTGCTGCGAGGGTGGCGTCTGTCTCTACCTGTTTGTTCTGAAGTAGCTGCTGCAAATGGCCGATCTGCTGGGTTTGGCTCAAGTTTGTTTGTTCTGTCTCCTCTCGTGTAGTTTTAAGTTGTTGCTCCAGGTGGTGAATCTGTTGGGACTGACTCAAGTTTGTTTGATGAAGCTTCTGGTTGGACTCCTGCACGCTGTCATAATTGGCATGCAGTGACTTGCTGTATTGTCGTTCTTTTCGCAAATCTTGGAGAAGATTATTCACTTGGTTGTGGAGGACCTCAATCGATGGATTTGCCTGTAGTTTCGTAATAAGGTCATTGAATGTCGCAAATTCGGTTTGGAGGGAGTGAAATGCGTTGATTGTTTGTCCTTGTAGACGAACTTGATCGCGTGTCATTTGAAGTTGGGCTTGCATCTCTTCTAAGCGTTCCTCGTGATCACGTAGATCCTCTGCCGTGTTATTTGTACTGCCTCCTTGCACTTGAAGTCCACTAGCTTTAGTCTGCACCTCGGGTGAGTTCTCCCTTGGACTCGTCTTTTGGGGCTGGGCTGTATGGTTGTCCTGGCAGTGAGCAACGGTGGATACTGGCAAGGCAGAGCCTTTGTGATGAAGGATTATCATTTGTTGTGCTGCTTGCTGTCGTTGCTTAGCCGGACTGTCTTGCTTCTTCGAGTTTTCAAGACTGCGGATATAATTCTGTACGGCCAGGGTGGGTTGGTTATTAGATGGAACGTAACCATGAGGGGCCTTACCGGGAGAGAACACTGGCGGCGTCGGGGTATTAAAAAATAGACAATTTTCATCCGTAGGGAAGACATTTTCCTCTAGAACTGGGCCGATTATAAATCTGGATGTGGCGCCCGCCACTGACTTGAGTACAAGATTAGTGCGATGATCTACAGCTCCGTCGTGTGATCTAATTGTCTGGGCTAAGAGTTTTGCTTGTGCTTCTCCTCCTTTCACTTCAATTAAATGACTTATTTTGCGTAACTCTTGGAGAGGGGAGAATCTCTTGGCAGAGAACTGAATCCATAGTGTTGTATGAACCTTGTGTCCTTGACTGTCGTAGAAGCGGTAAACGATGAAAGATTTTACTCCCGGTGAGTAGAACTGGTTAATGAGGCCTGCTTTATCCACACTCGCTTTGATGGTTACGAGCCATTTAACACGGTCTTTCTTATCAGTTGCCATTTTGGTAGACACTATCGATGGGGACAACTAGTCGGTGGTATTAGCTTGCGCTCGCTGTTTGCACTTTGGGGAGAGTGATGATGCTGTCTGTAAAGGGATCTACTGGGGCTACCTGCGTGTCTTTGTACTGGGGTAGCCTATCTATTCCTATTCAGACTGCATATAGGCGGTATACACTTTAGGAAAGTGTATCGTGGCTTCATAATCAGGCTACTGACACTTTCGGAAAGTGTGTCCCGTTTCGATAAGGCCGGAGAGGATCAAAGGAGTACATTAAAAATGGTGCGGTACTCACTTAGAGAATCCCAAAGTGTAGACGGGTAACATCAACGTGTGTAGTACTGTACAGAGGGGCACTTTGAGAGTCCGGTAATCACTTTGAGACCCACATAGTGTACGTGAAATAGGTACCTAGAGCTCCCGTTGTTCAAAGTGGTCCTTCTATCTGGTACTCATTTTGGACAATTTCCCAAAGTGTACGATGACGTCATGGCTGCCTTTGAAAGTGCTTCGGTACTCACTTTGAACCCCATCACGTGTACGAGAATGTAGTACTTGTTTGTACTGTGCAGTTTACTCAAAGTGTATGTTCATATGCGGTACTCATTTTGGGAAATTTTTCAAGTTGTGGGAGAGAAAGATCATCGGTTATACGCAGCACTTCCACTTGCTTTTCCCGGGGACTGAACCAACTGAGTTAAAGTCAAGTCTAAGCATATTCTTGAACTGGTTGGCTGACTAGGATCGGGCTCCGACTAGGAGGACTTGGTCATGGGTTGAAAATAACGGCGGATATCGTTCATCTGAGTTCGTCTGAGACTTCTTTCTTTGCTGATGCGTTTGCGGGCAAGTGCTGCCTGTACAGCTTGATACCATAAATTTTGTTTCGGTGGCGAGAACTTCTTAATGGTACTGAGAGGGGTCTTCAGAAGTTTCTTGTCACGGGGAAGAAGGTGTGGGGAGGACAGACTATGGTAGAGGCGAGGTATTTCATTCCTTATGAATTGTTGATCCTCCTGCTTCCAAGGGTGGCTATCATCATGGAGCCAATTGTTGCGGTTCTCCCACATTGTCCAGGCTATTTCTTTCGCTGCCGTGGCTAGCTTGGTCATCCACTTAGAGGCCGACGGTCGCCATCTAGTAGCTTTGTGGTTCAACCACTCTTGTTGGGCGTCTTTCCACGTGACTGCACATCTTCCATATGCGAATTGCTCCCAACCTAGCATTCTTTGGTCTTCGATTGCTTTAATAATAGTATTTGTATAGGGGAGATGGTCTTCGGGGATATTGTACTTCCATACCTTTAAGGAGTGTACTATGGCTCGTAGGAGAGCAGGATCAGTATCCTTTTCAAGATCTAGGGTGAATTGGGAGATGGCTTCCTCCCATCCTTTAATCGCTGGGGGACCTGTGCAACGAATAATGTGCTGTGCGTCTTCGTTGTGTTGCCCACATCGGGGGCAGTTACTATGTTTCCATTCCCCTCTGCGAAACATAACCCTCCCTGTCGCTGAAAACCCGGATAGGTGTTTCGCCATCCAAATTTTTTTCCCCAGTGGCCATTTGGAATGAGCTTTAGATGCTGCTTCCCAATCTATTTTGTCCAACGCTGTGTTTAGAAGATCTGATCTTTCGAGAAGATAGTTATTTGCCTGTTGTTCGAAAATGAGGTTGTATATCTCGTCTTTGTCAATTTTCGTCATCTTCCTACCATTCCAATGGATGCTCCAGTGTTCATGACTTAGTCTGGCATTCGGGCGCCAGGGTAGGTTATGCCGGTCAAACTTTAATCGGTGTGCTTTTGCCATCTCATCGCAGATTCGGTTTAGCCGCTCTTCATATGATTCTTTACCGTATTTTTCAAGGGCGTGTCCTTCGATCCAGAAGAATTCTACTTCGATAGGAAGGTTATTCAA
>CAZAPO010000181.1:0-29259 GCA_964487005.1 uncultured Flavobacteriaceae bacterium
ATTCTACAACGGCAACAAAACTATTCCCTGAAGTACCGTATTGGCGCTTGGTATTTTTCCCAAATCGTGTTCCGTATGAAGCCAATGCACCCCATCGTCCTGAAGCCATCCCTACAGCGATACTCGGTTTGTTGTCGTCAAATTCCTGAAAAATCTCGCCATCTACTCTTTGGTAACGGTTAAACTCTCCCCAAGGGGTATTCCATGACCCAAAGTCTTCAGTTAGTTTATCAATAGCTATCTGGAAAACTTCTAAACGCTCTGTGAATTTTGATGTTTTACTCATATAATCAAATCTTCCTAATCGCGAGATGCGTTTGTTACCTTCCATTGTTGGAATCTTACCAGATTCCATATAGGAGTTTAAATAGAACTGCGTTAAGGTCATGGCTACAGACGCTACGCCAACTCTAAAATCCCAGTCTTTTAATACGGTGAGCGCTTCTCTGGCTTCCTGACTTGTTACCTGCTCACTATCTGCGGCTTCTAGTAAACCAGTAATTAACAAATCGGCACCAGGTAAATAAGTGTCGTATGCCAATTCAATTAAAGAATCAAGCGTAAGATCGTCGGCCTCTTTTAATAACGGAATTGCATGCATACCTCTAAAATTTTCTGGATACGAGGTCATATATACTGGAAAATCTTCTTTTTTCGGACTATATTCTGCCGCACTCGTGAAGGGCGTTGAATTACAGTTTTGTATCCATCCCGTTGGTGGATTCAATACCAAAATATTGTCTTCGAGATCGTGTAACCCATTCCAATCGGTTTCTGGATTACTACCATCTACTGGTTTGGTATAATCAAACTTTTCGTTACGCTTCGGGATAAAATTTCCGTGGTAATACGCAATGGTTCCATCGGCATCGGCATACACTGTATTATTAGAAGAATTTGTTCTAATATCCATCATTTCATAAAATTCCTTATGATTCGATTTCTTTGTTCTTGTAAACGACTGCTCCAAAGCTTTTACTGGGCTCCACATTAAAGCAGTTGATACCCACTTATCACCATTGGCATGTGTTATGGGTCCATGATGCGTACGATACATTGTGAAGGTCTTGTCTTGAAGTGTTTCGCCCGACTTGTATTTTAATGTCACTTCCATCGAGTCTACAGGGCGTAATTCGTCACCATATTTATATGAGGTTTTAGCTCCTTCTTTAACAATGGTTTCTTCAAACTCGTCAATAATATCTGTACCCGTAGAAGTGTGCATCCAACCAGTTTTTTCATTAAATCCTTGATAGACAAAAAACTGTCCCCAGGTAACAGCACCATAGGCATTCAACCCTTCTTCACTAACTACATGAATTTCACCTCTAAAGAAAAATGAGGTGTGTGGATTTATTAAAAGCATGGCATTACCAGAAGCGGTTTTTTCACCAGCAATGGCAAATCCATTAGAGCCTCTAGGTTCTTTATCTTCTAAACGAATTAAACCATCGTCTACCATAGCCATATCATTGGCATCTCCATAGAAGTCCTTTATCTTTCTCGTTGAAACACGCTCTATATCACCACCAATAGACCCCTCACTAAAATACATTGGCATCCAAGGTTCAAAACGGGTTAAAAGTTTAGGCTTCACTTCAGGATGTGTATGTAAATAATAGTTAACGCCATCTGCAAAGGCATTGCATAGATCTTGCAACCATTTTGGAGCATTGTTATAGTTTTCTATAGCCTCTTCTTTGGTCATATACAGTTGTGCTCGCAAGTCACTGTAGAGTGATTTTTCACCCTCAACTTCGGCTAATCTTCCTGTTGCCCAAATATAGTTACGCTCAACACGGTTAAAATCGTCTTCGCATTGGGCATATAGCATACCAAAAACAGCATCGGCATCTGTTTTTCCATAGATATGAGGAACTCCAAAGTCATCACGAATAATTTCAACATTATCGGCATAATTCTGCCAGCGTTGTTGTTCTTCGGTTAATGGTTTTTCATTTTTACAGCTAGCAACAATAAAGAGGATAACTAGTAGCGAGAAAATACGTTTCATAATGTGTTGTATTGGTTGGTTAGGATCTATTTGTTTGTGTTCTAATGAGATCCGAAGGTAACTTATTTTTCACATAAAATCAAAGGACATTTAGTTGATTAAACCTCAAAGTATGCGTAACTTTGCAGTCCCAAAATAGCATGGTATTATGAGCAAGAAAAAAGAAGTAACATTTGATGTATTAATTGAAATTCCGAAGGGAAGTAGAAACAAATACGAGTACGATTTTGTGTTGAACAAAATTCGCTTTGACCGTATGTTATTCTCTTCTATGATGTATCCTGGTGATTATGGTTTCGTTCCTGAGACTTTAGCGCTAGATGGAGACCCCTTAGATGTACTAGTGATGGGTACTGAGCCAACTTTCCCAATGTGTGTGATGGAAGTGAAACCGATAGGTGTGTTTCATATGACTGATGAAAAAGGGCCGGATGAGAAAATTATTTGTGTACCTGTTTCAGATCCAATTTGGAGTAAGCGCGAAGATATTAAGGATATCAATCCACATAGATTAAAAGAGATTGAACACTTTTTTGAAGTCTATAAAGACCTCGAAGAAAAGAAAGTAGATGTTGGTGGCTGGGGAGATGCAAAGGAGGCCGTAGAGATCTATCACAAATGTGTAAAACGCTACGAAGAAAGCGACCATAAAAAAAACAGGACTTTTACTATTTAAACGTCTAATAATGATCATAAAAAAGCCATTTTTACCATAAAAAAATGGCTTTTTTTATGAGCTATATTTTACTTATTTTAGCGCATTCTTAAAAAAACAAACTATTAAATAACTAACAAATGGAATTATTAGTAAAATTTTTACCTGCTTTTGGTGTCTTAGCTTTGCTATTCGTTTTTATTAAAAACGCATGGGTTTCTAAGCAAGAGGTTGGTGATGACAAGATGGCAAGAATTGCCAAAAATATTGCCGATGGAGCAATGTCTTTCTTAAAAGCTGAGTACAAGATACTTTCGGTTTTTGTGGTTGCAGTTGCGATCTTGTTATATTTTAAAGGACAGTCTGAAGCTGGTTCAAATGGAATGGTAGCTGTGTCATTTATTGTTGGAGCTATTTGTTCTGCTTTAGCTGGATTCATTGGAATGAAGGTAGCTACCAAAGCTAACGTTAGAACTACAAACGCTGCAAGACAATCGTTAGGAAAAGCATTAGAAGTAGCTTTTGCTGGAGGTGCTGTAATGGGACTTGGTGTTGTAGGACTTGGTGTTCTTGGATTGAGTGGGCTGTTTATGATATACAGTGGACAAGGATGGGAAATATCTGAAGTACTTAATGTATTATCTGGATTCTCATTAGGTGCGTCATCAATTGCATTATTTGCACGTGTAGGTGGAGGTATTTATACCAAAGCTGCAGATGTTGGTGCAGACCTTGTAGGTAAAGTGGAAGCTGGTATTCCAGAAGATCACCCGTTAAATCCGGCTACAATTGCCGATAACGTTGGTGATAATGTTGGAGATGTTGCTGGTATGGGAGCAGACCTTTTTGAGTCGTATGTTGGATCGATCATTGGTACAATGGTATTGGGAGCGTTAATTGTAACTCCTGGATTTGATGGACTTGGTGCAGTTTATTTACCATTAGCACTAGCTGCTGTTGGTATTGTAATGTCTATTATAGGAACGTTCTTTGTAAAAGTAAAAGAAGGTGGTTCACCACATAAAGCATTAAATATTGGTGAATTTGGTTCAGCTGGATTAATGTTAGTTGCTTCTTACTTTTTAATTAACGGATTTATTCCTGCTGAAGCAACTGCTGATTTGGCATTTGGAGCTATGGGAGTTTTCTATGCTACAATTGCAGGTTTAGTTGCGGGATTAGCTGTTGGTAAGGTAACCGAATATTATACAGGAACAGGTACTAAACCAGTGAATTCAATTGTTAAGCAATCAGAGACAGGATCGGCGACAAATATTATCGCAGGTTTAGGTGTTGGAATGATGTCTACGGCAATTCCAATTATTTTAATTGCAGCTGCAATTTTAGTATCACACTACTTTGCTGGATTATATGGTATCGCGATTGCTGCGGTAGGAATGTTAGCAAATACAGGTATTCAATTAGCGGTTGATGCTTACGGACCAATTTCTGATAACGCTGGTGGTATCGCTGAGATGAGCGAACTTCCTAGCGAAGTACGTGAGCGTACAGATAAGCTTGATGCTGTAGGAAACACAACTGCGGCTATTGGTAAAGGATTCGCTATTGCTTCTGCTGCTTTAACAGCCTTAGCATTATTTGCCGCCTTTATGAAAACAGCTGGTGTAACAGCTATTGATGTATCACAACCTAAGATTATGGCTGGATTATTAGTAGGAGGTATGTTGCCATTTGTATTCTCAGCATTATCAATGAACGCGGTTGGACGTGCAGCAATGTCTATGATCGAAGAAGTACGTCGTCAGTTTAGAGATATTCCTGCTTTAAAGGCAGCTTTAGAAGTGATGAGAAAGAATGATTCAGATATGTCTAAAGCTTCAGATGCAGATAGAAAGATATTTGATGCTGCCGATGGTGTTGCCGAATATGATAAGTGTGTAGAGATTTCAACCAAGGCTTCTATTAGAGAAATGGTTGCTCCAGGTGTACTTGCCATTGTTGTGCCAGTTGGGATTGGATTTATTGGTGGAGCCGAAATGCTAGGAGGTTTACTTGCAGGTGTAACAACTTGTGGGGTGCTAATGGCAATCTTCCAGTCTAACGCTGGAGGTGCTTGGGATAACGCTAAGAAAATGATCGAAGAGCAAGGCCGTAAAGGTACAGATGCGCATAAAGCAGCTGTAGTGGGTGATACTGTAGGAGATCCATTTAAAGATACATCGGGACCATCATTAAACATCTTATTGAAATTAATGTCTGTGGTTGCCTTAGTAATTGCGCCAAGTATTGCTATTTCTGGTGATGCTGCCTATGCTGAGGAGAATGTAAAGGTTTGGATAGATGAAGATGGGAAAAAGCATGTTGTTAAAGGAGATACAGCAATGTTCTCTGAAAAAGCTGGTGAGCTTCATGAAGACCATGTGTCTAAGGAAGTAAAAGTAGATATGCAGAAAAATGATGATGGAACTGTGAAAGCGACCGTAACAACTACAACTACTAAAGATGGTGAGACAACTACTGAAGATCAAATTTTTGAAGGTACAGAAGAAGAGGTTAAAGCGAAGATTGATGCCTTAAGCGAAGTAGAAGTTAAAGGAAAGAAGGTAGTTAAGAAGGTAATCGAAGAAGTAGAAGAGACAGAAGAGAACTAGTCATCTTTTAGATATAGTATTAAAACCACGCCAAGGGCGTGGTTTTTTTGTTTATAATAGTATGAAGTGTAATTTAGTAGTCAAAGCACTTTAAAATGAAATACAACATTCTTTTTTTAATCTTCTTCATTTGTTTTTCAGGATTATATGCACAGAAAAGCAATGACGATGCAACTCACAAAGTAATATTAATTACCCTAGATGGCTACCGTTGGCAAGAATTGTTTAATGGTGTTGATTCGGTATTAATGGAAAATGATGAGTATACGAGTGGTAAAGAGGAGATTATTAAAAGGTTTTGGAGATCCACTAAAGAAGAACGCAGAAAAGCCCTAACACCTTTTATTTGGAATACTGTAGCGAAAATTGGTGAAATATACGGGAATAGAGATTTGGGTAGTGAAGTAAATTTAACCAACAAGCATTGGTTCTCTTATCCTGGCTACAACGAAATATTATCTGGGAAAGCAGACGATGAGCGAATAGATAGTAATAGCAAAATACCGAATCCGAACAAAACCATCCTTGAATTAGCGAATACTGATGCTCGTTATCAGGGAAAAGTAGCTGCCTTTGGAAGCTGGGATGTTTTTCCATATATCGTGAATGAGAAGCGCAGTGGGGTTCCTGTAAATGCGGGTTTTGAGAGTGCAGTGGGTAACAACCTAACTGAGAAGGAAGCTTATTTAAATAAGCTGCAAAAGGTCACTCCAAGTCCGTGGAGTACAGTACGTCTAGATGTTTTTACACATCATTATGCCCTAGAATATTTAAAGAAGAAACATCCCAACCTAGTTTATATTGCGTATGGTGAAACCGATGATTTTGCGCATAATGGTAATTACAATGCCTATTTGAAATCGGCGAATGTTACTGATGGATTTATAAAAGAATTATGGGAGTTTACGCAAAATGATCCCTTTTATAAAGACAGCACCACTTTTATTATCACCACTGATCATGGTAGAGGAACTATTCCTATTGATACTTGGAGAAGCCATGGAGCATCTGTTAATGGAGCAGATGAGGTTTGGCTTATTGCCTTTGGTAAAGGTGTTCAACCGAATGGAGAAATTAAATTAAATAGTCAGCTATATTCAACTCAGATAGCACCTTCAATTGCTAAGTTATTAGGCATCGAAATGCAACACTCTGGAAAACCGTTTCTTATTTATAAGAATTAAAGAATGTGATTTTGAGCGTGTAAAGCACTCGAACTAATTTGTAAAATTGACAAAAGCCTCCAATTAGGAGGCTCTTTGTTGTATAAAAAGAAATCAATCTATTTCTTTTTAGGCTTCTCTCTGTTCATTTCAGTCATGTCTACACTTGTGGCTTCAACACCTAATAAGTGCTTGCTAAAATAATCGGCCTTCATCCAGAAGAAATACTCAGTCATGTTACCAAAACCATGGCGCTGTCCAGGCATTAACATAAAATCGAATCGCTTATTGGCCTTAATAAGCGAATTAACCATTCTTATTGTTCCACCTGGGTGCACATTATTATCAACATCTCCAGTAGTTAATAGTAACTTTCCTTTTAAGTTAGATGCTAATGTCTGGTTTTTATCAATCATATATTTGTACTTGATATTACCTTCGGCATCTTTTTCTTCTTTAATACCATGATGGGTTTCACTCCACCAACTATTGTAAATTGTATTGTCATGATTACCTGCTGAAGACACAGCTACGTCAAAGAAATCTGGATATACTAGCATGGCAGCGGTTGACATAAATCCACCTCCAGAATGTCCAAAAATTCCAACCTTTTCAATATCAATAAAATCATATTTATCTGCTAGTTGTTCTGCGACATATTTCTTGTCGGCAAGACCATAGTCTCTTAAATTTCCATATCCATAAGTATGGTACCATTTAGAACGCGCAGGATGACCACCGCGGTTACCTAAAGTAATTACAATAAATCCTACCTGGGCCATTCTATCGGTTCGATTCATTCGTGCTGAGAACGATTTATTTACCGCTTCCGTCTGTGGACCTGGGTATACATATTCTATAAGCGGGTATTTCTTGTTTTCATCAAAATCAAAAGGCTTATACATCACACCATAGATATCGGTAATACCATCATCGGCTTTCATTTTAAATGGTTCTGGGAATTTGTAACCTGATGCCATTAACTGTGATAGATCGGCCTCTTCTAGAGCCATAACCAAACCACCATTACTGTTTCTAAGCTCTGATTTTGGTACGGTATTTACTCTTGAAAAATTGCTCACAAAATAACGCTTAGAATCTGATACGCTCACAAACGTATTAAAATCGCCAGGGTTCAAATTCTTTAATCCTGTTCCATTAAGGTTAATACGATATAAGTGCGCATAGTACGGATCAATAGTTTTATTTACTCCATTAGCCGTAAAATACAATACACGTTCGTTTTCATCAATTCCCTGGAAGGAGTCTACATGATATTCTCCAGAGGTTACCTGACGTTTTAAATTACCGCTAGAGTCATATAAATAATAATGTCCCCAACCATCACGCTCTGACCAGAATAGCATTTCTGATTCATTATTGAATAAACGTATTGCCTTTCCTCTATTTTCAATGTACACATTAGAGTGTTCATTTATTAAAGTTGTAACTTCTCCTGTATTAATATCGGCTACATGTACATCTAATCTTTTTCTATCTCTGCTGGTTGTATTAAAATAGATTTTGCCTTGCTTTGAAAGTAATAGACGCGGTTTGTGTTTACTCGGGTCGTTCTTTTTATAACTATGGCCGTAAATTCCAATGCTTTGTTGTACTGTAGTATCTATTTTAACTTGCATCTGGCTTTTTGATGGGATATCAAAAACTTCTACAGAATACTTATAGAAATCTTGTTCTCCAGCCATATGGTATTTATAAGTTTCAAGTGTTGGGCGATCATTGGCTGTGGTATTGATTACCCATAAATCATTAATATGTCTCGAGTCGGTTCTTTGATAGATAAACTTCTTTGAATCATGTGACCAGAAGCCAAAAACTCCTTTTCGATCATCTTTTTTCTTCTCTTTATCAAGGTTATTGTCACCTCTACCGCCACCACCATAACCAAAGTGTTCTTCACCGTCGGTTGTCCATTGGTGTTCTACGATAGTTGAATCTTTTTCGTCTTCAACCGCCTTTAGGAAGTTTTCTTTATCCATCCAATACAAATTGTGATGCTTAGAGAATAGAACAATTGAACTGTCTGGAGCTACATTGGCCCAAGACATACGTTTTTTATCCTCTTTTTCGTTGTCAATAATGGTTAAACCATTTCCTCCCAAACGATATTCAAGGTGATATACCTTTTTCTCCATTTTAGGTTTTTTCTTCTTTTTGGCTTTGGCTGTATCCTGTTTCTTTTCCTTTGCTTCTACCTCTTCATTAGAAGTCACTCTAAAACGAATAGCCGTATTGTTTCTTACAAATTCAAAATCAAATCTAGGTAAGTGTTGTGCATCATACGGATCCTTTGTGATTTCGCTTAACCACTTAGCCATTTTGGCATTGTCAAACAATTTAGTTCTCGTACGTCTATCTGGATCTACAATGTAATAGTTAGAACCATTGGTAGTTTTATACTGATACCAGAATTTGTTCCCAGTATTAAGCCATCTTGGTTGCACCGCAGTAGAATGTACCATTTTTCCAAGCTGTGTTGGCGAATACCGTGCTGCTAATCGATAATTTGGTTTAGGTGTTTGATCGTTAGAATTGTCTTGTGCAGAAATGAGGTTCGTACTTATAAATACTATAAGTAAAAGAAGGACTCTTTTCATAATTATTGGTTGGATTTTAGTTACTAAATATATGAGTGAACTAAGGTAACAAATCCAATAGAAAAGCAAATGTTAAAACTTGCTAAAAAAGACCGTGAATTTCGGCGTCGATTTTATTAATAATGCTACCGAGATCTTCTGGGTTGTCTACAAAATCAAGATTGTCTACATCAATAATAAGCAGTTTGCCTTTATCGTATCCATGAATCCAGGCTTCATAGCGTTCATTTAATCGACTTAGGTAGTCAATACTTATAGAGTTTTCGTAATCACGCCCGCGTTTGTGAATTTGATTCACAAGATTAGGAATTGAACTTCGCAAATAAATTAAAAGATCAGGTCCCTGTACCAAAGATTCCATTAATTCAAATAGTGAAGAATAATTGCTAAAATCTCTATTCGTCATTAAGCCCATAGCATGAAGGTTAGGAGCAAATATATGAGCATCTTCATAAATGGTTCTATCTTGAATAATATCTTTACCACTCTTACGAATCTGCAATACTTGACGAAAACGACTATTTAAAAAATAAACTTGCAAATTGAAACTCCATCGTTCCATCTGATTGTAAAAATCATCTAAATAAGGATTGTCAACAACATCTTCTAATTGTGCTTCCCATTTATAGTGTTTTGCTAATAAGTTTGTTAGTGTAGTTTTACCTGCGCCAATATTTCCAGCAATTGCAACGTGCATAGTTTAATTCGTTATTAGTTGGTAGCGATACAAAAATTCGTGATCGTAAATATACAAGGTTTCATTGGTTACAAAAAACTGTTTTATTAACAATTCTGGAAGTATTATTTGCTTAAATTCTTGTGATGTTTCATCTAATAAAAAAAGGGTATTGTCTTTTTGTAAAACGAGCTTATTATTGGTTTGAACAAGTTTAGTAAAACCTTCATTTTTGGTTTTTTCTATAATTATCCCAAAGTAGTTGATCTTATAAATAAATTTCTCTGTAAGCAACCAGCACCAATTGTAGTTGCTAATCAAATCATGTACCTTACCTTCAAGCGGTACCGTATTTTGAGTAGTTTTTAAGGCCATAAAATCGAAAACCTCCAATTGCCTAGAATTTTCATTAAACAACCAAATGTTATTATTATGTGCCGTGGAGATATGACTAATAATTCGTTGCGGACGTAATTCGTTAAAATTCACCTTCACAATTTCGGCTAATCTATTATCTAGAACGACTAGGGTGTTAAAATCTCTATAATAAAGATTAATCTTAAGCGGATTAAATGCATTTACCGAATACAAATCTCCAAGTTGTACATTACTATAGGCCAAACTATTGTTGCTACGATTAACAACAAACTCATTGTTGGTGACATAATATTCTTGATCGAAATTATCTAAACCAACAAAATGGTCAACCCTGATTTCATTTTTACCAATAAAATTTGTTTCAATACTCGATTGTGACCAAATGGTTAGTGAGAGAAAAAATATAAAATACTTAATGATTTGCATGTGGTTTAAAACTACAAAAATCAAACCACATTTAATCAATTAGTTTATATCCAAATCCGCGAACATTGACAATTTGAAGCGAGGTGTCTAGTTTGAGTTTTTTGCGAAGCTTAGTAATATAAACATCCATGCTGCGTGCTGTAAAAAAATCATCTGTACCCCAAAGCTTATTTAATATTAAGGACCTATCAAGTACTTCGTTCTTATTCTTGATGAGGTGAAATAATAGATGTGCTTCTCTATGTGTTAATTGTGTTTTTTCTTGATCTTGATATTGCAATGTCTGTTTAGGAAAATCGAAAGTAAATTGCCCAAATTTCAGTATATCAGCACTTTTTTGAAGTTTGGTACGACTAAGTAAATTATGGATTCTTACAATAAGCTCTTCCATGCTAAATGGCTTTTTTAAGTAATCATTGCCACCAATTGTAAATCCTTCTACGACGTCTTGGGTTTGAGATTTAGCAGTTAAAAAAATTATAGGAACTGCATCATCTTCCATTCTAATTTCTTTAGCCAATGTAAAACCGTCCTTCTTAGGCATCATCACATCTAAAACAAGAAGTTCTGGTTTATGAGATTTATATACTTGATATGCTTTTTCACCATTTTCACATAGCATTACACTAAAGTCGCGAGTTTCAAGACTTTCTTTTATAATTTGACCTAGTGCAGGTTCGTCTTCTGCTAATAAAATTGAAATCTTACTCATTTGGTATCACAATTTTAAAATTGGTTAATTTATTTGAAAGATCTAGATCAATCCTTCCACCATGTTTTTCAATTATTTTTTTGGTATAGTACAATCCTATTCCAAAACCTTTTACGTCGTGAGTATTTCCTTTAGGGATTCTATAAAACTTTTCAAATATTTTCTGTTTGTGCTGTTCGGTTAATGATGAACCATTATCCATTACAGAAATCTCAAATCCTTTTGCAGTAGTTGTTAAACTAACTTTAACGTAATCGCCTCCATATTTAATAGCATTGTCAATAACATTATTAAGTGCATTTTCAAAATGAAAAATGTCTATGACTCCCGTTATGATTTCGCTTTCACAGTTAAAATCAATTTCCTTTGAAGTCGCCATTTCATGCTTGCCAACGAGCGAGCTTACTAATTCTACAATATTTATTTCCTCTTTTTTTAAATTGAGTTCCTCACTGTCTAGAGTGGCAGTTTCTAAAAGCTTTTCTACCATGAGGTTGAGTTTATTGAGCTGATTTGTTGACATTTCTAGATAAGAGGTTGTTTTCGCTTTATCATTAATAACGTTAAAGTCTTTTATACTTTCTAAAGCCACACCAATAGTTGCAATTGGAGTTTTAAATTCATGAGTAATATTGCTTATAAGATCATTTTTCACTTCAGCCAGCTGCTTTTGATGTTTAATGATTTTAAGTAAATAGAATAAACAACTTATCACTACCAAAACCAATAAGGTTGAAATAAGAATTCCTTTTAGTCCTCGTTTCAGAATTTCCTGAGTCGAATTACTAAAAATTGCCATTATTTGGTTCTGTCCAGTTAAAAAGGGCGACTTTGAAAAGATGCGAAGTGATTCCTTCGATACGTCATTATATTCCACAGAATCTATAGGTGAATTGAGTAATTGCAATTCATGCTGTACATTCAAATTCTTGTTCTTAATATTTTGAACAAATAAAGAATCTATTTCTTCAATTTCAATGATCTCTCTGGCCAAAGATATCACAACCTTTGAGGTTAGTTGTTCAAGATTTCCGGTTATTATTGAATCTGGATGATAACTAATATGATTAAGCTCCAGTCGCCTTCCTGTTGGGTGTTTGAAGGGTTCACCTCGTACACTTTTCAATAATGAATCGGCATCACTTCCAGTATATACCATGATGCCATCAGAATTGAGGGTGATGTCCAAAGAGTCAAATCCGGTCATACGTTTTGATGATAAATCAAATTTTCTAATGATGCTATCAAATGTATGATGGTTAGGGAATAAACTATCTTGATAAGATGCTTCAATAGCAAAGCCGTAGGTTCGTTCTTCAGCTAATTTTGCATAATATTCTTCAACTGCACTATCTAAACTAAGCTGTACCTCATTAATAAGTTGTTGTTTATTAACCTCGTAGTTTTTGTAATTCCAATACACTTGAATACCAATAGTACCTGCAATTACGGCAATGATTACATATAATATCCAGTTGTATTTATTTTCATTCATAGGTCAAAAGTAATTGTTAATATGGTTTAAAACCAATCGGTTAACACTAGTTAACACTAGTTAACGTAAAAAATACATTTTCTCAATAATCTTTGTACCACAGAAATTACGAACTAATTAAATAAACATTAATTTTAAAGAAAAATAAGAAATGAATGCACTAACAAAATTTTCAGTTTTCGTTGTTACATTAATTACAACTACTGTAATGGCACAAGACTTTCAAGGTGTTGCAACCTATAAGAGTCATCGTAAAGTAGAACTTAAATTAGATAGTACACAAATGGGTGGTGAAATGTATGAACGCATGATGGCCAGTTTAAAAAAGCAGTTTGAAAAAACGTATAAACTTACCTTTAATAAAGAAGAGTCTATATATAAAGAAGAAGAACAATTAGAAGCACCACAGCCACAAGGAATGGTTATGGTAGTTGCTATGTCTGGTGGGTCAGATGTCATGTATAAAAACACAAAGGAAAATCGTTATGCCAATCAAAATGAATCATTTAGTAAGATGTTTTTGATTCAGGATGAACTAGAAAAGCTTGATTGGCAGTTAAGTAGTGAAACTAAAAATATTGGTGATTATACTTGTTATAAAGCAACCTTAAAAAGGGAGCGAGAAGTAAGAGAGAGTGGCGTAAGTATTAATGGTGATAAAGAGTTTGATGATACACCAAAGATCGAGGAGTATGAAGTTGTTGCCTGGTATACACCACAAATTCCTGTGAGCAATGGACCTGAAGAATATCATGGGCTGCCAGGATTAATACTTGAGGTTAATGATGGCTCACAATCACTAATGTGCAGTAAGATTGTATTAAATCCAAGCGAAAAGATTGATATAGATGAACCAACAAAAGGTAAAAAGATATCACAAGAAGAGTACGATAAGATCATGGAGAAAAAGATGAAAGAAATGCGAGAACTTTACAGACATGATCGTGAAGGTGATGGTCAAAGTATAGAAATTCGAATAGGCGGATAACCTCATAAAAGTTTAACACTTTAAAGATTAAACCTATCATTGTTATTAGGGTCTAATACATGTTAAAGCGTATTTTTAACATGACATTTAAATCAATAACAATGAAAACGATCTCAAAAACTTTATTAATAAGCTGTTTAGCACTATTTATCTCTGTAGTTACAAATGCACAGGACTTTCAGGGAGTAGCACACTATTTTTCTAAAACGACGGTAGATATGAACAATTTTGGTGGTCGGCAAATGAGTGAAGAAATGAAGCGGCAGATTGCAGAACGAATGAAAAGTATGTTCGAGAGAAATTATGTTTTAACTTTTAATAAGGAAGCATCAATTTATAAAGAGGAAGAACAGCTTGAAACACCAGGACAAGGAGGTCGAGGATTTGGTAGAATGATGATGGGAAGTTTCGCAGGGGGGCCGCAGTACAAAAATGTAAAAGACAACCAAATGCTTCAGGAGCAGGAATTTTTTGGGAAGCAGTTTCTCATAAATGACGAGCTTCAAAAGTTAGATTGGAAGTTAGAAGGTGAAACAAAGCAAATAGGACAGTATTTGTGTATGAAAGCTACTGCCGTAAAAAAAGTTGAAGGTATCGATTTTACCGCAATGCGTAGACGAGGGCCCAACCGTGATAATGAAACAAAAAATGACTCAACCCAAACGAATGAACCAGAATTTGAAATGCCAGCAGAAATTATTGTTACTGCATGGTATACGCCGCAAATTCCGGTGAGTCATGGTCCAGGAGAGTATTGGGGGTTACCGGGTTTAATTTTAGAAGTCAATGCGTTAAGAACCACAATACTATGTTCTAAAATAGTTATCAATCCAAAAGAACGAACCGAAATTAATAAACCACAAAAAGGGAAAGAAGTTACTCAAGCTGAGTACAACAAAATAGTAAAAGACAAAACGGAAGAGATGAGCCAAATGTTTAGAAGAAGAGGTGGCGACAGAGGGAGAAGGCAATAGTAAACCATTAATCAAAAAACAACTCAAAATTACTTATGAAGCAGTTAATAACTACTATAGTTTTATTAGTAGCATGCACCACTTTTGCGCAAGTTAAAGTAGAGGGTGTTGTAAAAGATAGCATTGGAAGTCCTTTAGAATTAGCCAATGTCATCGCAATAAATCAGGAAACCAAAGCATTAGATTCATATGCAATCACAAATGACGAGGGGCGATACCGACTTAATTTAAAATCTAATTCAACGTATAAGATTCAGGTCAGTTATGTGGGTATGAAATCTGCAGACGTGCCTTTGGATACAGGAAGTCAAGACATCATAAAAGATTTTACGTTAAACCCAGATAACTCATTAGATGCAGTTGAGTTAACCTATGAAATGCCAGTATCAGTGCAAGGAGATACTTTAGTGTATAACGCAGATTCATTTAAACAAGAAACAGACAAAAAACTTGAAGATGTTTTAAAACGATTGCCAGGTGTTGAAGTTACCGATGACGGATCTATAGAAGTGGAAGGTAAGGCGGTAAGCAAAGTTATGGTAGAAGGAAAAGATTTTTTTGATGGAGATACCAAATTGGCTACGAAAAATATCCCTGCTGATGCGTTAGATAAAGTCCAGGTACTCAAGAATTATGATGAAGTAGGGCAATTGCGAAATGTGCGAAGTAATGAAGACAATATTGCCATAAACATTAAATTAAAAGAAGGAAAAAAGAACTTCTGGTTTGGAGAGGTTACTGCCGGAGTTGGACCAGATGAGCGGTATATTGCCCATCCGAAACTTTTCTATTACAGCCCTAAAGGTAGTATCAATATAATCACCGATTTCAATAATATTGGAGAGATGCCGTTTACCATGAGAGATTATTTCAATTTCACAGGAGGTTTTAGAGGGATAAATAGAAATAGTGGAACCAACTTCAATGTTGGGATGAGTGATATGGGATTTTTAACCATGCGAAATAATAGGGCAAAAGCCATTGACACCAAATTTGGTGCAGCCAATTTTAGTTACTCACCAAAAAAAGCATGGGATTTAAGTGGATTTGCGATTTATTCTGGAACTAGAACAGATATGGAGGAGGTAAGTACTAGAGTGTATACGCAAACAGATGATGGTCAAATGCCAGCACCAGATGAAATGACTGAAAGTAGTACGCACCAGAAAAGCGATTTGGGGTTATTTAAATTAAGCTCCAGCTATCGACCAAATGCTAACAATCATTTTGATTATGATGTTTTTGGACGCGTTTCAAAGCAGTCTGAGTTTCAAGATTTTTATTCATCGGTATTAAATGATATTGACGAGACGCAGAAGCAAGATCCATATAGTATCAATCAAAACCTAAATTATTATTACACCTTGAACGATAGAAATATTTTTGCGGTAGAGGCACAACATTTATGGCAAAATGAAGATCCGTTCTATAATGCTGCTTTAGAGCAATCAGAATTATTTCAATTCTCTGAAGTATTGGGATTAGATCAGTCACAATCTGGGTATAACGTGGCTCAAGATAAATTAATTAAGACCAATAAGGTTGATGCAAAACTTGACTATTGGTATGTTTTAAATCAAAAGAGTAACATTAATCTAACCTTTGGTTCATTGTTTAGTAGACAAGATTTTAATTCAGAGATTTTTCAGATTTTAGACAATGGTGGGAAGTACGAATTAACAAATGCGCAAGCAGATGTAATTAACGATGTTAGATTTAATTTTAGCGATATTTATTTAGGTTTTCATTACCGAGTAAAAACGGGTAAATTTACATTAACCCCAGGGTTTTCAGTGCACAGTTATGCAACAAAAAACCAACAGTTTGGTAGCGAGATTAAAGACACATTCTTTAGAGTATTGCCCGATTTCAATATGCGAATTCAATTGAAGAAAAGCGAGAATTTAAACTTGAGATACAGTATGCAAAACACCTTTACAGATGTAAATCAGTTGGCAGAAGCTTTGGTGTTTAATAATTACAATTCATTGTATCAAGGTAACAGAGAACTTGAAAATTCGTTAGCACATAATATTAACTTGAGTTATTTTAGTTTCAATATGTTTAACTATACCAATGTGCATGGTTCAATTAATTACAGTAAACGTATTGATCAAATAAGAAGTCAATCTGAATTCTTGACTATACCTGGAGCTAATCCAGGTGATCCAGATATACCAACAACAAATAGAATATCAACCCCATTTAACTCAAATTTTGCAGACGAATCTATTACCGCAAATGGACGCTTTGAGCGCACTTTTGGAAAAATAAAGGCATCATTGGGTGGAAATTTTAGTTATTCAAAATTCAATCAATTTGTAAATAACGAACGTAGCATAAATGAGTCTTTTACACAGGCATATAGAACGAGGTTAAGTACCAATTTTAGAAATGCACCAAACTTTGAAGTAGGCTATAATTTAACGGTTAATGAGTACGATCAAGGAAGAGGAACAAGTAAGTTTTACACCCATAGTCCATTTGCCAATTTTGACGCTTATTTCTTAAAAGGGTTTACATTTAGAGCTGATTACTCATATTTTAATTACAAAAACGAGGTTGAATCACTTAATACATATAGTTTCTTAGATGCAAGTTTAGAATACCAGAAAAAGGATAGTAAATGGGAGTACCGATTAGGTGTAACAAACCTATTAGATACTAAATCATTAAATCAAGATAATATTAATACCCTATTTACTAGTACAAGTGAGTATTTTGTGCAACCCAGATACGTCGTATTTAGTGTTAGATATAATTTATAGAAAAAGAAAAGCCTTCTAAAAAGAAGGCTTTTTTATTACACTTAATAATTATTTGGCGGCATTAACATAATGTTCTGAGGTATCTTTGTATATTGGACTTTTAAGTCAAAATATTTACAACCAATCAAATTTAAAATGAAAAAAACATTACAAATGGTAGTAGCACTTTTGCTACTAGTGAATGCTCCTTTATTTGCACAAGATAAAGATGCAATAATTGAAGGACTAATTAAAGAGGCAACAGAGAATTCGCAGTTAGAAAATCTGGCTCATGAACTTTTAGATGTCATTGGCCCGCGTTTAGTTGGTACCCCTCAAATGGAGCATGCCAGCAAATGGGCAATTGAACGATATACTGAATGGGGAATTGAAGCGAGAAAAGAAAACTATGGTACATGGCGTGGTTGGGAGCGAGGTATTACTCATATTGATATGATTTCTCCTAGAGTGCAATCATTAGATGGTACCCAGTTGGCTTGGAATCCAAGTACAGGAAGCAAAGGTGTAACCGCCGAAGCTGTAACCATACCAACATTTGCCGATGAAGCCGCATTTAAAGCCTGGTTACCAAATATAAAAGGCAAGCTTGTACTGATTTCAATGAATCAACCAACAGGGCGTCCAGATTATAATTGGGAAGAGTTTGCAACAGAAGAGTCTTTTCAAAAAATGAAGGATAACCGAAGTAAAATGGTTGAAGAATGGAGAAATAATATTAGAAATACAGGCTACAATACGCGAACAATAATCGCTGCTCTAGAAGAAGCAGGTGCCGCAGGTTTAGTTGCATGTAACTGGTCAAGAGGATTTGGAGTTAATAAGATATTTAGTGCTAGAACGAAAAATATTCCAACGGTCGATATGGAGTTAGAAGATTACACCATGCTATATAGATTGGCAGAATCTGGGCATAAACCTGTAATTAAAATTGTTGCTGAGTCTAAAGATCTTGGTGAAGTGCCAACCTTTAATACGATAGGAGAAATAAAAGGGACTGAAAAACCAGATGAGTATGTGTTTTTGTCTGCGCACTTCGATTCTTGGGATGGTGGTACAGGAGCTACAGATAATGGAACGGGAACCTTGGTGATGCTGGAAACCATGCGCGTTTTAAAGAAAATATATCCAAATCCAAAACGAACCATTATCGTGGGGCATTGGGGAAGTGAAGAACAAGGTTTAAATGGTTCTAGAGCATTTGTTGAAGATCATCCAGAAATTGTAAAAAACGTACAAGCGTTATTCAACCAAGATAATGGTACTGGGCGCGTTGTAAATATATCAGGATCTGGATTTTTACATGCTTATGAATATTTAGGACGTTGGTTAAATGCTGTACCAAGAAGTGTTACTGATCATATAGAAACCAACTTTCCAGGAAGACCAAGTACAGGAGGAACTGACCATGCATCATTTTTAGCAGCTGGCGCTCCCGCTTTTAATTTAAGTGCATTAAACTGGTCATACTGGGACTATACATGGCATACAAATCGTGATACTTACGATAAAGTAGTATTTGATGATGTTCGAAATAATGTAATTCTTACTGCAATTTTGGCCTATATGGCTTCTGAAGATCCAGAGAGAGTTTCAAATGAAAGAATGGTAATGCCAATAAATCCAGGAACAGGAGAACGCCGGGAATGGCCTTCTCAAAGATCACCTAATAGAAAAGGTGGGATGTAACCATCACAAAGATATTGCAAAGCCTTCTCTCTATGAGAAGGCTTTTTTTATAGTTGCAATTTTAAAAGAAAAGTTTTAGTGATTAAGACTCTGTTAGGGTTACCGTACAATTTTCTAGAATATAGAAATATTCATCGTCCTCTTTAATCAAATATAATGTACCTGTAACGGTAACGATGTCATCAGTTTTAAATTTTGACTTAGTGTTTTGAAACTGCCCAAGTTCAATCACAGTTTCAGGACCAACTCCAGTACAAAAGAAGCAATTTTCGAAAGGAAATCGTGAGAGCATGTACCACATAGCATCTGCACCTAAATCTAAAAAATACCCTCTAACGGTAACTTTTTTTCCAACAATATCTTTTAAGGATATTGCTTTTTCATTGTCACTCTGGTTAGGTAGATATACAACTGTCGATTTTTTGTCCTCATTCTTGTTAGGATAAATTTCTTTACGATAGGCCGTACTGAGTTCTTTCCAGGTTACTTTTTGTTGACCAAAAGCACTACTCGTGTATAAAAAGACAAAAAGTAAAAGAAACAATACCGATTTAACTTTCATGACTAATAATTTTAGAAATATCCATTTTAAATATTGGACGAATAGCTATTAATGTTGCAATAAAAATTATGCCAAATATAAACAATAACATTTCTAAGATGTCATTTTGATATGCTAATAAGTAAATCTGCTGTTTATAGGTGTCTTTAATTAAAGTAAATATTGCTTGTAAACTCAAAGTAGCTAATAAAACACCAGCGATAAAACTAAAAAGACCAACTAATAAACCTTCAGAAAACACCAATAAAATTAACTTGTTTCTGCTAGCTCCATAGGTTCTGATTAATGCTAGTTCTTTAGCTCGTTCTTTTACCATTCTATACAAACTAACAAACATACTTATACCCGAAACAAAAAGAATAGAAAGTGCAATCCATGTAATTGCTTTGGTGCCTATTGCTGTGGTTTTAAAAAGTTTATCTAGCTGATATTTAGGTAGTGCAGCTTGAAATGCGGTATTTTCATTAATATTTCTTGGCAGGGAAAGCAAGCCTCTTTTGTTTTTAAACGTAACTAATAATGCTGTTATGTCTTCATCGTCATGATTGTGATTAGGGTTGTCATTTTCATCTTCATGCTCATGGAGATGCCAAATACTTTCCAGACTCGTTAAAATCAATCGATCAATAACATTTTGTGTAGGTTTTAAAATCCCCACAACTTTAAGAGGGTGGTCATCATGACTTTCAACAGCATTTTCAATCATTCCATGAGAGCTGTAAAAAGTATCGCCAATATTTAAGTTTAAGTTTTCAGAAACAGCATGGCCTATAACAACTTCGTTGGTTGTATTGAACATTGCTCCTCTTGCTATACTGGTTTTATGTAACTCAACATAACCAGTTGACGTACCAACAATTTTATAGCCTTTAAAATTATCACCAATGGCAATTGGAATAGCATATTCGATGTACCTGTGTTGGGCAATCTTTTTTGCTTCATTATAAGAAATGTTCCCAGTTGGATTATCTATATGTAACACCGTAGAGAGCACTAGTTGAAGCGGACTTCCTTTAGCACCAACCACCATATCAACTCCGTTTAAGCTTTGCATTAATTGAGATTCAAAAACTTCGTTGAGTTGTTTGACACCGAGTAGCAGTCCAATACTTAAAGAAAGTATCAAAACCGTTAAAAAAGTTTGCAACGGCTTGGCAATAATATTTTTATAACTAAGCTTTACAATGTTCATAAAACGATGGTATTAGTAAAAGCGCTTTTTATACGTTGATCATGTGTGATGATAATCAAATTCGCATTCGATTTTTTTGCCTGACTTTTTAATAAATCTATGACTAACGCACAATTTTCATCATCTAAACTTGAAGTGGGTTCATCTGCAAGAATAATAGCAGGTTTATGAATAACTCCTAACGCAATCCCTAAACGTTGCAATTGACCTGTACTTAGAGTATTGGGCTTTTGATTTTTTACAGATACTAAATCTAACTGCACCAATATATTTTCAATGGCTTCTTTTTGATTAGAAATTCCGCTGAAATATAATCTGGCTTGTAAATTTTCGTAAACGGTCAAGGACGAAACGGCAATGGTATTCTGAAAAACGATACCAATATTTTTTCCTCTAAAGGCATCTAATTCTTTAATGCTGAAATGGCTAATATTAGCGTCGTTGATTAAAATAGCCCCGTTATCTGGACTTAAAATTCCTGCCAATAAATGTAGGAGTGTAGTCTTTCCAATACCCGATTTACCTAGAATTAATAATGATTCACCAGGTGATAACTTGATATCAGGAAAGTTGAAAGAAGTTTCTTTGGTATATGAAAAAGTTACATCTGCAGTATTGAGCATAAAAACTAAATTAAAGTGCTAATATATTGTAAGTTTTGCTATTTAAAATATAAACCCTTCATATTGTGAAGGGTATTTTTTTTGGTTTAGCTGGTGTATTTCTATTGCTTTATTAATCCTTTTGCTGTTCTATCCTCTTTTGCAGGAGGTGGAGTTGAAATACCCGGATTGGTTTTAAGGAGTTTCATAACTTCCTCTACAACTTTTTCCATTTGCGGGTCACGTCCCTGCATTAAGATATTTGGGTCATCCCATACAGGAAAATCAGGTAATACCCCAACGCCCTCGGCAAACCAATCACCATTGTTTAAGTAAAGTCGTGCACCAGGTACCGTAATTCTTCCACCATCAATTAATGAATGTCCGGTTGCGGGTCCAACCAAAATACCTAAGGTTCGTTCACCAACAATTGGTCCTGCATTTAATTCTCTAAATGCCCATGGCAAACCATCGCCTCCTGAACCTGCCCAACCATTAATTAACATCCCTAACGGGCCGGTATTAGTTTTATTTGGAGCCGTATGATGCTTTCCATGTCGCCAATATAAATTGTAAATAACAGGCCTTGTTAGTAATTCTAAAAATCGATCTGCTAATTGACCACCACCATTAAATCGTTCGTCAATAATGAATCCTTCCTTATCCAATTGCCCGTAGAACATTTTAACTAATTCTAATTGTCCTTGGCCCCCAGTATTAGACATATAGATGTAGCCTAACTTACCATTAGACAATTGATCTACTTTCTTCCTATTTGATTCTATCCATTCATGATATCTCAGTGTTTGCTCTTCTCCTTGAGTCAAGCACTTAACAACTACTGTTTTGGTGTCAGATTTATTCCCGGTTTTACTTACGGTTAAGGAAACAGTTTTTCCTGATAGCCCTTCAAAGGCGGCATATGGATCCTTATTGGTTGATAATTCTATTCCGTTTACAGCATGGATATAATCTCCTACATTTACATCAATTCCTGGACGATCAAAAGGTGACCTCACTTGGGTGTCCCATGTTGCTGGTTGAACAATTCGTTCAATACGGTATTTGTTGTTGGAGCTTTCAAAATCAATTCCTAAATATCCGCTTTGAACAGTTTGAACACGTTCCAGATCACCTCCAGAAGCATAGGTGTGTCCTGCACTCAACTCAGCATTTAAGTTTCCTTGAATATTTAATACATCCCAACGCGTTCGGGCATCTTCAATTAATGCGCCATAACGCTTTCTCAGTTCATTCCAATCAACCTGTTGCATGTCTTCGTCATAAAAGAAATCACGATGTCTACGCCATGTATCATTAAATATTTGACGCCATTCTTCTTTAGGATTCCACTGCATACTCAAGTCTTTAGTTGGAATAGGGTCTTTTATTTTTTGTTTAGGTGCCGGTTTAATAATACCATACTTGCCAGAACTACGAACCATAATAGCCTTATGATCGGCCGTTGGAACAGCACCTTGAATATTATCCATAATAGTTACTTCTTCGAGTTTCCCTAAATCGAAAAATTTTAAAGAGGGCCTGCTATCTCGATCACCAGTTATTGGAAATCTTGTATATACAACCTTACCATCTGCACTAAACAGTCTTCCTAGATTTCCTGGTTTGGCTGGTAGTATTGCAATTCTACTCTCAATATTGTTCCAATCAATAGTAACACTCTTGGTTCCCGCATCATCGGTTTTCTTATCTTCTTTTTTGCCTTTGTCACCAGATTTCACCTCATCATTTTTTGCCTTCAGTAGGTATGGTGTGTCTGCTGAAAGACTTAAAGCTGCCAATTGTGTGTTATTGGGATAAATCCATGTGCCATCCCCTAAACCACTATATGCAGCATTAAAAGTTCTGTCGGTAAGATAGAATAGATGTTTACCATCTTTACTAAAAGTGGGGCTGTAATCTGAATAGAATCCACTAGTTACTTGATAAACTTTCTTTTCTTCAATGTTATAAGCAAATATCGCATTGTTTTGATTTTCAATCGATTTAGAATACGTCACCCAATTTGAATCAGCGGACCAACTAAAGCCATAACCAAATCGCCCTCCATGACCAACATTGTATAAGTTATCATCTATTTTCTTTATAGATTTTGAGGCTACATCTAGTATATTAATGTCGTTTTTTTCATCAATAAAAATGATCTTTTTACTGTCTGGTGACCAAAACAGATTATACCCAAAGCCTTTCCTTCTATTTGTGATTTTTTCAGTGGTTTGAGTAGCAGGACTGTAAATGTGAATTTCGTTTTCGCCCGACATATCACTCCAAAAGGCAATGTGTTTTCCATCAGGCGACCATGATGGGTTTCTATCAAAAGCTCCACTAGATTGTGTTAAATTAAGTACATATCCATCCTTTGCTGGAACATTAAAAATTTCACCACGAGCTTCAAAAACAACGCGTTTACCACCTGGTGCAGCAGTCATATTTTGAATACGAGAACCTACATTTTTATTTCTTGATATTTCAACCGATAAATCACTAACCACATGAACTTTGATTTCTTCGTATTTTTCTGTAGTCAAATTCATTAAATACAAGACTCCACCTACCTCAAAAACGAGATCATTATTATTAGCAGAAATATAGGTTATGTCAAAGTCTTTAAAGTTTGTTAGGGCTCTAGTTGACTTGTCTTTTGTATTATATGCCCAAATATTTCGTCTCATTTCATCATCGCGATCAGAAAGAAAATAAACGTGATCACCAGCCCAGGTTGGTTTACCGTCATTTGCGTCAATATTGGTAATATTTTCGGCTTTCTTGCTCTTTAAATCATAAATAAGCACATCAGATGTCAAACCACCACGATACCTTTTAAATGGATAATTTTCGGTAATTTTTGTAATGTAAGCCAAATAATCTCCACTTGGTGAAAAACTAGCAAGCTCACCATATGGGATTGGCAATTTATCTGGTAAACCACCCTTCTTTGAAACCAGATAAAATTGTTGAGCACGTGGTGTGCCAAGCTCCCTTCTAGATGCAATTAATAGACGATTCCCATCGGGATGCCAGTCTAACATCCTATCATAATAGGAAGCATAGGTTACACGATGCGGAAGGCCTCCATTAGAAGGCATAACATAGACATCAGAATTACCGTTGTAGCTCGCAGTAAATGCAATTTCAGAACCATCAGGTGAAAATTTCGGATAAGATTCCTCCCCTTGAGAATTTGTTAATTGAATTGCCTGTCCTCCATTTTTTGGCATTATCCATATATCACCACCATAAACAAATGTGATTTGCGTTGGTGAAACATCTAAGTGACGCATTAGTTTTGCATTGATTTGACCAAAAGATAAAGTGGTCGCACAAACAAAAAGAACTGTAATAATAGCTTTCATATTGGTTGGTTTAATTATCAAAAGAAAATTTAATTGTATTTCTAAGCAGGTGGGTCTGATAAAGATAGGAAATAAAATGCCTTGCAGATAGAAAAAAAGTTTAAGGTTAAGTTAAAAGTACGCCCATTTAATTTAATTACACAAAGAGAAATTTTTGGAGAGGAATGAAAAAACCCCCATTTAATAAAATGAGGTTTTTTTCAAAATAAGATACTCTATGTTAAAGGCCAAATACTTCCTTGACTTTATCAACATAGTCTAATTTTTCCCAAGTAAACAATTCAACTTCCAATGTTTTTGACTCACCACTAGGTGAATCAAAAGTTTTAGAAACCGTTTCGCTTGGTCGCCCCATATGACCATATGCAGCAGTTTCGCTGTACATTGGTTGGCGCAATTTTAGTCTTTCCTCAATTGCAGCAGGACGCATATCAAATATGGTTTCCACCTTTTTTGCAATCTCACCATCGGTCATGTTAAATGGACAAGTACCATAGGTGTCAATAAATATTCCCATTGGTTCAACAACCCCTATCGCATAACTAACTTGAACGAGAACCTCATCGCAAACGCCTGCAGCAACAAGGTTTTTGGCAATATGCCTTGTGGCATAGGCAGCACTTCTATCTACCTTACTTGGATCTTTACCTGAGAAAGCACCACCGCCATGAGCACCTTTACCTCCGTAGGTGTCTACAATAATTTTACGTCCGGTTAGTCCAGTATCACCATGTGGACCACCTATAACGAATTTACCAGTAGGGTTAATGTGATAGGTAATTGCAGATGTAAATAAGGCTTGAATAGCCTCAGGTAATTTTGCAACGACGCGGGGTATTAAAATTTCAATAATGTCTTTGCGTATTTTTGCAAGCATTGCAGCATCAGTATCAAAATCATCGTGCTGTGTAGATACCACTATAGAATCAATACGTTGAGGTATATTGTCGTCACTATATTCTATGGTTACTTGACTTTTAGAATCAGGACGTAAATATGTGATCTCCTTGTTTTCTCTACGCAATTCTGCAAGTTCTTTTAATATTCTATGTGCAAGATCCAATGCGAGTGGCATATAATTATCAGTCTCCTTTGTGGCATATCCAAACATCATTCCTTGATCACCAGCCCCTTGTTCTTCCTTTGTAGCCCTGTCCACACCACGATTGATATCGTCAGACTGCTCATGAATGGCAGAAAACACACCACATGAGTTACCATCAAACATATATTCGCTTTTGGTATATCCAATTTTATTAATGGTATCTCTCGCTATTTTTTGAACGTCTAAGTAGGTGTTTGATTTTACTTCACCCGCAAGCACAACCTGACCAGTGGTTACCAAAGTTTCACAAGCAACCTTAGATTCAGGGTCAAAAGCCAAGAAGTTATCAATCAACGCATCACTTATTTGATCTGCAACTTTATCTGGATGTCCTTCAGATACACTTTCTGAGGTAAATAAATACGGCATACGTATATAGTGTTTATGTTACTATTAATCTCGAAAAAAAATGATGATTGCTTTGTCGCTAGAGGAGTAGGGTAATTACTGCTTTAGCATTTTTTTTTGAGGTCGCAATCAGATCAAATTTTTCCTCTTTTGTCAGGGGCAAATGTAAGTAATATCAATAAACAAAAAAACGGTTTTATTATAAATTGAGTATTTGCCGAAAAAAAATCTAATTACATATCAAATTAGCTAGAATTTTAGAAAAAAAGTCTAAATGGGACTTGCATATTAAATTATAATTGACCTATATTTGGTCTAACAAATGAATAAGCAATTAGTGAATATCGTTTCTATTAGTATCGTGGTGATTAATAACCAACGATAGGGGGATGGTATCAGAATTTTTAATATAAGTTAAAGCCTTCCTCGTCGGAAGGCTTTTTTGTTGAAATGAATACTTATATCGTCATTATTAATACAGTCATTATTAACTCAAGTTGAGTTGATACAGATTGCTATTATAGTATATAAAGCCTGTATCTGTTCGATGCGGGCTTTTTTGTTAAAAAATATTAAGCACTTGAACATCATAAAATATATAATTTAAAGCACTGATAAACAAATAGTTAATAAAAACAGAAATGAAATGAATTTAAACCAAGAAGTAATGAAAAAGCAGCAAACAACACATGAAGATTTAATTTCGAACCCGCTAGGCTTCGCCTAGCTGAAATAGTAGGTTATAATAAACATGAAAGAACTTAATAAATATAGTCGCAGATTAACGCAAGATGAGTCGCAACCTGCCTCCCAGGCTATGCTTTATGCTGTTGGTTTAACAGATGAAGACATGAACAAAGCCCAAATTGGGATTGCAAGCACAGGTTATGATGGTAATCCGTGTAATATGCACCTCAATGGATTGGCGGCCGAAGTAAAGATAGAATGCAATATAGCGGGCTTAGTAGGTTTAGGATTTAATACTATTGGTGTTAGTGATGGAATATCTATGGGGACATCAGGAATGAATTACTCCTTAACTTCCAGAGATATTATTGCAGATTCTATTGAAACCGTTATGAATGCCCAAAGTTACGACGCATTAATTTCGGTGGTTGGTTGTGATAAAAATATGCCAGGAGCTGTAATTGCTATGCTTCGTTTAAATAGACCTTCAATTATGATGTATGGAGGTACAATTGCCTCAGGGAATTATAAAGGAAGAAAACTAAACATCGTCTCGGCATTTGAAGCTTTAGGACAAAAGGTTGCTGGAGAAATTGATGAAGAAGAATATCGAGAGATTATTAGACGTGCCATACCAGGAGCGGGAGCATGTGGTGGAATGTATACAGCAAATACCATGGCATCGGCTATAGAGTGTATGGGGCTGTCATTGCCTTATAATTCATCAATCCCAGCCGAGAATCCTAATAAATTATCGGAAGCAGAAAGAACAGCCAGAGCCATTAAAAATCTGTTAGAGTTAGATTTAAAACCACTGGACATAGTTTCAAAAAAATCAATTGAAAATGCGATTACTCTAGTGAATGCATTAGGCGGGTCAACCAATGCGGTACTCCATTTCTTAGCAATAGCACATGCAGCAGATATAGAGTTTACCCTTGAAGATTTTCAACGTGTGAGTGATAGAACACCATTAATTGCAGATTTGAAACCATCAGGAAAATATTTAATGGAAGACGTACACGGTATTGGAGGTACTCCAGCCGTAATGAAGTACTTGTTAGATGCAGGTTATTTACATGGCGATTGCTTAACGGTAACTGGAAAAACATTAGCTGAAAATTTAGCCCAGGTCGAACCACTAACATTTGAAGCCAATCAAGACGTAATTTATCCAGATGATAAGGCATTAAAATCTTCTGGGAATTTGCAAATTCTTTATGGGAATCTTGCATCAGAAGGTGCGGTTGCAAAGATATCTGGAAAAGAAGGATTATTATTTGAAGGAAAAGCTGTGGTTTTTGACAGCGAGCAGGAAGCTAATACTGGAATTTCTAAGGGTGAAGTAGAAAGAGGAGATGTCGTTGTAATTCGTTATGTAGGGCCAAAAGGAGGTCCAGGTATGCCTGAAATGTTAAAGCCAACTTCACTAATTATGGGTGCAGGTTTAGGTAAATCGGTGGCATTAATTACCGATGGACGATTTTCTGGCGGGACCCATGGATTTGTAGTTGGGCACATCACTCCAGAGGCACAATCGGGAGGAACAATAGCCTTATTGCAAACAGGTGATAGAATTAGAATTAGCGCAGAAGATAACTCGATTAATGTATTGCTTTCAGATGAAGAATTAGAAAAAAGAAGAGCGAATTGGGTAACACCAGCACTTAAACATAAAAAAGGAATATTGTATAAATACGCAAAAACAGTAGCATCAGCATCAAAAGGATGTGTTACTGATGGATTTTAACCTGAAGATTATGGAAACAAAAACATTAACTAAAAATAAATACTTGGCACAACCAAAAGAGCGTATTACGGGCTGCGAAGCTATTGTAAGATGTTTAATTGCTGAAGGTGTGGATGTACTTTATGGGTATCCGGGAGGAGCGATAATGCCAGTGTACGATGAGTTGTTTAAATACCAAAACGAAATTCATCATGTCTTGACACGCCACGAGCAAGGAGCCACCCATATGGCACAGGGTTATGCTAGAATCTCTGGTAAAGTTGGAGTTGCCATGGCTACATCAGGGCCTGGAGCTACCAACCTTATTACAGGAATAGCAGATGCGCAAATTGATTCTACACCAATGGTATGCATTACAGGTCAGGTGCCGTCTCACTTACTAGGTAGTGACGCTTTTCAAGAAACAGATATTGTTGGAATTTCAACACCAGTAACCAAGTGGAATCATCAAATAACCAAAGCTTCTGAAATTCC
>CAZAPO010000182.1:0-4206 GCA_964487005.1 uncultured Flavobacteriaceae bacterium
ATGCAAACTGGTGAAGGTAAAACCTTAGTGGCAACACTTCCAGTTTACTTAAACGCCTTGACTGGTAAAGGGGTGCATTTGGTTACGGTGAATGACTATCTAGCAAAGCGTGATAGCGCATGGATGGCGCCTATTTTTGAGTTTCACGGATTAAGTGTTGACTGCATTGACTATCATCAACCAAATTCGGCCGCTCGTAAGAAAGCCTATAATGCCGATATCACCTACGGTACAAATAATGAATTTGGTTTTGATTACTTGCGTGATAATATGTCGCATTCACCAGATGACCTTGTGCAACGACCACATCATTATGCAATTGTTGATGAGGTAGACTCAGTATTAGTTGATGATGCCAGAACTCCCTTAATTATTTCTGGACCAATTCCGCAAGGAGACAGACATGAATTTAATGAGCTTAAACCAAAAGTTCAAGATATTGTCAGTGTACAGCGCAAATACTTGACAGGTGTATTGGCAGAAGCTAAAAAATTAATTGCAGAAGGCGATACAAAAGAAGGAGGTTTTAAATTGCTTCGTGCATATCGAGGTATTCCAAAAAATAAAGCTTTGATCAAGTTTTTGAGTGAAGAAGGTGTTAAACAATTACTTCAAAAAACTGAAAACTTCTATATGCAGGATAACAACCGTGAAATGCCTAAGGTAGACGCAGAGTTGTATTATGTCATTGATGAAAAGAATAATCAAATTGAGTTAAGTGATAAGGGTGTTGAATTCTTGTCTGGTGAAGACGATCCTAATTTCTTTGTGATGCCTGAAATGGGTACTGAGATTGCCAAAATTGAAGATCAAGGCTTAACACCAGAAAAAGAGGCAGAATTAAAAGAAGAATTATTTCGCGATTTTGGAATAAAATCTGAGCGTATCCATACACTCAATCAGTTGCTAAAAGCATATGCCCTTTTTGAAAAGGACATTCAATATGTTGTGATGGACAACAAGGTGATGATTGTAGATGAGCAGACAGGTAGAATTATGGATGGTCGTCGATATAGTGATGGATTACACCAAGCGATTGAGGCTAAGGAGAATGTTAAGATTGAAGCTGCAACGCAAACTTTTGCGACGATTACACTTCAAAATTACTTTAGAATGTATCGCAAATTATCTGGAATGACGGGTACTGCAATTACAGAAGCAGGAGAATTCTGGGAAATTTATAAGTTGGATGTTGTTGAGATTCCTACAAATAGGCCTATTGCACGTTTTGACCGTGAAGACCTCGTGTATAAAACCAAAAGAGAAAAATACAATGCTGTTATTGAGGAAGTAACGCAATTATCACAGGCTGGACGACCAGTGCTTATTGGTACAACTTCTGTTGAGATAAGTGAGTTATTGGGTAAAATGCTAAGCATTAGAAAAGTACCACATAACGTATTAAACGCGAAACAACATAAAAAAGAAGCCGATATCGTCGCACAAGCTGGAAATTCTGGACAAGTGACAATTGCGACTAACATGGCAGGTCGTGGTACTGATATTAAGCTATCTGATGAAGTTAAAGAAGCGGGTGGTTTAGCTATTGTTGGAACCGAGCGTCATGATTCAAGACGTGTTGACAGACAGTTGCGTGGTCGTGCGGGACGTCAAGGAGATCCTGGAAGTTCACAATTTTATGTATCTCTAGAAGATAACTTAATGCGCTTGTTTGGTAGCGAGCGTATTGCGAAGATGATGGATAGAATGGGCTTGAAGGAAGGTGAAGTAATTCAGCATTCAATGATCTCAAAATCTATTGAACGTGCCCAGAAAAAAGTAGAAGAAAATAACTTTGGTATTCGTAAACGACTTTTAGAATATGACGACGTGATGAATGCCCAGCGTGAAGTAGTATACAAAAGACGATACCATGCTTTATTTGGTGAACGTTTACGTGTTGATCTAGCTAATATGATCTTTGATACTTCTGAAATTATTGCACAAACAAATAAAGATGCTAACGATTATAAAAACTTTGAGTTTGAATTGATTCGTTACTTCTCCATGAGTTCACCAATTTCGGAGGATGAGTTCGCATCAATGTCTGCGCAAGAGATTTCAGGTGTCATTTATAAAGCTGCATTTGAGCATTACAAAGAAAAAATGGAGCGAAATGCAGATTTGGCATTCCCGGTGATCAAGAATGTTTACGAAACACAACGAGATAGATTTAAACGAATTGTTGTTCCATTTACCGATGGAATTAAGAATCTGCAAGTGATTACAGACCTAGAAAAAGCTTATGAAACAAACGGTAAACAATTAATTACCGATTTTGAAAAGAATATTTCGTTGGCTATTATTGATGATGCATGGAAAACGCATTTGCGTAAAATGGATGAATTAAAGCAATCTGTGCAATTGGCGGTTCACGAACAGAAAGATCCACTCTTAATCTATAAATTTGAGTCGTTCGAGTTATTTAAGACAATGATCGATCAAGTGAATAAAGATGTAATTTCATTCTTATTTAAGGGCGAGATTCCACAAGAAACTGCAAATACTATACAAGAAGCAAAGGCACGTAAGAGAGAAAAAGTTCAGACCACTAAAGAAGAAATTCAAAATATGGATGAACGGGCTGCTGAAGCTAGAGCTGCAGGAAATACACAACGTCAACAACAGGTGGTAGAAACCATTGTAAGAGATAAACCTAAGATTGGTAGAAATGATCGTGTAACGATCAAAAATGTAATGAGTGGTGAAAACAAAACCCTTAAGTATAAACAAGCAGAACCTTTAATTGCTAAAGGTGAATGGGTTTTAACCGAAGATTAATTTTTGGTCATTGCGAGGAACGCAGTGACGAAGTAATCTTACTAAGAACAAAAAGATTCCTTCAGCCTAAAGCTTCGGAATGACAAGTAATGTTTGTTGAGCGGAGTTGAAGTAAATTGAAGTGTCATTGCGAGGAATGCAGTGATGAAGCAATCTCAAGATTTAGATCTTATTTGAAGAGATTCTCACGGCAAATAAAATTTGCCTCAGAATGACAACAGTATAAACAAGAAAATCTGGACTTTAATAAAGTTCAGATTTTTTTTATTGCATAAATATATTGCTATACTTAGCATTTATAACGATAGCGCGACTACTGGCCAAATCTCCAATTGAGTAAGAAGAAACATACTCCCTTTTAGTATTTTTTGGATGCTTTAGTTTGGTTTTACTTCCTTTAAATTGTAAGCTAAATTCTGACTTAGGTAGCTTAATATTGGCATCACTATTCTCTAAAACAATATTTAGATTTTTAAAAGAGTCTTCAATATTATGAATTGTTAAATCTCCAAAATTCCCATCAATTACAGAATTCCCAGCCAAATAGTCAATGTCAATATTCGATGAATTTGAATAAAGCACTAGAGTTTTTACCTTTTTAAGTAATGCGTCTTCTACATAACGTAGTTTTAGTTCTCCAGCATTCCATTGATTCACTAAAACAGGACTGTAAGAAGCATTGATGGAAGTTTCACTTCCATCAATGACATCTGCTAATAAGCTAGAATGATTAAGATCTGCTTTTAGGTTATATATTACCGAGGTAAATTTTAATTCACCATGACGTACATTAACCTTTAATTTAGCATCTCTAGGCATTTTTATTTTGATTGTTTTCTTTACTTTTTCATTCTTACGCTCAAACTCTTCAAAACGCTTTTCGAATTTTTCTTCAAACTCTGCTTCTCTTCCTTCCCATTCTTTTTCAAATTCTTCCATTCGCTCTTCGATAATCTTTCCTTTTTCTTCCCATTCTTTGCCAAATTGCTCACCAAATTTCTCTCCCCATTCTTCCATCTCTTTGGCCCAATCACCATCAAAACGCTTACCAAATTCTTCACCCCATTTCTCCATATCTTTGGCCCATTTTCCTTCAAATTTCTTACCAAATTCTTCGCCCCATTTTTCCATACGCTCTGAGTATCCATCCCAGTCTACCTTGGCAAATTCACGAGCCCATTTTTTCATGTCCTCTTTATAACCTTTGCCATATTTATCTTCAAATTCCTGGCTCCAGTTTTCAAGATAAGGTTCTCCTTCTTTCTTGTATTTCTCAACATCAAAACGCACATTATGAACACCTTTTGGTAATTCTGGCATCTCTGGCAATTCTGGCATTTCTGGTATTTCAATGTTTAGCTCTGGCATTTCCGGCATTTCTGGTAGCTCTGGCATATTTGGTATTTCTGGGATATCAATATCAAT
>CAZAPO010000183.1:0-2775 GCA_964487005.1 uncultured Flavobacteriaceae bacterium
CTAACCGTTGATTGTCCTGATCCAAAAGATAAAACACACAATCTTTGGTGTTTAAGTAGGTCGCAATTTGATTAATTATGATCCAAGATATTTCATTGATGTCTACCTTACCTAATATCGCTTTTTCAATGTTAGCGATTAATGAATTAATTAGTGATTGTTCTTTCTGATGTGTTATGTCTGAACCAATAGCGGTGATAACACCTTTGCTATTCATTTCTGTGCCTTGCCAGGAAATCCATTTAAACGAGCCATCCTTACAGCGATATCTGTTTTCAAAAGATGGAATTGTATTGCCTTTGAATTTTTCGGAAGCAGCATCAGTACTCTTGGGTTGATCATCTGGGTGTATAAATTCTACAAAAGGCTTTGAAGTAAACTCTTCGATTGTGTATCCCAATATTCTGGTTACTGCTTTGTTGGCATCAGTAAAGTATCCCTTTTGGAGGTCAACTCTGGCAATGATACTAGGCGACAGATCAAAGGTACTTTGAAATTGTTCTTGTGTCTTTTTCAAAGCATCTTCAGCAACTTTTAGTGTCGTGATATCGCGTGCTACACCTATTATATGTTTTACATTACCCTCTTTATCCCTTTTAAAAAGTGACTCTCTTGAATGCAACCATTTCCATTCACCAGATTTATGTTGCGCTCTAAAAATAAATTCAACGATATCATCATCATTTGCTCTTTTATATTGATTCAGAATATCGCTTTTATATCTTTTAAAATCATCTGGATGCATGATTTTTGACAGAAACCTATCACCAAAATCATGAATATCCTGCAGTGTATATCCTAACACTTTTAAATTTCTATTATTACTGTACACATTTTTATGTTCAATAAGATCGTATACATAAATAATGTCTGGAGATGTTTTGAGTAATGAATCATTAAAAGATCGACTTTTTATGATCTCCTGTTCTGCATTTTTTCGTTCTGTAGTATCAACAGAAACTACTAAGTAATAGTCTAATATTCCTTGAGTGTTATTTATTGGAATAATTGTAGATTCAAACCAAAGTTCATGACCATCATTATCTAAAATGGCTGCTTCATGTGTTATTGCTTCTCCCGTCTTTTTAACCTCTTCTAGACATTTTTTAATAGGTGTTTTAAACGATTCAGAATAAAAACTTAATGGATATGGTTGCCCGTAAAAGGCACTAATATTATCAATTTTTAATTTTTCTACACCAGATCTACTCATGTATTTAAGCTTAAAATCTGGGTCTAGAATCTTCGTACAAATAGGAGAATTTTCGATCCAGGATAGGCTGGTTAAATCTGATGTGAGTGTCTCTCCAAGATCGTTTGTGTCTACGTAATTTTTTTTCAACTTTAGCAATTGTTAAGGATAGCCTTCTAAAATTAAGCTATTTTTTTAAATCGCTCTGTATACTTTTTGCTGATTTCTAATTTTGACCGGTTAAAGTAAGTTAAGTAGTACAATGCATAGTTGCATTTGCTACTTCATGAATTGGTTCTGGTGAAACAAACGGAATTCCTAGTCCTAACCCACGTAGAATAAAAAGAGCACCAATTATAATTACAAATACAGGAATTGCTTTTTGAATTTGTTGCCTCACCTTACCTTTTAAGAATTGACTAAAATAAATAGCGGTTGTCATCAATGGTATTGTACCTAAACCAAATAGTAACATATAGATACTTCCATCTAAGGCATTAGCTGTGGCCATTGATGCAAATACGGCCATATATACTAAACCGCAAGGTAAAAAACCATTTAAAAAGCCAATGGTTAGAAATGTGTCTGGAGTTTTCTTTTGTAATTCTTTCCCTAAGACATTCTTTAATTTGGAGATGATTTTAAATAAAGGTTTTGAAAAATTATACTTATTAAAAGTTTTATATGGAATAAGAACTACCAATATCATAATTGCACCAATAACTATTGATAATTGTTGTTGCAAGCCAAAAATATAAAGCCCTTTTCCAACGAGTCCGAAAATTAAACCAATAATGGCATAGGATAAGAGCCTTCCAAAATGATAAATACTAATCTGTGTGAATTTTTTAAGGTTGTTATTTCGATCAACGGGTAGCATAAATGCAATAGGGCCGCACATTCCAATGCAATGGAAGCTTCCTAATAACCCTAATACAAGTGCCGAGTATATCATTTTAATAAACTATTTGGTCTTTAAAGAGGTACGCTTTTCCGTGGTATGTCCAATCAATTTTAAGGTTCCAACGACCACCTACCAAACGTGAGTCAGGTATGAGCAAATGTGATTTAGACAATGAAATTGTAGTTTCAAAATCTAGTTGTTTGTTAGATGGTCGATATAGGAACACTTTTCCTTTTATATCTTTTGGTTCAAGGTTGTTTGGGAAACTTATTAAGATACCTTCTGCAGTTTGTTTATAAGAAACATTTTCAATTAAAGATTTGGCGTTCTTTTCTTTATCAATATCGTTTTGATACTCGAGTTCCTGCTTATAATAATCTTCAGCTACCAAATCGTGATCGTAGGCATCGTTTGCCATCATTGACACCACGAAGTACATGATAAAGGCAATAAATCCTATAAAAGCTAGTACTATTCCTGTTCCCCAATTAATTTTCATAATCTTAAGTTTTAGTGTTTTAATTGTAACTTCTTGGTCCTAAGAAATTAGCTGTTGTTGTTTCAATAAGTTTATCATCTTGATATACACCAATCTTTAAGGTGTTTCTGTCGCCACTCAACTGTGAGTTATGAATTTCAATAAATAGTGTGCCCTCGGCAAGATCTTGTGCTGGTACAT
>CAZAPO010000184.1:0-8002 GCA_964487005.1 uncultured Flavobacteriaceae bacterium
GTAATAACTAGCATTATCAAATCGGTCGAAAACATAAAGTTGTTGTTTTATGGGTTCGTAAGGTGATTGCACGATCATGTCTTCAACCACACCTACAATTTGCATTGGAGGCTCTGGATTATCTTCAGAGGTATCTCTAATGAATTTGCCAATTGGATCGGTCAATCCCATATATGCCACGGCCGTTTTGTTTATAAGGACCGCATTTGAATCTGTTGCAAATTCTCGAGAAAAGTCTCTACCTTGCACCACTTTCATTCCCAAGGTCTTAACATATTCATAGGAAACCTCAAACCATCCAAAATCTTCTTGAAATTCTTCAGGTTTACCCTCCCATGTATATCCCCCTCTATTAGACCAAACTGCGGTTGTAGGACTACTAGAAGTACATACTTCAATAGCACCTCCCGAAGCTATAAACTGGTTTCTCATAAAATCACTCTTTCCATTAAAATCGCTGCTAAACATTGGAATTTGGATAAGACCACTTTTATCATATCCAGAAGGTCTATCTTTTCCAAATTGAATTTGGCTCATTACCACGAGGGTTCCAATTATTAATGCTACCGAAACTGTAAATTGGGTTACTACCAAAACTTTTCTCGGGACAGCGGCATATCTTCCTGCCTTAAAAGTTCCTTTAAGTACTTTTATTGGTCTAAAGGAAGACAAATAAAGCGCTGGATAGCTACCAGCTATCAATGCAGTGAACATAATAAATACAATAGACAAGCTCCAAAACTGAACATCATTCCAAGGGAACTCAATAGATTTACTCGCAAGTGTATTAAAACCGTTTAAGAATATTAATACCAGTGAAATTGCTACAACGTATGCGAATAAAACAACCAATAACGATTCGCTTAAAAATTGATTGATGAGTTGTTTTCTATTCGATCCAATGGCTTTTCTTATCCCCACTTCCATAGCTCTTTTTTCTGAGCGAGCTGTACTTAAATTCATAAAATTGATACAAGCCAACAACAAAACAAACGCTCCAATAATAGAAAATAACCATACATTTTCTATACGCCCTCCTGTCTGAACTCCATTTTCAAAATTCGAACGTAGGTGCCAGTCATCCATAGGAAGTAAAAATATCTGAGGGTTAAATTCTGCTGTATCTTCGTTTGCCTTTTTCTTAGAATCCAATATTCGTTGAGATACCCCTTCCATTGTACTATTATCTGAGATCTCTACAAATAATTGAAATGAATTGTTTCCCCAGTTATCTAAGGCCTCTCTCACCCAAGATCTTATACTTACATAATAATCCCAGGTCATTAAATAGTGTACACTCTCTAAGGTGGTATTTACAGGGAAATCTTCGTAAATAGCGGTTACCGTCATGTTATCTACACTATTAACCTCCACTATCTTACCTATTGGTTCTTCTTCTCCAAATATGGCCTTTGCCGCCGAAGCAGAAAGCATAATACTGTTTTGCTCATCGAGTCCATTTGCAGTACCCTTTACTATTTTTGGTGTAAATATTTTTAATCCTTCTGGTTGAATATAATTTCCTGATCTCGAAATATTTGTTTCGCCATATTTAATATAGCTGGAGTTGGTCCAAGACGACATAGCTATATGGTTAAAATTATCACCATATTCATTACGCATAAGCATTTCCAATGGTCTAGGAATCGCCTGTCCCGTTCCCACATTTCCATTGAATGTTTGACTTTGATATATCTGGGCGATTCGTTCGTGCTTCTCAAAATAATTATTGAAACTAAGCTCGTCTGTAACCCATAAGGTGATCATAATGGTTACAGCCATTCCTATTGCTAACCCAAAAATATTAATGAATGAATACACCTTGTTTTTTAACAGGTTTCTCCAGGCAACTTTAAAATAATTCTTGATCATGATTGTCGTTTTTTGATTGGTGTTTTTGTTAAACTAAAACGTTTTCTGTTACTTTTTGTCCATCTAACATTCGAATGATGCGGTGACTGTATTTAGCATCATGTTCACTATGTGTCACCATTACGATGGTTGTGCCAGACTCATTTAGTTCAGTTAAAAGATCCATAACCTCATTACCATTGCTACTGTCAAGATTTCCAGTTGGCTCATCTGCCAAGATTAATTTTGGATTATTTACTACTGCTCTTGCAACGGCCACACGTTGTTGTTGCCCACCCGATAGCTGCTGTGGGAAGTGTTTTCTTCTATGCATTATTTGCATTTTTTCTAAAACTTCTTCTACACGTTTTTTACGCTCGTCTGGTTTAACTCCTGTATAAATTAGTGGTAACTCTACATTTTCATATACCGTTAACTCATCTATGAGGTTAAAACTCTGAAATACAAAACCAATGTTATGTTTTCTTAAATTAGCGCGTTTTCTTTCGTTGTAATCGGTTACTTCAATTCCGTTAAATTCGAAGCTTCCACCATCGGCATCATCTAACAATCCAAGAATGTTTAATAATGTAGATTTACCACAGCCAGAAGGTCCCATAATGGCCACAAATTCACCTTCCTTAACCGAGAACGAAAGTTTGTTTAGTGCTATAGTACGTACTTCGTCTGTACTATAGAATTTCTCGAGTTCATTAATTGTTATCATTTGTTTCACTTTTTATTGCTTTTACTATTATTCTTTTATCACAAGTTCTTGAACGTCTCCGTAGTTATTATAACTAGACGTTACTACCTTATCTCCAGGTTGTAGGCCACTCATCACCTCATAGTACTCAGTATTTTGTGCACCTAAATCAATATCTACTCTATAAGCATGCGTACCATCTTCACTTAGCTTAAAAATCCAATTACCACCTGTGGTCTGGAAAAATCCACCAATTGGAACTAGTAGGGCTTCTTTTTCTTGGCTTAATGCCACTCTTATTTGCAAGGTTTGTCCTCGTCTAATACCATCTGGCACTTCTCCTTCAAATTCCATATCTACTTGAAATCTTCCGCTGGTCACCTGGGTATAAACCTTCTTAATAACCAGTGTGTACTGGTTGTTATTAAAGGTAAAAGTACCTCTTTGACCAGCATAAATTCGAGCTATATAGTGCTCGTCAATATCTACTCTAACCTTAAAACCACTAAGCACATCTATTTGGCCAAGGCGTTCACCTTTTACCTTAGATTGACCAATCTCAGCGTCTAATGAGGTTAACTGACCGTCAACTGGTGCTTTTACGATAAGATCTGCGACTTTGCGTCTCATTAGCTCTAGTGCATTTTGAGTACGTTCATAAGAACTGCGTGCTTGTTGCTGTTCTTGTCTTGTAGCCACAGAATCTTGTCGTAAAATTTGGTTGGCTAGTTGCATTCGCTGTTTCTGATAATTGTATTCGTTTTCTGATCTGATGAGTTCTTGTTTCCCGATGGCATCCTTTTCAAACAACTTTTTATTGAGATTATATAAGCGCTCTGCTTCAATAAGACTACTTTCTACATCGGTATATTGATTTAACTTATTAATGGTGTTTTGTCTTGCAGCGTTTTGTGAAATCTGCATCTGTGTCAATAAATTGTAAACTGAAGTTTCTTGATTTACAAGACTTAATTCTAAATCGGTATTTGTTAACCTTAAAATGGGTTCACCCTGCTTCATTATGGCACCATCTTCAACAAACTTTTCTTCAACGCGCCCTCCCTCTAAAGCATCTAGATAAATAGTAGTTATGGGCATTACCACGCCATTAACAGGTATATTTTCCTGAAAAATTCCATTGTTGACCGTGCTTATACTCAACCGCTCTTTTTGGACATTGAGTTTAGTATTACCAGTAGAGGAAAGCACAACATAAAGAATCAAAATAACTATCGCCGCAGCACCTCCTATCATTAGCAATTTTGACTTTGGAAATTTCTTTTTTTCGATTGGTATATCCATTTATTACAAATTTTTATACCTGTAAAGGGAATACTGTGCCAAAAATGTAACCGCCTGAAAACGTGATAGTTTAACATATGTTAATAAAAAAAAGTGTTCGGTTTTGATACAGTTTGTGTACGAATCTGATACATTTTTAGCCTGCTAAAAATAAGTAGGGTCTATTTACATAAAAGGGGGTTGAAATTCTTAAATTTGAAGAATGCTATTGAAAAACGCTAAGATATTAATCATTGACGACGATGAAGATGTACTCATTGCATTGCGCTTATTGTTAAAGTCGATGGTGGCGAGCGTCACGGTCAATAAAAACCCAAATACCATTAACGACCTTATCAAAAAAGATAATTACGATGTAGTTATTTTAGACATGAACTTTAATGGTCTGGTAAATACTGGTAACGAAGGGATTTTTTGGCTCAAAAAGATTAAAGAATTAGATGCCAACATCGATGTTATTTTGATTACGGCTTATGGCGACATTGATTTGGCTATTAGATCGTTAAAAGAAGGTGCTTCAGATTTCCTTGTAAAACCGTGGAAAAATGAGAAGTTAATTGAAGCCATTAAGTCGGTTATTCTTAAGAAAAAAACTACTACCAATAATCACCAATTAAAATTTAAAGAAGGAGCTAAAATTGTAGGTGATAGTGAAATTATGCAAGATGTGTTTACCAAAATCGCCAAGGTTGCTCCTACCGATGCTAATATTCTTATTCTTGGTGAAAATGGTACAGGAAAAGATCTTATTGCGCAGGCTATACATTCACATTCTAATAGAAAAGATAAACCATTTGTAAAAGTTGATGTGGGTGCCTTAACCTCCTCTTTATTTGAAAGTGAACTGTTTGGCTATAAAAAAGGTGCATTTACTGGTGCAAACGAAGACAGGGTAGGTAGGTTTGAAGCGGCTAATGGTGGCACCTTATTTTTAGATGAAATTGGAAACATTACCTTAGGACAGCAAGTAAGACTGCTTAGTGTTTTGCAAAACCGACAGGTAATACCCTTGGGGTCTAATGAGGCGATAGATTTAGATATTAGACTTATTTGTGCTACCAATTTAGGGATTACCGATTTGGCAGATGAGCATAAGTTTAGGAAAGATTTAATTTATCGTATCAATACCGTAGATATTATTGTACCGCCACTACGTGATCGCGGAACAGATATAACCTTGATAAGTCATTATTTTGTCGATATTTACTCCGAAAAATACTTTAAAGAACCCTTTAAGTTAAGTCCAGAGTTTATTAAGAAATTGAAATCTCATTCGTTTCCAGGAAATGTACGTGAATTGCAGTACGTATTAGAAAGGTCGGTTATTATGGCTGAAGGAAATATACTTAAAGAAGATGATTTGGTATTTTCAGCTATTGAGCGAAACACTACTACCACTGCTGCTAAAACTGTTAATCTCGAGACTTTAGAGAAAAACACGATACTAAAAGTTATAGAAAAGAATAATGGCAATATTTCAAAATCTGCCAAAGAACTAGGTATTACGCGCACGGCGCTATACCGTAGACTCCATAAATATGATCTATAGGTCATTCTTTTTCTTATTATTCCTTAGGGTAGTTTTGTTGTTGCTTGGCGTTTCAACAATTGCTTATGGTATTACTGTACAAAGTAATTATATAATAATAGCAGGTGTTTTTGTGACAATGATTGTGTGTTTCAATTTATATCAATTTGTTGCAAAACGATTTGTTGAGATAGATGACTTCTTTGAAGCTGTTAAATATCGTGATTTCTCACGTTGGTTTAGTGAAGAACATGGTACCCCAGATATTAGAAAGTTACACAAGGGTTTTAATCTTGTAAATAAAACTTTTAAAGACATTAATAACGAAAGACAGGCACAGTTTCTATACCTCCAAAAAATCCTTGAAATGGTTGATGTAGGTATTATTGCCTATAATTTAGAAAATGGTGATGTCTTGTGGGTGAACGATTCTATATTAACGACTTTAGATTTACCCGCATTCAAAAATATTAGGTTTGTAGAACGACGCCGAGCAACATTATTTGAAGTGCTCTTTGAAACATATCATTCAGATCATAGATCAATCACGCTAGAAATGCGCGATGAACAGCTAAAAGTATTAGTATCTAATACTATTTTTCAGATGGATGATGACGCGTTTAAACTCATTGTGCTTCAAAATATTGAAAATACGCTGAACAAAAATGAGTCTGAAGCTTGGAAAAAACTTTTAAGTGTAATGACACATGAAATCATGAACAGCATTGCGCCCATTTCGTCCTTGTCAGAAACCCTACAAACCGAGGTAGAACTAAAACTTAATCATCCAGAATCGACCTCCTTAAATCTTGAAGACTTGAATGCTGGTATTTCAAGCATTAAGAAACGCAGTGAGGGCCTCATGAAGTTTGCAAAAACCTACCGTACGCTTAATAAAGTAAGTCAGATTAACAAGACTAGAATTTTGGTTAACGATCTTTTTGAAAACATTCAAATTTTACTCAAACCGTCTTTACAGCAAAAAGATATCGCCTTAGAATTTAAAAATGTAAATCCAAAGCTTGAAATAAATATTGACACACACCTAATTGAGCAGGTTCTCATCAATCTTATAGTAAACGCAAGACATGCCTGTGAAAACAATCCTAACCCCAAAATTGTTGTTTCCGCCGAAAAATTTAGAGAGGGTGTGCAAATTAAAGTGGCCGATAATGGTATTGGAATTCCTGAAGAAATCTTAGATACTATTTTTGTTCCCTTTTACAGTACTAAAAAAGCTGGCAGCGGTATAGGATTAAGCCTCTCTAAACAAATTATGATGCTACATAGCGGCAGAATTCAAGTACAGAGTGAAGAAGGAAAAGGCACGGTAATGAGTCTGCTCTTTAATTAAAAACTCCTACCCTTTAAGGACCTTAATTTTTTTTAACAAAACATTATTAGTTGCATATGCAACTAATGGCGTAAATCAATTATATTTGCAAAATGAAGCAAAATGGTCTTACCATAGATTTCGAAAATTCGATTGGACCCTGGTTAGGAAAAACTATTAAAATATTGGAGCATCAATTAATTACGATGCTCCATAAAGATGGTTTACAAATAACAAAGGACCAGATGGTGGTATTAATCAAGCTTTATTTAAAGGATGGCCTCAACCAAAACGAGCTTGCATTTTTAGTCTTACGAGATAAGTCTTCGTTAACCAGAATGCTTAAAACCATGGAGCGTAAAGGTTATATCAAACGTCAACAATCAACAGAAGATAAAAGAATCAATAATGTCTTTTTAACTGATTTTGGGCGAGCAACCTTTCACCGTGTTCAACCCATACTTAAGAACTTAATGGCGCTTGAAGAACAAGGTATTTCTAATGAAGAAAAACAAACATTAATTAAAATTTTAAAGAAAATACACTCCAATTTTGGAGAAAAACCAGAATTATTATAATAAGAGATGAGACAAGTAATATCCATAGTTTTAGGTGTTTTATTATTAGTTGGTGCAATTTTTATTGCCAAAAAATTTATTGATAACAAAAAACAGCCAAAACCAAAGTTTGATAAGATTGTAAAAACAGTTTATGTTCAGGAAGTTAAAAATTCAGATATCCCAATTGTCATAACAAGTAGTGGTAATTTAGTGGCTAAGCATAAAATAGAATTTTTCTCAGAAGTACAGGGTGTACTTCGGCCATCAAGAAAAGATTTTAAACCTGGAACTACCTATAGGAAAGGGGAAACAGTTTTGAGTATTAATAGCGATGAATTTTACGCCAATTTGCAATCGCAAAAAAGTAATTTCTACAATACCATTACTTCAATAATGCCAGATATAAGGCTAGATTACCCCAATGAATATGAAAAATGGCAAGCTTATTTGAGTAGTTTTGACCTTAATAAAAGTGTGCCTGAGTTACCAACCATGAATTCGGAAAAAGAAAGGTATTTTATCTCTGGTCGCGGTATCAATACTGCTTATTACAATGTCAAAAATTTAGAAGTCAAGCTTGGAAAATACAATTTAAGAGCCCCATTTAATGGTATCTTGACCGAAGCACTGGTCACACCAGGCAGCTTAGTTCGTAATGGTCAAAAACTTGGCGAGTTCATAGACCCAAGTATTTATGAAATGGAAGTTTCTGTAAGTGCGGC
>CAZAPO010000185.1:0-4704 GCA_964487005.1 uncultured Flavobacteriaceae bacterium
ATAAACTTTGGGGTGCGCAAACAGAACGTTCAAGAAATAATTTTAAAATTGGCGCTCCGGCTTCAATGCCTTTAGAAGTAGTTTATGGATTTGCATATTTAAAAAAGGCGGCAGCATATACCAATTGTGAACTTGGAGTCTTACCAATTGAAAAACGCGATCTAATTGCCCAGGTATGTGATGAGATCCTTGAAGGTAAACATGATGATCAATTTCCGCTGGTAATTTGGCAAACAGGATCGGGAACTCAAAGTAATATGAACGTCAATGAGGTGGTTGCTAACAGAGCCCATCAATTGGCTGGAAAGAAAATTGGCGAAGGTGAAAAGACTATTGCTCCAAATGATGACGTTAATAAATCACAATCTTCAAACGACACTTTCCCAACGGGAATGCATATTGCAGCGTATAAAAAAATAGTTGAAAACACCATTCCTGGGATCACACAATTAAGAGATACATTAAAAGCAAAATCTGAGGCATTTAAAGAGGTGGTTAAGATTGGTCGTACTCACTTAATGGATGCTACTCCCCTTACCTTAGGGCAAGAGTTTTCGGGATATGTTTCTCAACTAGATCATGGGCTTAAAGCCTTAGAAAACACGTTACCACATTTGGCTGAACTAGCATTAGGCGGAACGGCTGTTGGTACAGGATTAAATACTCCAAAAGGGTATGCCAAGCGCGTTTCTGAATTTATAGCAGAATTTACAGGCCTTCCTTTTGTATCTGCCGAAAATAAATTTGAAGCGCTAGCTGCTCATGATGCCTTTGTTGAATCACATGGTGCCTTAAAACAAATAGCTGTTTCTTTAAATAAGATCGCAAATGATATTAGAATGATGGCTTCTGGACCTCGTTCTGGAATTGGTGAAATAATTATTCCTGCCAACGAACCTGGTAGCTCAATTATGCCAGGAAAAGTAAACCCAACGCAATGCGAGGCCCTAACCATGGTCTGTGCACAAGTTATGGGTAATGATGTGGCAGTAACTATTGGTGGTACTCAAGGACATTAAGAGTTAAATGTTTTTAAACCAATGATGGCTGCCAACGTTTTACAATCTGCTCAATTAATTGGTGATGCTTGTATTAGTTTTGATGTTAATTGTGCAATTGGTATAGAACCTAATCATGCGGTTATTAAGCAATTATTAAACAATTCACTCATGCTTGTAACTGCATTAAATACCAAAATTGGGTATTATAAAGCAGCAGAAATTGCAAATACAGCACATAAAAATGGTACTACATTGCGTGAGGAAGCCATTAACTTGGGTTATGTAACAGGCCAAGAATACGACGAATGGGTAAAACCTGAGGATATGGTTGGTAGTTTAAAATAAATTTATAGTATTTTTATTGATGATTAATCCTATCATCATGAATAAATTGCTATTAATTCTATGCTCACTATTTTGTTTATCTCTTGCATATTCGCAAACAACTTTCAAGGCCAAGGTACTAATTGCCGATACTGGTGACCAACCATTTAGTTTAGTATCTGGAGATTTCAACAGCGATGGCAATCAAGACCTGATTATTGCAACCTTTGCAGATAATACTATTGAATTGTACGCTGGAAATGGTAATGGTGGTTTTAATTTGCATGCCTCACTTACAAATACACTATCAGGTATTACCGATGTTATCTTTGTTGATCTTAATGGGGATACCTTTGGAGATATTGCTGTATGTTCTTATAATGATGACACGGTAGCTTGGTTTGCCAATGATAATGCGGGTGGAGGAAACTTTGGAGCACAACAAAATATCTCTACAGCTATTGACGGGGCTTCTGGACTAACTGCAGGTACCATTGATGCAGGTGCATCTAACGATCTTATGGTGGCTGCTTTTGACGGCGATGAAATCTTTTGGTTTAGCAATAACGGTACTGGCACTTTTACTGGCCCTACTAGTGTTGATAATACACTTTCAGGTCCTGGTTATATTACATTAAGCAATGTTGATGGTGATACAGATCTCGATGCTGTAGTGACAACAAGTCAAAACACGGCCACCAATGTGGTACAGATATTTAGAAATGATGGGGCTGGTAATTTTACTAAAGATGCTTCGGCAGTTGCAACAGGATTAAATTATGTAAACAAAGCCGAAGTTGATGATGTGGATGGCGATACAAATTTAGATATTCTTGTTCCCATTTTAGGATCAACACCTGGTACTGGATCCTTAATATGGTACGAAGATAATGGGGCTGGATTTACGTCTAATCCAATAACAACCAGTTTTGGTAATCCAGCAAAAGTTTTGATGGCCGATTTGGATGATGATGGCATGAAAGATATGGTTGTGAGTAGCGGAGCCTTACTAGATTTAAATGACCTCGTTTGGTTTAAGAATAATGGCGCTGGTAGCTTTGGCACTGAGCAGGTGATTGATAATACACAAGGGCAAGCATATACTTTTGTTGTTGTCGATTTTGATGATGATGGTGATCTTGACCTTGCAAGTGGTGCTTACAATGATGATCAATTAAATTGGTTTGAAAACGAAAAATATCCGATACTTGACGTTTCTGATTTAGATAAAAACACATTTAGCATTTATCCCAATCCATCTCGTGATGAACTAAGTTTTAATGGTAACTACCTAGGTCAATTTGTGGTCTCTGTTTATGATATTTTTGGAAAAAGGGTGATTACATCTACTAAGACAATAAATGAACAGCTTGATATTTCTAAATTACAAACCGGAGTATATTTTTTAAAAGTCAATGACTATAGCAACGCATTGAAATTCATAAAGCAATAATTAAAAATGAACTTTAAATAACAAAAAAAGCAAGTGATCTCACTTGCTTTTTCTGATTGGTTAGTTAGCTATTAACCTTTTTAAAAGGGTATCTTGTAAATATGATGACTCAAAAGTATTATTCTACTCTTAAATCTTTATTAACATATGTTTAGAAAGGAAAATTAGTTAAGATTTTTTCTTATTCTGCTCAACTGAACTGGTGTAATGCTCAAGAAAGAAGCAATTTGAAATTGCGGAATTAAATCATCTATATGAGGTATTCTTTCACGTAATTTTAGATAACGCTCTGTGGCGTCCATAGACATCAATTCTAAACTTCTTTCTTCATACTCCATAAAGATGTTTTCAAGAATTTTATTATATAGGTTGGCAATTTTAATGTCCTTTTTACAGAGATTTAAAAATTCTTTGAAATCTATTTCAAATATTTCGCATTTCGTTAATGTTTCATAAGTCAGTCTTGATGGCGTATTAGTTATTATAGCTGTAAGTCCACCAACAAAAGATCGAGGAGCAAATATTTTTTTATTATGTTGTTTTCCCGTTTCGGCATTTAAATACGCTCGCATAATTCCTGAAACCAACATACAAATCCCAGAGGTAGGTATTTCTCCCTCCTTTACAATTGCTTCATTCTTTTTTAATATTCTATAGGTAGAGATTCTCTTGAGCTTGTCAAAAGCAGCGCGGTCTATATCTGTATAAGAATTTAAAAACTCGTAGTTAGGATTCATAATTAATTGCTTATCGCCAAATTAAACACTGCGTGAGCATGAATTGCAGTAGTATCAAAAACTGGTACCGAAACATCTTTCTGTTCGATTAGTAAAGGTATCTCTGTACAACCTAAAATAATACCTTTTGCTCCTTTAGCAATTAATTTTTCTATTATTTGCAGATATTCTAGTTTAGATGTCTCTTTTACTATTCCTTTGGCTAGTTCTGTATAAATTACTTCATGTATAATGTTTCGATCTTCTTGATCTGGAACAATAGCCTCTATGCCATTGGCATTTAAAACATCTTTAAAAAATGATTTTTCCATAGTATATTTTGTGCCTAGCAATGCAACTTTATCAATTTCCAAATCATTAATACTTCTTGCTGTTGCTTCTGCTATATGTATCACAGGAATACTAATTACAGCTCTTACCGCCTCAATAGACAAATGCATGGTATTTGCACATATTATAACAAGATCTGCTCCCCCATCCTGCAAATTACGTGCTGCTTTTTGCATAAGTATATCTAATTGTTCCCAATTATTCTCAGCTTGCAGTTTTGAAATTTCCCCAAAATCAAACGAATGAATTAAGGTTTTACAAGAATGCACACCCCCAAAACGATTGTTCGCCAAATCATTTAAAATTTGATAATATAATATGGTAGATTGTGGTGTGATACCACCAATTAGTCCAATGGTCTTCATATTCTTGACAATAGTTAAGGAGTCCTTATTATTTTGTATAAATTTATACGCCGTTTACTAGGTTACAAATATACTCATGAGAACAGTCATTATCAACATAAAAGAGCTTCTACAAATTCGTGATCCTCAAACAACTAAAGTTTCGGGTGTCGACATGAAAGAGTTACCCTCTATAAAAAATGCATTTATTATTCTTGAAAATGGTTTGATTACCAACTTTGGAGCCATGGATAGTTTCACTCCTACAAGTACTGATTTAACCATTGATGCCACTGGTAAACTCGTATTACCAAGTTGGTGTGACTCTCACACACATATTGTATATGCCGGAAATAGAGAACAAGAATTTGTTGACCGCATTAATGGATTGAGTTACGAAGAGATAGCAAAGAAAGGCGGTGGTATATTGAATTCTGCTAAAACATTGCAAAACACAACCGAAGAAGAGCTATTTATACAATCGGCAAAACGTGTTGAGGAAGTGATAAAATTGG
>CAZAPO010000186.1:0-3192 GCA_964487005.1 uncultured Flavobacteriaceae bacterium
CATACATATATGTTTGCCGTTGCTGCTCAGCAGTAAGATTGAAGGCATTGATAATATTTTCGTTTCCAACAACCAGATATTGTTTGCCCTTAAAGGTGTCTACAATGGCTTTTCCTCCCGCAAAATCTTCAAACTGATACACTTTAGCTTCGTTATCATCCAAGATGGCAAAAACCCTCTGCTTGCTAGGAAGGGTATTGTTTAACGGAGCTACTGGGAAAATAAAATAGGAATGGTCTGTTTTGTAATCACCATAGGGATAGGTACCATAATCTCTAAACAGTCCGGTTTCTAAACTTAACACTTTAGAATTGGGATACAGCAGACGCCAAGTAGACCAATTGGTTTCTACTATTCCCACCAATGAAGGAGTATCTGTAATTAGATCACCATTAATACATTCTAATCGTAATTGAGACCAGTGGCTATCGGTATTTCTATCATAAAGAATAAGATTTGCATTATATAGTAAACCAGAAACACCAAAAGTTGTTCTGCGATTGTTTGTAAAGCTTTCCCATCCAAAAGCCGTTCCTGTTAGTGGGCAATATGATATGGTCACGGGGTTGTCATTTAATCCGTCATTGACAATTTCATGCCAATCTAAGATTAAATGCGGATAGGCATATGCCTGTCCGTCCTTAATGATACCAATAACCAATTCGTCTTCACCCATAAATGTTACTTCATCGAGATCCATAAAATCTGGATGGTCTAAAGAGGGGATACCATCTTTTCCAGGGCCACCATCTCTAATTTCACTTACTGGTATCAACCATTCTCCATTTTGGGTGTTGTTGTTAGTATCGTCAGATACAACGCCTTCTGTCGCTCCGCCACAAGCAAAAAGCATGGCCCCCATTAGTAGTATGATTACATTTTTTTTCATCGCGTTGAATTTTCAAATTGTTTAGGTTTGAACGTAAAAAGTATTCCTGTAGAAATTCTATAGGTAGGTGTTAATTGTGTTCCATAGACATTGCTATAGATTGGGATTTCTGCCCGAGCAAACAACCCTAAAGTTGCATTGAGGTCTACTGATAAATTTGGAATTATAAACCACCAATCACCTCCAGTGTTGTTAAGTTCTGAGCCTCCAATTTCATCTAATGCTGCATGTCTATACTTCAATGAAAGCGAAGGATTTATTAATGTTTTATTGAGCACAAATTGATCTGAGAAATTTAAAAATGCCTGTAATTCATTTCCAAATTTGTAGGTGGTATCACCAAAGTAGCTGTTGTTAGTGCCCGTAGCCCGATAAATGAGTCTTGAGTTGATTGAAAACGAAGGCCTAAAATTGGCTTGAAAACCATATTGTGTAAAATAGAGGAGGTCAAAGGCATTGCTCCCTGGCTGCAAATCGGCATTATAGGTGATTCCCTGATCATCTGTTTTTGTTGAAGATCCAAGAGGGAGTTTAGACCCAATTCCAATGATCAACTTGTTATTTAAAAATTTATCAAAGCGGTATTTTATTAAAACTACGGCATCACCCATACCTGAAGTTTGATCGAGATCTGTGGTAATTTGCGTGATTTCTCTTCGTTGATTTACCCAGGTAAGGAGACCTTCTACAGACAGCTTATTTGAAAAGGTATACCCTAGATTAACTAAGGCCGAGTGCGTGATACGCTGCCTGGCATTGTCTTCAAGATTTTGTGTTCCTGCTTTAAGTGTATTCAGGTAATTATAGTCATAGGTGATTCCTAATTGAAAGCTCCCAACATCTTGAAAATCTAAACCAATATTATTGGATAGCGGGATACCACCAGAACAGCATGTTTGTGCCGAAACATGAAGAACAGAAATAAAGGATATAAGGAAAATTAAATGCCTCATTTTGATTAACCAACTCTATAAAAGTCGGTAGAGGGGTGTTTATCCTTACTCGAATGGTCCCTTGCGTTGGTTATTCTATCACCAAAGGCAGCTTTCCTTGCTTATATTTTGTGCCAAATCCAGAGTTGTTTGGATTGTAGGTTGTTGCAAAATCTACATTGAGTTCGTTGGGGATGTCTTTACCTAAAGCCCAATAAATACCGTTTAGCGCTAGTCGACGCATGTTTTCATTCTTCCAGTCGTATGGATGACCCAGGGTCGTAAAAAATACTCTTGAAATTCCATTTTTACCTGCATACGATTTTGTCCATGCCACAGGATTAGTCATTGGGAATTTGTCGAGCCTGTTGTTTTGCTGGTGACCAGATTTTAATGATGTTCCCTCTAAAAAGGGATCACTATCGCCGTATAATTTCCAATCGCCACCATCTACGTGATAGAGCCAAGAATAGGCGTCAAAGGGTTGTATATTTTTTGCAACGGGATGCGCTTCTTTTGAAATATTGATGGCTGTTAGTGGGCGCTCCCCATCATCAAAATGCCCATGATGGGTGATCCATTGTTGTCCAAAAACTTTGGTAGGCCAATCATTGTTCATATAGGTTTTTGTTGAATCGTTCTTATACAAAAAAGCATGTGTTGTTGTTCTAAAGCCTACCATGGGTTTTCCAGATTCGGCATAGCTTAAAATATGCTGCAATTCGGTGTCTGGGAGGTCTCTAAATCTTGTAAACATGACCATAAGATCGGCAGTTTCTAAGGCTTCAAGACCTTGAATATGGTCGGTTCTATTAGGGTCAATATATCCCAATGAATCTACCGAATAACAGAGGGTCACCTTGGCATTAAGTTCCCGTTTGGCTATGTGTGCCAACATAGGCATTGATTCTTCTGAGCGGTATTCTTCATCGCCAATAACAAATACAATATGTGGTTGCTCTACAGTCGTATTTGTGCATGCACTAAAGGCCACGATGAGTGAAACACATAGAAATTTATAGAAGTAGTTCATAGAATATTAGTTTAATTCTTGTGGTGTGTAGAATCCTTTTTTGTCTTTTATTTGAGCGCGTATTTTTTGTACTTCCTCTTTTAAAATTGGTGTTCCTTCGTTTCCAAAGGCGTTTTTAATATAGGTTAGTACGGCCGCCATTTCTTCATCATTTAACATCCCTTCAAACGGTGTCATAGGTACTTGTCCTGGATAATCTTTACCTAGTACCGAAATAGGGCCATGCAATCCTTTTAAGGAGAGTTTAATCAGGCGTTGGTCGTTTTCTAACACCCATTCACTACTCGCTAATGGCGGAAATCCTGATGCTGGTAAGCCCTTGCCATCGGCTTGATGGC
>CAZAPO010000187.1:0-2834 GCA_964487005.1 uncultured Flavobacteriaceae bacterium
CAAAATTTGAAAAACGCTGCTCAAGTAACAGCAAATTCTTTCAAGGCCAAAGCGTATACTTTAAAAAATTCTGGTGAAGCTCTTGAGGTGGTTAAAGCTACCAAGACTGACAACATAAGAGGTGATTTTGTTTTAGCAGAAAACCATTTAGCCTCTGAAGAAAGTAAAGAACTCTACATTCAAATTATTGGGCCAGATAATAACATAGTTGCAGATAAAGGGGCAATCAAATTTGACAAATCATCACTCATATATAGTTCAAAAGTTAATATTCTGTACACTACTGATAATACCGAAGTAACAGCCGATATTCTTACCGATGAGCGTTTGGAACCTGGCAGATACTATGTGAGTGTTTATGAAAAGAACAGGCGCCTTGGTGGCACTCAATTTATACTCAACTAATTCAATTTAATAAAAAACTTGATGTCCGTTCTATTAGTTGGAGCGGTTTTTTATTTTTGCAGCATGGCAAATCAAGAAGATAATTTTAAGAAGGTAATATCACATGCCAAAGAATATGGTTATGTGTTTCAGAGTAGTGAAATCTATGATGGGTTGAGCGCCGTTTATGATTACGCTCAAAATGGTGTTGAATTAAAAAATAATATTCGAAGCTATTGGTGGAAAGCCATGGTACAAATGAATGACAATATTGTGGGCTTAGACGCTGCAATATTTATGCATCCAACTACATGGAAAGCTTCTGGTCACGTAGACGCTTTTAATGATCCATTAATAGATAATAAAGATTCTAAAAAGAGATATAGAGCAGATGTTTTGGTGGAGGATTATGTAGGGAAACTCGATACAAAAATTGAAAAGGAGGTTAAAAAAGCGTCTAAACGCTTCGGTGAGGCTTTTGATAAAGACCAATTTCTTGCTACCAACCCAAGAGTACTTCAATACAAAGAAAAGGGTGCATCTATTTTAAAACGTTTAGGAAAGTCTCTTGAAAATGAAGATCTGGCTGATGTAAAAGCATTAATTGAAGAATTAGAAATTGCTTGTCCTCTTTCTGGAAGTAAAAACTGGACAGATGTAAAGCAATTTAATTTAATGTTTGGCACCAAATTAGGAGCAACGGCCGATACAGCCATGGACCTTTATTTGCGGCCCGAAACCGCGCAAGGTATTTTTGTTAATTTCTTGAATGTTCAAAAAACTGGACGTATGAAGATTCCATTTGGAATTGCTCAAACAGGTAAGGCTTTTAGAAATGAGATAGTAGCTAGACAATTTATTTTTAGAATGCGTGAATTCGAGCAAATGGAAATGCAGTACTTTATCAAACCAGGAACACAAAAAGAATGGTATAAACATTGGAAAGATGCACGATTAAAATGGCATAAGTCCTTGGGAATGGGTGATGATAATTATCGTTTTCATGATCATGAAAAGTTAGCACATTATGCAGATGCTGCATGTGATATAGAGTTTAAGTTTCCTTTTGGATTTAAAGAACTTGAAGGAATTCATTCTCGTACCGATTTTGATCTTTCACAACATGAAAAATTTTCTGGAAAAAAATTACAATATTTTGATCATGAAGAAAACAAAAGTTACGTCCCATATGTACTCGAAACTTCAATTGGTCTAGACAGAATGTTCCTTGCTGTTTTATCTAATTCTCTACGGGAGGAAACTCTTGAAAACGGTACTACAAGAACGGTACTTAAACTACCAGCTGTGCTTGCACCTACAAAGGCGGCTATTTTACCTCTTGTTAAAAAGGACGGACTGCCCGATATTGCGAGAAAAATTGTTGATGATCTTAAATGGGATTTTGCAGTTACTTATGATGAAAAAGATGCTGTTGGAAGACGTTATAGAAGACAGGATGCAAATGGAACTCCATTCTGTATTACTGTTGACCATGCTACGTTAGAAGACAATACGGTGACGATTAGACATAGAGACACCATGGAACAGAATAGAGTGAAAATTGAAGAATTACGCGATATTATTAAAAAGGAGGTCGATGTCAAATCCTGGTTAATGAAAATGTAATTTCACAATAATCATATAATATGAACCTCGGGCTTCGCTTGGGGTTTTTTTATTTATAACCTAAACCCTAATGTTATGGCTACTTTGGCAATTAAATCACTTTCAGTATCGCTGTGAAATAAATTTCGACCTACACCAAAACCAAGTTCTCCAATGAAGCCTCTTTTGGTAACCCATTTCCCACCAATTCCGACCCCTAAAGCAAAATCGGTTTTATAATCATCAACGCCATCATCAAAGATAAAATCAACATCTCTATTCACCGAATTAAGCATCCCAAAACCCTCGACAAAGAAGCCAGCAGCATGTTTTTTTCCAAAGTACATTCTATAGTATGGTGAAACATAATATCTAATGCTTTCATTTACATCATTATCTATGGGCAAAAATACATTTAGTCCAAGTGCAGATTCTTCATTAAGCGTATACTCATATGTAACATCTAAAGCTCCTAAAACAAGGTACAGACCGTTCAATTTTAATTCACTGTAATTGGTTTTTTCAGCTTCCACTGTTTCCTGTGCAGAAATAAAAAGGGAGCAAAGTAAAAAAACAAATAAAAAGAACTTTTTCATGATCGATTATTTTATGAGAATTATTGTTGAAAAATAGCTATGGTCAAGGTAACCATATATAAGATGTTGTTTATAATTAATGGTTGCGTCTCACCACTAAAAATATGCCCTTAATTGCACCGTCCCAGTATGAATGGTTTTACTTGTTTCACTTTTCCGCCCAAAGTAATTTAAATTAAGATCTAAAAATTTTGTAAGCTTTTTTTGTGCTAAAAGACTCCAAGTAAAGTTATTTCCTGGCTGTAGTCC
>CAZAPO010000188.1:0-2997 GCA_964487005.1 uncultured Flavobacteriaceae bacterium
TTAAAAAAATGATATCTTTCAAAATGAATAAAACTTATAAGAAATGTAAAAAAAGTTTTGACCCCTTACTTATGAAACTATATTAAATTCATTTTCAGTTGATCTTTTTTTAATAAATAATACCCGATAATGTCAAAATACTTTGATATTTCAAATATTGAAAAAAACTATTAATAGTACCAAAGAAATTTTAAGAAACGTGTATAAATTTTGTTAAGAAATAAAAAAGTTTTTATATAACTTTTTTTAGCTAGAGAGGTGTTATTGGTAACATATCAGGCTCATGCCCTGAAGTTGTAGGTTCAAGTCCTAACTCTAGTAAAAATGAAAAATTTAATAATTAAAATTAATAGTCTTTTTTTAAAAACTTTACCGTCAGTTCAATTATCATTATTAAACTTTAGTATAGGTTTAAAACGTTTATCACCTGTAAATTGGCCACGATTAAATAAAAATTATATTTTAGCTCTTATATCTAATCATATTATTTATTACCCAACACCGATAACCTTAACATATGCTTGGAGTTTTGGAGCTTTAGCAGGAATTTGTTTAGTTGTTCAAATGCTTTCAGGTATTTTTTTAGCGATGCATTATACTCCTAATGTTGATTTAGCATTTAGTAGTGTTGAATATATTATGCGAGATGTAAATAATGGTTGGTTTATTCGTTATGTTCATGCAAATGGGGCATCTATGTTTTTTATTGTGGTATATTTTCATATTTTTAGAGGTTTATATTATGGATCGTACATGGCACCTAGAGAGCATTTATGGTGCTCAGGAGTTCTTTTATTTGTATTAATGATGGGTACTGCTTTTACTGGTTATGTCCTTCCTTGGGGTCAAATGAGTTTTTGGGGTGCAACTGTTATTACAAGTTTAGTAACTGTAATACCTGTAGCTGGTCAACCAATTGTGGAATGGTTATGGGGTGGATATACCGTTAATAACCCAACATTAAATAGATTTTTTAGTATTCATTTTACTTTGCCATTTGTAATTGCTGGTTTAACTTTAATTCATTTAGCTTTATTACACAAAGAAGGATCAAGTAATCCAATAGGATCTGATACTGGTGTTGATGATATTCCTTTTTATCCATATTTTTTTGCTAAAGATTTATTTGCTTTTTTTTGTTTTTTATTTGTATTTGCTTTTTTTGTTTTTTATTTCCCAAATGTTCTTAACCATCCTGATAATTGTATTCCAGCTGATCCTTTAAAAACCCCTGCCCACGTAGTACCAGAATGGTATTTTTTGCCTTTTTATGCGATTTTAAGATCTATTCCTCATAAGGCAGGAGGTATTGCAGCAATGGGTGGTTCTATTATCGTTTTATTTTTATTACCATTTATTTATTCGTCAGAAATACGAAATACAACTTATCGACCTTTGTTTAAATTTTTTTATTGGCTTTTCGTTACAGATTTTATAATGTTAATGTGGCTAGGTCAAAAACCAGTTAAAGATACTTATGTTATTGCAGGTCAAATTGCAACAGTTTATTACTTTTTATTTTTTACTCTTGGAATTAGTTTAATTGGAAAAATTGAATCGAAACTTGTAAATTATAATTCTTAAAAAATATTTTTTAATAGCTAGAGAAGTGTTATTGGTAGACACGTCAGGCTCATGATCTGAAGTAGTAGGTTCGAATCCTTCCTTTAGTAAAATTTAATAAAATGATTAACTCAATTGGTAGAGTGTCTCGCTTACAACGAGAAAGTTAATGGTTCAAATCCATTATCATTTAAATTATTTGGAATATAGCCAAGTGGGAAGGCACTCGTTTTTGGTATGAGCATTCAAAGGTTCAAATCCTTTTATTCCAAAATAAGTCCTTATCGTCTAATTGGTTAGGACGTCACTCTTTCACAGTGAAAACATGGGTTCAAATCCCTTTAAGGATGTATTCATTTCATATATTAAAAAAAGAGGAATGGCTGAGTGGCTTAAAGCGAAGGTTTGCTAAACCTTTAAACAGTTTTACCTGTTTCGTAGGTTCGAATCCTTCTTCCTCTGGTTCAAATTTTAACCCTGAAACCTTATAAGAATTCAAGTGGAAATTTAAAAATTTATTTAAATACTATGGAGCAATAGGGAAATATTTATAAATTTTTAAATGAAAAATAATTTAATATTTAATTAATTGTTAAATTATTAAAAAAAATGTATTTAATATTGGTTTTTGCTCCTTTAATAGGATCTTGTGTTGCTGGATTATTCGGTAGATATTTAGGATTTTATGGTGCATCCTTGATAACCACAAGTTGTTTATTTTTATCTCTTTTAATTTCTCTGTTTGCTTTTTATGAAGTTGCTTTAACTGGTTGTTTTGTTTATATAAAATTGTCTACGTGGATTAGTTCAGAAGTTTTAAATGTAGATTGGGGGTTTATGTTTGATAGTTTAACTGTTTTAATGTGCTGTGTTGTTACTTTTATTTCTTCTTTAGTACATTTATATTCAACTGAATATATGTCTCATGACCCCCATTTACCGAGATTTATGTCTTATTTATCATTATTTACTTTTTTTATGCTTATTTTAGTAACAGCTGATAATTTTTTACAAATGTTTGTTGGATGGGAAGGTGTAGGGTTATGTTCTTATTTATTAATTAACTTTTGGTTTATTAGAATACAAGCTAATAAAGCAGCAATAAAAGCAATGATAATTAATAGAATTGGTGATTTTAGTCTACTTATAGGAATTTTACTTATTTTTGTTTATTATAAATCTATTGATTACGCAACGGTTGCTTCTTTAACCCCTTTTTTCCAATCTTTTCAAATTACTTTTTTAAATATGAAATTTGACTTAATAGTTCTTATTGGTATATTTCTATTTTTAGGGGCTGTAGGAAAATCAGCTCAATTAGGTCTTCACACATGGCTTCCTGACGCGATGGAAGGCCCTACTCCTGTATCAGCTTTGATTCATGCCGCTACTATGGTTACAGCTGGAGTTTTTTTATTAGCTCGAAGTTCATTT
>CAZAPO010000189.1:0-7787 GCA_964487005.1 uncultured Flavobacteriaceae bacterium
CACTGGTCCATTATGTTCGGCAATTGCTATAGTAGCTGCTTTGGTTTGATTGAAATCGCAAGGGTTAATCACTACCATCCCTGGAAGCATTTTCATTAACCCAATATCTTCTAATATTTGGTGCGTCGCACCATCTTCTCCTAAAGTTAGGCCAGCATGCGAAGCACATATCTTCACATTCTTACCTGAATAGGCTATTGATTGACGAATCTGATCGTAAACACGACCTGTTGAGAAATTTGCGAAGGTACCAGTAAAAGGAATTTTACCGCCAACAGTTAATCCTGCAGCAATACCCATCATATTAGCTTCAGCAATCCCTACTTGAAAAAATCGGTCAGGATTCTCGTTAATAAATTCGTTCATTTTTAATGATCCAACCAAATCAGCACACAGTGCTACAACATTAGGATTAGTTCTACCTAATTCTGCCAAACCAGCTCCAAAACCAGAGCGTGTATCTTTTTTTTCGGTATAAGTATATGTCTTCATCTTAATTTTTGTAGAATTAATAATCACCTAATGTTTCATTGTTTTGTGCTAGGGCAGTTTCTAATTGCTCATCGTTAGGAGCTTTACCATGCCAAGCGTGTGTATACATCATAAAATCTACACCATTACCCATTTCAGTCTCAAGCAACACACAAACTGGTTTTCCTTTCCCCGATCTTGATTTTGCTTCCGCCATCCCATTTAAAATAGCTTCAATATCATTTCCTTCTTTTATTTCAACGACATCCCAATCAAAGGCTTCAAACTTGGCTTTCACATCACCCATTGCCAATACATCATCAGTTGCACCGTCAATTTGTTTACCATTGAGATCGACTGTGGCAATTAAATTGTCAACTTTCTTAGCAGAAGCGTACATAATGGCTTCCCAGTTTTGTCCCTCTTGTAATTCACCGTCACCATGAAGGCTATACACAATATGATTATCACCGTTAAGCTTTTTGGCTTCAGCGGCTCCAATGGCAACAGACATGCCTTGTCCAAGCGAACCAGATGCAATTCTTACACCTGGAAGCCCTTCGTGTGTCGTTGGGTGACCTTGTAATCTAGAATCAATTAATCTAAAGGTGTTTAATTCATCTACAGGAAAATATCCTGCTCTGGCTAGTACACTATAATAGACTGGAGATATATGACCGTTAGATAAAAAGAAAAGGTCTTCACCAATTCCATCCATATCGAAACCATCTTTTCGATCCATGATTTCATTAAATAGTGCTACAAAAAATTCGGCGCAACCAAGCGATCCGCCTGGGTGTCCAGAATTTACTTTATGAACCATACGCAAAATATCTCTGCGTACTTGCGTAGTAAGGTCTTTTAATTGTTGAATGTTTGACATGATAATTTAGTTGCATTGAAAGGCGCAAAAATAGGTTTTTAGATATGTATTTAAAAGGAAAAATATTCAATTTTATTTAAAGGTTTTAGTAATGTTAATAAGGCGTATATTTTGTTAATAAGTTAATTTCAACACAAATCCAATGGGTAGATTATTTAGTTAATTATCTTTGCCAACTGATGAGCTAATTTTATGATTTTTGAACTACAGGGAAAAGACGTACAAAGTAAGGCACGTGCAGCTACATTAACAACAGATCATGGCCAAATTGAAACTCCAATTTTCATGCCTGTTGGTACCGTTGCATCTGTTAAAGGTGTCCACCAACGTGAGTTAAGAAACGACATTAACCCAGATATTATACTGGGCAACACATATCACTTGTACTTAAGGCCAAAAACACCTATTCTTGAGGCTGCTGGCGGGTTGCATAAGTTCATGAATTGGGATAGAAATATTTTGACCGACTCAGGAGGATATCAGGTATACTCCTTATCAGGAACTAGAAAAATAAAAGAAGAAGGGGTAAAGTTTAAGAGTCATATAGATGGGAGTTACCATACATTCACTCCAGAAAATGTAATGGAAATTCAGCGTACTATAGGTGCCGACATTATTATGGCCTTTGATGAGTGTACACCATATCCGTGTGATTATAATTATGCTAAACGGTCTATGCATATGACACACAGATGGCTAGACAGGTGCATCAACCATTTGAACAAAGTTCCCTTTAAGTATGGCTATAGCCAATCTTTTTTTCCAATAGTTCAGGGAAGTACTTACAAAGATTTAAGACAGCAATCGGCCGAGTACATTGCCAATGCTGGCGCCGAAGGAAACGCAATTGGTGGATTATCTGTTGGTGAACCTGCTGAAGAAATGTACGCCATGACTGATGTTGTGTGTGAAATACTTCCAGAAGACAAACCACGTTATTTAATGGGTGTGGGTACACCTATCAATATTTTAGAAAATATTGCCCTAGGAATTGATATGTTTGATTGTGTCATGCCTACCCGAAATGCGAGAAACGGTATGCTTTTTACAGCGCATGGTACTATTAACATAAAGAACAAGAAATGGGAAGATGATTTTTCTCCAATAGATGAAATGGGTATAACTTATGTAGATACAGAGTATAGCAAGGCATACTTAAGGCATTTATTTATTGCGAATGAATTTTTAGGGAAACAAATTGCTTCAATACACAATTTAGGCTTCTATATGTGGTTGGTTAGGGAGGCTAGAAAACATATATTAGCAGGAGATTTTAGAGAGTGGAAGGACAAAATGGTAAAACAAATGGATAAACGTTTGTAATTTGAAAATACTTGATTGGTATATATTAAAACGCTATTTGGTAACATTTTTTATGATGTTATTATTGTTTATTCCTATTGGGATAACCGTTCATCTTGCAGAAAAAATTGATAAGATTTTAGCAAATGAAGTTCCATTTCCAGAGGTGGCACAGTATTTTTTAGATTTCACCATATATTTTGCCAACTTACTATTTCCTCTGTTCTTATTTCTTTCAGTAATTTTCTTTACATCAAAACTTGCAAGCAATACAGAGGTGATTGCATTTTTAAGTTCGGGTGTGTCGTTCTCTAGATTTCTAAGACCCTATATTATAGGAGGAGTAATTGTTGCTTTCTTAGCTTTAATGTTAGGAATGTTTTTAGCACCAAATGCGAGCAAAGGATTTAATGAGTTTACCTATAAATACTTAAGCGGAAATAAAAAAGCTATCGAAACTTCCCAAATTTATAGGCAAATTAACGATAACGAAATAATTTATGTGTCAAGTTTCAATAATAATATTGGCACCAATTTCACCCTAGAGCATTTTGAAGATAATAAGTTAGTATATAAAATTCATGCTAATAATATAAGATATGTAGAGAAAGATTCTACCTATAGATTAAGTCAATACGTAAAACGCATTGTCGGAGCGGGTGACGACGAACTTATACACAAACGTAGGGTAGATACAATTTTTCCATTTGATCTAGAAGACCTCACTCCCGTTAAATACATTGCCGAAACATTAAGCTATGGTGAGCTCACCTCATTTATTAAAAAAGAAGAATCAAGAGGTTCTTCAAATATTGGTCGCTATAAGGTAGTACTTTATAAAAAATGGAGTTTACCCGTATCAATATTTATTTTAACAATTATCGCGGTAGCGGTCTCATCAATAAAACGCCGCGGAGGCATGGGTGTGAACCTTGCCTTTGGGATTTTTATAGCAATGATTTTCGTGTTTTTTGATAAGGTATTTGGTGTCATGGCCCAGCAATCAAATTTTTCGCCAATAATTGCAGTTTGGTTTCCTAATATCATTTTCGGTATTTTAGCAGGATATCTCTTGTATAATGCTAAACGATAAGCTTAAGAACTACCTTCACCTTCATTTTTTAGTTTTTATAGCTGGATTTACAGCCATTTTAGGTGAATTGATTTCCATTGGTTCAATTCCGTTGGTTTGGTACAGAATGTTAATAGCAGGAGTATTGATGTTCATTTTTTTGAAGCTTAGAAAAGCCAAATTAAATGTAGGTTTAAGGTCAATTTTTAAGTTTTCCCTCGCAGGTGTGGTGATTGCACTCCATTGGATTACCTTCTTTGAAGCTATTAAACAATCAAATATCTCAATTACGCTGGCCATGTTCTCTACAGGAGCTTTTTTTGCTTCCTTGATTGAACCTTTGTTTTTTAAACGAAAAATAATTTGGTACGAGTTTTTATTTGGACTTCTAGTAATTGGAGGTGTTTGGTTGATTACGCAAACAGAACTTAGATACTTGAATGGAATTTTATTAGGTCTGGCGTCTGCGTTATTTGCTGCCTTGTTTAATGTTATTAATGGAAAATTTGTAAAACGTTTCAGCGCATCGGTAATTTCGTTTTACGAATTTGTAAGTGGTGTATCATTTATTTCGTTGTTCATCATCTTTTTTGAAGGTGGGTTTGATACACAATTTTTTGAGCTCCCAAATATGGATTGGATTTACTTGTTCATTTTGGGATCAGTTTGTACGGCTTATGCCTTTATTGCGGCTATTTATGTGATGAAATATATCAGTCCTTTTACCGTAGTATTAACTTATAATATGGAGCCTGTTTATGGCATATTACTGGCAATTCTGTTATTTCCAGCAAAAGAAAAAATGAGTGTTCAATTTTATATAGGAGCACTAATTATTGTGAGTGTGGTGATTTTTAATGGAATGTTAAAACATGGGAATAAAAAGGAGCATAATAAGTGATAGTAAGGAGATTGAGTTGACAATTTTAAAATTGATTGCGGCCTTAACTAATTGAGAAATAGTACTTGAAGAATTAATATGTTATTTCGTTTTGTTTGTAATTCTTAAACAAAAAAAATATGTAATTTTGTACGCTAACTAACAAACTAAATTTCTATGGAATATTTAGAATTTGAACTTCCTATTAAAGAACTAGAAGAGCAACTTCAAAAGTGTCAATTGATTGGAGAAGAGAGTGATGTAGATGTTACTGAAACCTGCAAGCAAATTGAAAAAAAGTTAGAGCAGACTAAAAAAGAGATTTATAAAGGCTTAACTCCTTGGCAACGAGTACAACTATCGCGTCATCCAAATAGACCATATACATTAGATTATATCAACGCCATATGCGGTGATTCATTTTTAGAACTTCATGGAGATAGAGGGTTTAAAGATGATAAAGCAATGATTGGAGGTCTTGGAAAGATTGGAGATCAAAGTTATATGTTTATTGGTCAGCAAAAAGGCTACAATACAAAAACGAGGCAGTATAGAAACTTTGGAATGGCAAATCCAGAGGGATATAGAAAAGCCTTGCGATTAATGAAGAGCGCCGAAAAGTTTGGTATTCCAGTAGTAACTTTAATAGATACTCCAGGTGCGTACCCTGGTCTAGAGGCTGAGGAGCGTGGACAAGGAGAAGCTATTGCAAGAAATATTTTAGAAATGACTCGTCTTCAAGTGCCTATAATTGCTGTAATTATTGGTGAAGGTGCCTCAGGAGGAGCACTGGGAATAGGAGTAGGAGATAAGGTTCTTATGTTAGAAAATACGTGGTACTCGGTTATTTCACCAGAATCATGTTCATCAATTCTATGGAGAAGTTGGGAATACAAAGAGCAAGCTGCTGAGGCTTTAAAACTTACTGCTAAGGACATGAAAAAGATGAAATTGGTAGATGAGATAGTAAAAGAGCCATTAGGAGGTGCGCATAAAGACAGAGAAAAAACCTTTACTATTGTTAGAGATGCAATAGCAAAATCTTATGATGAGTTTAAAAACTTATCACCAAAAGATTTGGTAGAAAAACGCATGAATAAATATGCAGAAATGGGAGTTTATAAAGACTAAAGGTTTATAAATCATGATATAAGAGAAGTCCGAAGTAATAAGCTTCGGATTTTTTTGTTCTTATTAACAAAGTCTGTTGACTTATTAACACAAATTTGTTGAATTGCAGTGAACAATGTTGTATCTTATATAGCACGATTATTTTTAGTTTTTGGTTACATTCGCTTAGCTTTTTAGCGATCACCAATTAATCCATTTGGTCAGTAACTTTTTGACCAGTTATTTAAAATATTAATGAAACAACCTAATCAATTACAGGGATTTAAAGTAGACAAGAGTACACTAATTAGTTTAGAAAAAGGGAAAATCCCTCCTCAGGCCTTAGACTTAGAAGAAGTTGTTCTTGGAGCTATGATGATTGATAAAAAAGGAGTTGATGAAGTTATTGATATTTTAAGCCCAGAAGCATTTTATAAAGAAGCACATCAGTATATTTTTGAGGCCATTTTCAAATTGTTTGAAAATAGTGAACCAATTGATCTTTTAACGGTATCTAGTCAATTAAAAAAAGATCAGAAGTTAGATCAAGTAGGTGGAGATTTTTATTTGATATCTCTAACCCAAAAGGTTTCTTCATCAGCACATATCGAGTTTCATGCTAGAATAATTCTCCAAAAATTTATTCAACGTAGTTTAATAAAAATCTCAAGCGAGATCATTGAAGATGCCTATGATGAAACCAAGGATGTTTTTGATTTATTAGATAATGCAGAATCAAAACTTTATGAAGTTACACAAGGTAACATTAAAAAGTCATCAGAATCGGCTCAAGAATTAGTAATTCAGGCCAAGAAAAAGATTGAAGAAATATCGAATAAAGAAGGTTTAAGTGGTATCCCATCTGGATTTGATAAGTTAGATAAATTGACCTCAGGTTGGCAAGAAAGTGATCTTATTATTGTTGCAGCACGTCCAGGTATGGGTAAAACGGCTTTAACCTTGACAATGGCGCGTAATATTGCAGTAAATCAAGGTATACCAGTGGCATTCTTCTCACTAGAGATGGCATCGGTACAGCTAATTACTAGGCTAATATCATCAGAAACAGGATTGTCTTCAGAAAAACTTAGAACGGGAAGATTAGAAAAACATGAATGGGAGCAATTAAATGTAAAAGTGAAGAGTCTCGAAAAAGCTCCGTTATTTATTGATGATACACCTTCACTTTCAATATTTGATTTGCGTGCAAAGGCCAGACGTTTGGCATCACAGTATGGTATAAAATTAATTGTGATTGATTACTTGCAATTAATGACAGCAGGAGGTTCGCAAAAAGGAGGAAACCGTGAGCAAGAGATCTCTATGATTTCACGTAACCTAAAGGCATTAGCAAAAGAACTTAATGTACCAGTAATTGCACTTTCTCAATTATCGCGTGCCGTAGAAACACGAGGAGGTAGTAAGCGACCATTATTATCTGACCTTCGTGAATCTGGTGCGATTGAGCAGGATGCAGACATTGTTTCGTTTATTTATAGACCAGAATATTATAAGATTGACGAATGGGATGATGAAGAACGATCACCAACAGAAGGCCAAGCCGAGTTTATTGTTGCAAAGCACAGAAATGGTGGGTTAGACAATATTCGTTTAAAATTTATTGGTCATTTAGGTAAATTTGACAATTTAGATGATTTTGATTCGCCTTTCGGACATGAGTTTCACTCAAAAATGAATGCTGCGGCAAATGACGATACTTTTAAACCAGATAATTTCCCTTCAGCCAATGAAGCTTTCGGCTCACCTGATGATGAGGACAATGACGTACCTTTTTAATTTATAAATTAATCATTGTTTCCAATTAGCACTTATCTAGTAAAGGTTTAGTATTAATAAATCGGTTGTTATAATTTAAAATTACAGCATTGTCTATTAGGTTAAAATTCTTCTAAAACCAGTTTAAAAGGATATTTTTTGAGTATATTTCCTTTATGAAAAAGACATTGCTAATATTCTTTATAATCGCTTCTTTTAAGTCATTTGCTTCCTACATACTTATTCCAATGGATGCCGAAAGCCAAAAAAATCACTTAAAGGCTTATGGGATC
>CAZAPO010000190.1:0-5192 GCA_964487005.1 uncultured Flavobacteriaceae bacterium
ATATTTTCAATAGAAACTGGATCTTCATTTATCCCTAGTACACAAGCTTCTTCGCAAGGCGCGGGACAAAGGCGCCCTGTAAATTCAGGGAAATTATTGGTGGAATGCAATATTTTAGTCGCCTTTTCCCATTTGCCTTTATAAACTGCATCGTTAAAATCTGGTATTAAATTTCCTAGAGGGCAACCACTATGGCAAAATGGAATTCCGCAATCCATGCATCTTGCACCTTGGTCACTGAGTTCTTTTTCCTTCATAGGAAGGGTAAACTCCTTGTAATGTCTTAATCTATCTTCAACAGAATTGTAAGCTTCTACCTTTCTGTCAAACTCCATGAATCCGGTAACTTTACCCATAATATTATTGTTTTACAAGGTTTTCTTGTTCTATTCTAATTAATGCTTGCCTGTATTCTTCCGGTAATACCTTAATAAATTTCGGTAATTCTATTTCCCAATTTTCTAAAATACGTTGTGCCAGTGCACTTTGAGTTGCGTTGTAATGTTTTTCAATTAGGGACCTTAATTGAAGGATATCCTCTTCAGTATCTACAGGGTCTAGATTTAGACCTTCCCCATTGCATTTCTGCTTAAACGTATTGGATTTATCATATACGTATGCAATTCCACCGCTCATTCCTGCGCCAAAATTCCTTCCAACATCACCTAGAATCACAGCGATTCCGCCCGTCATATATTCACATCCATGATCACCTATACCTTCAACAACAGCTTTAGCTCCTGAGTTTCTAACACAAAATCGTTCACCGGCTTTCCCGTTAATATAAGCTTCTCCAGAGGTAGCACCGTAAAGAGCAACATTACCTATAATGATATTTTCTTCGGGTACAATGGTAGCCTCATCTGGAACTTTAATTTGAAGTTTTGCACCAGAAAGTCCTTTACCCATATAATCATTTGTGTTTCCAATTACACTTAGGGTTAGACCTCTTGTAGCAAATGCTCCAAAACTTTGACCTGCTGAACCTTCAAAGTTAATTTTCAGTGTATTATCAGGTAGTCCTTGTGCTCCAAATATTTTTGAAATTTCATTACTTAATATGGCACCTACGGCGCGATCTTCGTTTGTAATTTTGAAGTCTAATATTGTTTTTTCTTTTCTAAATAATGCTGGATGTGCCTGGCTAATAATTTTAAAATCAAGGGCCTTATCTAGATGATGATCTTGTGTTTCGGTATTGTACAGTTTAACATTGTCTGCAACGTCAACTTTGTGTAAAATAGGCGAAAGGTCAATTCCCTGTGACTTGTAATAATCAATCGCATTATTTCTGTCTAACTTTTCAACTTTACCAACCATTTCATCAACCGTCCTAAAGCCTAGTTTAGCCATTATTTCACGCAATTCTTGTGCAATGAAATACATGAAATTTACGACATGTTCTGGCTTACCTTTAAATTTTTTACGGAGTTCTGGATTTTGAGTAGCAATTCCAACTGGGCATGTATTTAAATGACAAACTCGCATCATAACACATCCTGATGCAACAAGTGGAGCAGTGGCGAATCCAAACTCTTCGGCTCCTAGTAAACAAGCCACGGCTACATCACGACCTGTTTTTAACTGACCATCGCACTCAACTTTTATTCTGTTTCTAAGATCGTTCATGACCAAGGTCTGTTGTGCTTCGGCGAGACCTAGTTCCCAAGGTAGTCCCGCATGTTTTAGAGAGGTTAATGGTGATGCACCAGTACCACCGTCATAACCTGATATTAATACAACGTCGGCCTTGGCTTTTGCTACTCCAGCAGCTACGGTACCTACACCCACTTCAGAAACTAATTTGACATTTATTTTGGCCTCTCTATTTGCTGATTTTAGATCATAAATTAATTGTGATAAGTCTTCTATAGAATAAATATCATGATGAGGTGGTGGTGAAATTAATCCAACATAAGGTGTTGAATTTCTTGTTTTAGCTATTTCATAATTTACTTTTGGTCCAGGAAGCTGACCACCTTCACCAGGTTTGGCGCCTTGAGCCATTTTAATCTGTATCTCACTGGCGTTAGTAAGGTAGTTTGAGGTAACACCAAATCTACCCGATGCCACCTGCTTAATAGCACTGTTTTTCCAGTCTCCATTTACATCTTTATAAAAGCGTTGCTCGTTTTCTCCACCCTCTCCAGAGTTGCTTTTTCCACCTATTCGGTTCATGGCTATAGCAAGATTTTCATGCGCCTCTTGACTGATAGAACCGTAACTCATTGCTCCCGTTTTAAATCGTTTTACAATATCTGTCCATGGTTCTACTTCTTCTATTGGAATGGGGTCGTAGTTAGTAAATTCAAATAGTCCTCTAAGTGTCATTAATTGTCTCGACTGATCATTGATAAGCTGCGAATATTCTTTATATGTTTTTGGCTTATTTTGTCTTACAGCTTCTTGAAGTTTTGCAACTGTTAACGGATTGAACATATGTTGTTCTCCGCCCCGTCTCCAACGATATTGACCACCAATTTCTAAATCTAATCTCGCCGCAATGTCTTGTGTACGATAGGCCATATCATATCGCTTTGAAATTTCTTTTTCGAGCTGATGTAAACCAACCCCTTGTATTCTTGACACAGTTTTTGGAAAATATTTGTCTATAATAGTGGTGTTGATTCCAATGCATTCAAATAATTGCGAGCCTCTGTAGGAGTTTAGTGTTGAGATTCCTATTTTATTCATGACTTTTAGGATCCCTTTTCCAACTGCCTTGTTATAGTTTTGTACCGCTTCTAGTGGTGTTAGTTTGGTGTTGAGATCATCAATTTGTTCTTCAATAATCTCGTTAACCATATAAGGGTTAATTGCGCTAGCACCATATCCAAATAATAGTGCAAAATGGTGCACCTCCCTTGGTTCTGCAGATTCAATTATTAGGCTTAACTGTGAACGTTTACCTAATTTTTGAAGACCACTATTAACAAATGAACAAGCTAAAAGGGCAGGAATAGGTGCCTTTTCTGCGTTGGTATTTCTGTCAGATAGGATCAAAATATTTGTGCCACGATCTACTAGAGTTTCTGCGTGTTTTAGCAAACGTTCTAAGGCATCTTCTAAACCGTTGTGTCCTTTATCAACGTCATAAAGCATTGGAATTGACTCAATGTTGAAATTCGAGTTTTTATAACTTTTAATCTTATCTAGATCTTGTTTTGAGATAACCGGATTTTGAATTTTTAATTTCTGACAATGATTTTCATCAATGTCAAAAAGGTTGGCATCACTACCCAACGTCAAACTTATATCTGTAATGAGTTCTTCTCTAATACCATCTAATGGTGGATTTGTTACCTGAGCAAATAATTGTTTGAAGTAATTATATATTAATTGAGGCTTTTCAGAGAGAACGGCTAAAGGAGTATCTGTACCCATTGAACCAATTGGTTCCTTGCCAACTTGTGCCATTGGCAGAATAATAGATTGTATGTCTTCTTGTGTATAGCCAAAGACAACTTTACGCTTGCTTAATGGTTCTTCCCCTAGAAATACTGGGCAGTCATTATAAGGTATGTCCTTTAAATGTACCAGATTTTCGTCTAACCATTTTTTATATGGATGCTTTGCCGCTATAGATTCCTTTACCTCTTCGTCATTCACAATTCTACCCTCGTTCATGTTTACCAAAAACATTTTACCTGGTTCTAATCTACCGTGGTATTCCACATTTTTAGGGTCGATTTCAATGACGCCTATTTCAGACGACATAATCACATACCCATCTTTAGTTACAGAATATCTGGAGGGTCTAAGTCCATTTCTGTCAAGAACAGCACCAATATAGTTTCCATCTGTAAATGGTATTGATGCTGGACCATCCCATGGTTCCATTAGACAAGAATTGTATTCGTAGAAGGCCTTTTTTGCTTCAGACATTTCTGGGTTTTTCTCCCATGCTTCGGGTATGAGCATCATCATAACTTCTGGTAACGATCTTCCAGTCATTAAAAGAAGTTCAACAACCATATCCATTGAAGCAGAATCTGATTTGCCCGGTAATACCACTGGGAGCACTTGCTTAATATCTTCATTAAACCAATTGCTTTGCAATAGTTCTTCGCGCGATATCATTCTAGATACATTTCCTCGAAGTGTATTGATTTCCCCATTGTGACACATGTACCTAAATGGCTGTGCCAAATCCCAAGTTGGGAAGGTGTTGGTTGAGAAACGTTGATGTACCAATGCTAAACGTGTTACTAATAATGGATCGGTAAGATCTTTATAAAAGAGTTTAATGTCCTCAGGTATTAATAGTCCTTTATATATAATGATTTTTGTTGATAAACTTGGAAGATAGAAATACCCACTCTCAGAAATCTTTGAAGTTCTAATTTCATGTTCTGCCTTTTTACGAGCTGTAAATAGTTTGATGTTAAACTGAAAATTATCTTGCTTTTTAGACTGTTTTCCAATAAATATCTGACTAATGAATGGTTGGGTTTTTGCGGCAATCTCACCTAGAACTGATTCATCAACCGGAACATCACGCCAACCAAGAATAGTTAACCCTTGTTCTTTCAGGTGTTTTTCAAAAACGTTGATACAATAGTTACGTTGATTTTCTTTTTTTGGGAGAAATACATTACTAACGGCATATTCTCCAAACTTTGGTAGATTGAACTCACAATTAGCTTCAAAGAATTCATGAGGGATGTCAATTAATATACCTGCTCCATCTCCAGTCTTTCCATCGGCACTTACTGCACCACGATGTTCTAATTTTTCTAAAATTTGAAGTGCTTTGTGAATAATGGTATTTGACTTTACTCCCTTAAGACTGCAAATAAATCCGGCACCACAATTATCATGTTCAAATTCTGGTAAATATAACCCCTGTTTCTTCAGCATAATCTTAGTTTTTTTGTGATTTAACATCTTGTGTGAGAGACCAATATAAGAACAAGCATTCAATGCATTGCAAGGCGCAAAACATTATTCCGAATATGAAAATATATAGCTTGAAAAATGCGTAATAAGCAATTTTTTACCCTAATTATTATAAAATAATCAATGCGTTTTATTTAGTGTTTATAGCTTAAATATTACGAAAACGTTTGCGAAAATTAAGATTCATTAAAAATAATTTAATCAATTGGTAAATTCTTTAAAAAAAACGCAAAGCATGAATTATTAAATTTTTAAAAAAATCAGGTAAATTTATAATACCCCTCAAAAAATAG
>CAZAPO010000191.1:0-5492 GCA_964487005.1 uncultured Flavobacteriaceae bacterium
ACTTTCCTTCTTTATGTTGTTGAATGATGAGTTCATTCTTTTTACCACGAAGTTTAAAAGTTCTTAAGCTGTATCTTCCTTTTGTATAATCATAGCCATCATGTGCGTCATCAAAGTACTGTGAATTCTCTTTTCCTTCTTTGTAATAAACATCTAAGGTGATCTCATCAAAATCTTTTTCACCAACATATTGTTGTACCGGATATTTTGGTATTACAGCTCCTTCTTTTATAAATATAGGCATGCTATCTATATCTGCATCAACCCACATTTCTTTACCACCTTTTACAACTTCATTCGTCCAATGGTTGTACCAATTCCCTCGAGGAATAAACATACGTCTTCCTTTTGCATTTGGTTCTTGTATTGGGCATACAAGAATTTTCTCCCCAAATATAAATTCGTCTGTTCTATAATGGGTATGCACATCATCTTGGTCAAATAATACCAGTGATTTTAACAACGGGATACCTTGATCAATATATCTCCAAAATGCTGTATAGAGATAGGGTAATAACTGGTATCTAAGCTCAATAAACTTTCTAACAATATTGGTGACATCTTCATCAAATGTCCAAGGTTCCTGTTCTCCATGATCGCCTGAAGAATGCACTCTAAAGAAAGGGTGGAATACTCCTAATTGAATCCAACGCGTAAATAGCTCTCCCTGTGGCTGTTCTGCAAATCCTCCAATATCGCTGCCTGCAAATGAAAATCCAGACATGGCTAATCTTTGTGCCTGTATATTTGCAATCCATAGATGTTCCCAAGTTGCAACATTATCTCCTGTCCATGTTGAGGTATAACGTTGCGTTCCTGAATAAGCACTTCTGGTAATTACAAATGGTCTTTTTGGATAGGTAAACTTTTTTAATCCGTGATATGTAGCCCGCGCCATTTGCATTCCGTAAACATTATGTGCTTTACGATGGCTACAGTGGTTTCCGTCGTAATCATGCCTTACATCATCTGGAAATGTTTTATTTGGAACCTCCATTACCGCTGGTTCGTTCATATCGTTCCAAACACCTTTAACTCCTATATCCTCTATAAGCTCTTTATACAATCCAGACCACCAATCACGTACTTCGGGGTTCGTAAAATCTGGGAAGTAACACTCTCCCGGCCATACCTTTCCTTTCATATAGGGCCCATCTGCTCTTTTGCAAAAATAGTCCTTATCTAAGGCTTCTTTAAATACCCAATAATCTTTATCAACTTTTATACCTGGATCAATAATGGCCACCGTATTAAAACCATCTTCCTTAAGTTCTTTCACCATTCGCTTTGGATCTGGAAAATAGTCTTTGTTCCAAGTAAAACATCTAAACCCATCCATATAATCTATATCCAAGTAGATAGCATCACAAGGAATCTGCAATTCTCTAAAGGTTGAAGCGATTTCTTTAACTTTACTTTCTGGATAATAGCTCCATTTACATTGGTGAAAACCTAATGCCCATAGTGGTGGAAGTTGGTGTGGTTTTCCTGTAAGATCTGTATAATTAGCTACAACATCTTCCATCTGTGGTCCATAGATGAAATAATAATTCATCTCTCCTCCTTGTGCCCAAAAGCTTGTTACATTTCTACGTTCACTGGTGAAATCAAAAAACGATCTAAACGAATTATCGAAGAAGATTCCATAGGCCTTCTTGTTATGCAGTGCTGTATAAAATGGAATTGCCTTATATATTGGATCTGTATCTTTTCCATAGGCATAAGAATCGGTTACCCAGTTTTCAAAGCGTTTTCCCTTCAGGTTTAAATGTACTGGCTTGTCACCAAGACCAAAGTAACTTTCTCCATCCTGGGACACCTTACTCATCTTTACTATATTTCCCCCAAAGTGATAACTCTCTTCCCAATGAAAACCAAGCTCATCTTTATTTATTAAGGTGTTGTCTTTTGCGTCGAATATAGAAATCTTGGCATCTACCTTCGCGATTTTACAAATTAGTTTAGCGGTTTCTACAATGTAATATTCATTGTCTTCGCTAATCTCTAATTTGTTATATCCTGTACTGGCGTATTTGGTAATTGCGTATGAAAAATCTTTTTCAAACTTACCTAGTGTGGTATATCTAAATCTTAATACGCTATCTCTAAGAACCCTTAACTGCAGAATTACTTCATTTTCTGTAGTAAAGTAAAGGGTGTCTACATCTTTTTTAAATGATACTATTTTCGATGGGAATAAATTCCCTTTATGCTCTAGTTCGGTATTTACAATCATACATTCTTCATTTTCAAGCGGTAAAAAAAAGGAATAACAAGCACTTTTAAAACATACTTAAAAAAGTTTTTCAAACTTTTATTAACTATATCGTTTTCGAGGGGATTTTTTGCGAAATATTTAATTATTTCTTGCTTTTTACATACTTAAAGGCGACCATTCCGAGTGGAGGAATTGAAATTTCAGTCGAAAATTTTCTAAACTGCCATTCTATTGACTCAACTTTTCGCTGTTTGTTTTTAAAGTCTCCCGTTCCATTATATTTCTTTAAATCACTATTGAAAATTTCCCTAATCTTTCCTGTTTTTGGCAATCCAATTCTGTAATTTTCTCTAGGCACTGGAGTCATGTTTAGCGCGACAATTATATTTTCTGCTTCATTTTTACCTTTTCTTATATAAACAAGCACAGAGTTCTCGGCATCATTATAGTCAATCCATTCAAACCCTTCTGCGTTAAATTGCTTTTCATGTAAGGCTCCTTCTTTTTTGTAAAAGATGTTTAAGTCGGCTACTAAACTCTGTACTCCCTTATGAAAATCATATTGAAGTAAATGCCAGTCTAAGCTTTCTTGAAAATTCCATTCTTCACTTTGGCCAAATTCTGCACCTTGAAACAAAAGTTTTGTTCCTGGATGTGTGAACATATAACTGTATAACAATCGTAAATTTGCAAACCGTTGCCATTCATCGCCTGGCATTCTGCCTAGTATTGAGTGTTTTCCATAAACAACCTCATCCTGCGAAAATGCCACCATACAATTCTCGGTAAATGCATATGTCATACTAAAGGTTATATCGTTTTGATGGTGTGTCCTATAAATTGGTTCTTTTGCAAAATATTGCAGTGTATCGTGCATCCAACCCATCATCCACTTCATTCCAAAACCTAAGCCTCCCAAATAGGTTGGTTTTGATACCATTGGAAAACTTGTTGATTCTTCGGCAATGGTCTGTACATCAGGAAAACTACTATATACCTCTTCATTTAGATCTTTCATAAAGGCAATTGCCTCCAAATTCTCTCTCCCACCATACATATTTGGTTCCCATTCTCCATCGTTACGAGAATAATCTAAAAATAACATTGATGCAACTGCATCTACACGCAATCCATCTGCATGAAATTGATCTAACCAAAATATGGCATTACTTATCAAAAATGATTTTACCTCATTTCGCCCGTAATTAAAAATCAAGCTTTTCCAATCTGGGTGATAACCTTTTCTTTTATCTGGATGTTCGTAGAGGTTTGAACCATCAAAAAAGCCTAGTCCATGAGCATCTTCTGGAAAATGGGAAGGTACCCAATCAAGGATAATTCCAATTCCGTTTTGATGTAATTTGTCGACCAATAATTTAAACTCTTCGGGATAACCAAATCTCGAGGTTGGTGCAAAATAACCTGTTAATTGATATCCCCATGAAGGATCATATGGATATTCCATTACAGGCATTAGCTCTACGTGCGTAAAGTTCATTTTCTTGACATATGATACCAATTCTTCTGCCATTTCTGAATATGACAAAAACCTTCCTTCCTCCACATGTTTTTTCCAAGATCCTAAGTGCACTTCATACACAGAATATGGTGCATCGATGGCATTGTTTTTCTTACGAGATTTCATCCATTTATGGTCCTCCCACTCGTATTTTGAATCCCAAACTATTGACGCCGTTTTTGGGGGATGCTCACAACGTCTGGCGTAAGGATCTGCCTTCTCGGTCTTTATATCGTTATTATGACTTTGTATTTTATACTTATAAGTAGTTCCTTTACCTACATTGGGTATAAACCCTTCCCAAATTCCACTTCCATCCCAACGCACATTTAATTGATGCTCGCCTTCTATCCAAAAATTGAAATCGCCAATTACTGATACTTGCTTTGCGCTTGGTGCCCAAACGGCAAAATAAGTCCCTTCTAGTCCATCGACTGTGGTAATATGTGATCCAAATTTTTCATACAAACGGTAATGTTTTCCTGCTTTGAATAAGTCAATATCAAATTCGGTGAAAAAACTATGTGCAATTACTTTTGCCATACATTATTTATTAATAATATTTGAAATACCTTTTAATGGGATGACTGCCCAACGTGGTCTTGAATTAAGTTCGTACCCCAACTCATAAACAGCCTTTTCAAGCATCGAATATTCTAGGATAAATATTCGCTCTTGCCTGTAACCTATATTTAGATTGGCTTGTTTAATTGCCTCTACATATGTTCCCATAAATACACCAATAAAGTATTTATATAACAACTCTCCCGCATCAAATAACTGTTCTTGCGAATATGGATACGAAGCACTGTTATTAAAAATAGTTGCATAAATGGCGTAGTGAAATGATCTAAATAATCCTGCTACATCTTTAAGTGGCGGCTGTTTTACTTTTCGATCACGTATGGTACTTTCTGGTTCTCCTTCGAAATCTAAAATGTAGAAATCGTCATTTTGTACTAATATTTGCCCCAAATGATAATCTCCATGAACTCGAATTCGTTCACCTTTTAATTTGGTCCAATCAAAATTTACAAAGTGTTTTCTAATTTGGTTTTTCTTTTCTAGAAACTCATTTGCTAATTCAAGGGATAGTCCTTCCAATTTGTGCAAATTATTTTCAATGGTATTAAGCCTATTTTGAAACTGATAAAGTAATCTATTTTTTAACCAAACTGTATAATCATCATTGAAGCGTGTTGGTTCAAAAGCGGTTTCTTCAAATTCTGATCCTAGGGCAATATGCATTTCTGCCGTTCGCGTTGCTAAGGTCTGCACTTTTAAAAATAAGCCCAATCCTGCCCAATCTATTATTTGCGGTGGGACATCTTTTATTTCTAATCGTGAGAATAAGTTAGTGTCTGGTAGCGTTTCTAGTTGCACATTCTTATGACTAATAGTATCAAAAACTTTATGCAATTCTTTAAGCATATAATCCCATGCATCTCCCTGGTTTTGTACCATTTCATTCATTAAGGCTATTGTAATATTTTCCTTGTCTGAATCAATAATATTGATACTACCTAAATAAGACGGGGTATTCTTAAATTCTTTTTTTTCTGATAAGAATCGACTCATTTCATAGTCTGGATTCTTGTTGGAATAAATACGCCTAAAGAACTTTAAAACATATTGTTCATTGTAAATAATGGAGGTATTACTCTGTTCTAGCCCCATGAATCTTGAAGATTCATATGTTGCATTTCCTAATACTTCACTTTTGTGATATTGCACTTTAGTTTTATCTACTGGCAT
>CAZAPO010000192.1:0-5403 GCA_964487005.1 uncultured Flavobacteriaceae bacterium
ATTTAACACCATATCAATTTCAGATGCCCCATTTTCTATGGCTAACCTTGCTTCAAATGCCTTTGCTCGAGAGTGCATTGTACCAAGTGGAAACCCAACAACACTGCAAACTACGACATCACTTTTCTTAACGTGCTCCTTTGCAAGTCTAACAAAGCAACTATTTACACAAACCGAATAAAATTCATAGGCAATAGCCTCATCACAAAGCGTAATTATGTCCTGTGGCGAGGCATCAGGTTTTAATAGGGTGTGATCAATATATTTGTTTAACAATTTCATGGCTCTTTTCTCTTTTAAAGGTACTACAATTTAAAATAATCTACTTCGCATTTGGGATAGATTATTTGATGATATAAAATAATTACATAAAAAAAACACGAACAATGATTTTGGTCAGTTTTTAGGGTAAAATTATAAGATATTTTTGTCCGAAATAATAATCAAAAGCAATTATGAGAAAAACAATTTTTAGTGCGTTAATAGCATGTTTATGTGTAATAACTGGTTTAAATGCTCAAGATCAGAGCGATTCAGATTTTAATAAATGGCAGGTACGTTTAAGGGGTATCTCAATTACACCAAATGAATCGGCAAGTATTGATGCCATTGGTGGAGATGCCGAAATTAAAGGGGCGTTTGTGCCGGAACTTGATTTTACCTATTTCTTTTCTGAGAATTGGTCTGCCGAAATAATTCTGGGAACCGCCAATCATGATGTCAAAGCGGTATCTACTGATGCGGGAGATATTAATTTAGGTGATGTTTGGTTGCTACCACCAACACTTACACTGCAGTATCATTTTGCTACCGAAGGGCTAAGGCCTTATATAGGTGCCGGTTTTAACTATACCATTTTTTATGGAGTTGATGAAGGGCCAGTATTAGACGCTATTGACTATGACAATAGCTTTGGTTTGGCATTCCAAGGTGGAATCGATTTCGATCTAGATGAAAAGTGGTTTTTAAACCTAGATGCTAAATATATAACTATGAATACTGATGTAACTGTTGATGCTACTACGGCATTAGGAGCTACTGTTGGAGCTGATGTTGATATCAATCCGTTGGTAATTGGATTTGGTATTGGTATGAAATTCTAATATTTAAAAGTTAAACATTGAAAAAGCCGCATTCTGCGGCTTTTTTTATGTGGTTAAATTAAACGATTTAATTTGTCGGACGCGTTCTTCAAATGATGTTGCGTTACTGGGTAATTTTACGGCTTCAAAGAGTTCCATGAATTCATTGGTGTGTTGAATAGTCTTTAATTTTAGAAGATCAAAATGAACAAAAGTACTCCACATAACTGCTTTCATTTCTGTTTTATCTTTGTTCCACATACGCATTTCTACTTGAAGCGTGCTTCCAGAGTAATCTAATAGTTGAGAATCAATAATGACCTCTTCCATCAAAAAGGCTGGCTTTATATAAGCTATTTGATTGCTACCTACAACCCAACTTTTACCTTGAGTTCTTCCCATTTTATAAATATCAATATCATAGGCTTCTATCAATTGATCTTCTCGCGCATTGATTAAATAATTGATATAGGCTGCATTATTTAAATGATTGAATGGATCACAGTCCTGAAATCTGATTTTTGTTTTACTTTCTAATATTTGTTGATGCTTCATTTGCAGTTTATTTATGTTATACCAAATGGTATATTATTAATCAAAAAAATTATAATTTTAGTTCGTTATGTATCATTTGGTCAATTTGTACCATAGTGTCTTTTAAATAAAATTCATCATCCATAGTATAGGCCATAAAAACAGCGCCTTGTATCATGGAGTCCAATCTTTTTGCAAAATGCATTGGATTTATATCTGGTTTAATCTCACCCGCATCGATACCATTTCGGACTATTTCTGCTACATCGTTTTGAATACGTTCAATAACGGCTCTTACTTTTTTAAGCAATAATGGATTTTGATTGTTTGCATCAACCCCTACATTAATTAAGGGACAGCCGCCAAATTGCTTGCTGTAACTGTAGTAGTTACGATAAAAATCTGTAATTAAGAACAACTTCTGGATAGGAGAGTCACTTAAACTTAAATGACTTGTAACCCCTTGTAAAAGCTTTTTAACAGTATACTTATAGGCAGCAACTGCCAATTCTTCTTTGTTCTTAAAGTTTCCATAGATCGCACCTTTTGTTAAGCCTGTCGCTGTTGTTAGATCACTCATACTTGTAGCAGCGTAACCATATTTATTAAATATTGGAGCTACTGTTTCAAGTATAAATTGCGACGTTATTTCTGCTTTTGATGTCATGAATTTGCACAAATATACAAAAATATACCAAACGGTATATTATTAACCAAAGGAAAAGCAACAATCTTTGTTTATACAAATCATGTTGCTTTTCAACTAACCAACCAATAATAAGACTGTTTAAAAACTATATTGTTACAGCTCCTCTACTAAATCGTTCTGATTTCTAAAAACCAATTGATCATCAAAGGCATCTAATAGAATTATACTTTCTGTTGTAACGGTACCTGCGAGTATTTCTTTACTTAATGCATTAAGTACTTCCTTTTGAATAACTCGTTTCACAGGTCTAGCACCGTATTCTGGATTAAACCCTTTATCTGCAAGATATTCAATGGCTTCTTGGGTTGCATCGAAAGTAATGCCTTGCTTTGCAATCATTTTTGTTACACTTTTCAATTGTAAACCTACAATTGCCGTTATGTTTTCCTTAGTGAGCGGGGTAAACATAATTGTATCATCTATCCTGTTCAAGAATTCTGGCCGTACACTTTGCTTTAACAAACCTAAGACATCCACTTTAGCGGCTTCCATAGCCGTATCAACGTCTTTGATAGCCTCAAATTTTTCTTTAATAATATGACTTCCCATGTTCGAGGTCATAATTATTATTGTGTTCTTAAAATCGGCTATACGTCCTTTGTTATCTGTTAATCTACCCTCATCTAACACTTGCAATAAAATATTAAAGGTATCTGGATGTGCCTTCTCAATTTCGTCTAGCAGTACCACAGAATAAGGCTTCCTTCTTACAGCTTCTGTCAATTGACCACCTTCATCATAACCAACATAACCCGGAGGTGCTCCAACCAATCTACTTACCGCATGACGTTCTTGATATTCGCTCATGTCTATTCTTGTCATGGCATTTTCATCGTCAAACAAATATTCGGCCAGTGCTTTTGCTAGTTCTGTTTTACCAACACCTGTTGTACCTAAAAACAGGAAGGTTCCTATTGGTTTTTGAGGGTTTTGTAATCCCGCACGACTTCTTCTAACGGCATCACTTACAGCAATAATGGCTTCTTCTTGGCCAACAACTCGTTTATGAAGTTCTTGCTCGAGCACTAATAATTTCTCGCGCTCACTTTGCACCATTTTAGTGACCGGAATACCCGTCCATTTTGCAACTACCTCTGCGATATCATCATAAGTAACTTCCTCTTTGATTAAGGCGGTTTCCTGTTGTTCTTGAAGTTGTTTTTGAAAGACCTGAAGTTGTTTTTGTGCTTCCTTAATCTTACCATATCGTAGTTCGGCAACCTTACCATAGTCACCATCACGCTCTGCTTTTTCTGCTTCCAGCTTAAAGTTTTCTATGTCTTGCTTCGTATTTTGAATGTTCTCAACAACTTCTTTTTCGCTTTTCCATTTGGCGTTTAAATCATTGCGTTCTTCTTTTAAATTAGCCAGATCTGAACGAAGTGATTTTAGCTTGGCTTCGTCTTTTTCACGTTTTATGGCTTCTATTTCAATTTCCAGCTGCATGATCCTTCTGTCTAGTACATCAAGCTCCTCAGGTTTAGAATTAATCTCCATACGTAGCTTTGAAGCTGCCTCATCCATTAAATCAATTGCTTTATCTGGAAGAAATCTATTGGTGATATATCTATTTGATAGTTCTACAGCACCAATAATGGCCTCGTCTTTTATACGTACTTTATGATGTGTTTCATATTTTTCTTTAATACCTCGTAAAATTGAAATCGCACTTTCGGTATCTGGTTCATCAACCATTACCTTTTGAAAACGTCGTTCTAGTGCTTTGTCTTTTTCAAAATATTTTTGATACTCATCTAGCGTGGTGGCACCAACTGCTCTTAATTCTCCTCGCGCAAGTGCTGGTTTTAAGATGTTGGCGGCATCCATTGCACCCTGACCACCTCCTGCACCTACAAGTGTATGTATTTCATCAATAAATAGCACAATATCACCTTCGCTAGTTGTTACTTCTTTTATCACAGCCTTTAGGCGCTCCTCAAATTCACCTTTAAATTTGGCACCTGCTATTAAAGCACCCATATCTAGTGCGAATATTTGTTTGTCCTTTAAGTTCTCGGGAATATCGCCATCAATTATCCTATGTGCTAACCCTTCAGCTATAGCAGTTTTTCCTGTTCCTGGTTCACCAACTAATATTGGATTGTTTTTTGTCCTACGTGAAAGGATTTGAAGTATTCTGCGTATTTCTTCATCGCGACCAATTACTGGATCAAGTTTTCCGTCTTTGGCTAATTGATTGAGATTTTTAGCATATTTGTTAAGTGAATTATAGGTGTCTTCTTGACTTTGAGAGGTAACGCGCTCACCCTTTCGTAATTCCTCTATACTTGCTACCAGCCCTTTTTCAGTAACACCTTGATCTTTTAAAATTTGAGATACCTTACTTTGCGACTTAAAGATTCCTAAAAGCAAATGCTCAATTGAAACAAAGTCGTCTTTCATTTTCTTTGCGGCGATTGACGCTTCGTTTAAAGTCTTACCAGTCGCTCTCGACAGCATGATGTCTGTTCCCGATACCTTTGCAAATGATTCAATTTCTTTTGTTACTATTTGTTGCAACAGATTTACATTAACATTTAATTTCTTAAGTAAAAAAGGCAACACGTTTTCATCAACTTCAAATATTGCTTGAAAAAGATGTTCGTTCTCAATTTGTTGATGACCATAGGTTTGAGCCAATTGCTGGGCTTGTTGAATGGCCTCCTGTGATTTTATGGTAAAATTGTTAAAATTCATCTTTTCTAAATTTTTCTTTTTATGGTACTTTTTTCAATAACCTTACCAACAAGAAATTAAAGACATTTTGTCTGTTCATGCCTTGATTTTAGTGACTTTTTGTCGGTTGTAGGTGATCCTACCTTTTTTGTATGGTTCATGTATGGGAAGAATTTTAGCAATCTGAATATGTTTGATTTAGATTTGAAACTTAATCAATTTTAGTATGAGGAGAATTGTTCAATTTATTGTAATTATTTCAACCATTAATTTATCTGTTGCGCAAACTCCGCAAGATAATTTTGAAGGTACAGGTAATATTACTTCTTGGTTTGGAGATAATTGCGGTTTAAATACGGGATTTGCAAATCCCTATAAAACTGGGTTAAACCTATCGAATAC
>CAZAPO010000193.1:0-6239 GCA_964487005.1 uncultured Flavobacteriaceae bacterium
ATATTTGGACATTTTAGCGCCGATAATAACGAAAATGGACAAAATCAAGCAATTGCTGATCTTTGGCCGCTATTATCGCCAGGTAGTAATGATCAAACAGTAGACTGGACATTTAAAAATAATCACGACTCTAATGGAACCAACAGACACTTCGTTCATGTCTTGGCAAATGAAGGCATAAACATAACCAGATATCAAGACACACAAAATGGCGCCGGTGAAAATACAATTGACATTACCTCTGCAGGAATTACTGCTACTACTGAAGCATTAGTTATAGGGTCATCTATATCAACAGGAAATGGAACTGCCTATGCTAGAGGATGGAGAAATTATTATTTCAATTCTACCAACGAAGTCGCTCACTGGTCCCACAGAAGTGGAAACAATATGGACCATGAAATCCAAATCGTTGATTTATCTGGGTTAAATTCCTTACAACCACAAATTAGTGTTCCCGAATTACCTAGTACTTATGCTAGTTGTGGTGATACCAGCCTTGATGTGAATGCTAATGTCACCGATATTCCGTATACAAATAATACCTATCAATGGTCTTACACAGTTGAAAGTGGTACCTCTACAGCTCCAGTAACATTTACACCAGGAAATACAGCCTCAACAACAATTTATTTCCCGGAAAATACTGGAGACGTTGTTTTTAAAATCACGCTAACATTTAGTAGTGCTGCAGATTGTGGGAAACCAGTAGTCGAGACTTATGAATCTTTAGTAACTGTAAATGAAACCACGACTGCCAACGCTGGTACCGATCAAATTATTAGCAATATGTATTGTGGAACCAATCAAGTGGCTTTATCGGCTTCCAATACTGTTGGATATGTTGGTACTTGGTCAGTAGTTACAGGAGCAGGAGGAAGTTTTACCGATGTTAACGACGAGAACACAATCTTTACTGGTAATGCAGGTGCAACCTATACCTTAAGGTGGTCTATTCAATGTTCAGAAGATGATGTGACCATTACCTTACCTGACAACTGTGATAATATAGGTTTTGATGGAACCAACAATTACATCAATTTAGGTGATACCTACGATGCAACAGCATCCTTTACCCATGAAATTTGGATTAATCCAACCTCACTAACAGGAACACATATCATATATTCTAAACGTAGTACAGACGATCTAACAAATGGATATGATCTAAGACTAACTAATAGTACCTTATCATTTAACTGGAATTCTGGTAATTCAATTAGTTCACCCTATGCATTAAGCATAAATAAATGGTACCAAGCAGTAGTGTCGTTTGATGGCACAAATTATCGTTTATATATTGACGGAATTGAAGTTAGCACTACAACAGGTAGTGCACCAATTGCAAATGCCCATGATTATATATTAGGGGCCATTAACCAAAGTTCAAACCCAATTCAAGATCCTCCAGTAGACCATTTTGATGGACTGTTAGATGAATTACGAATATGGAATACCGCATTAACCGCATCTCAGATTCGTGAAATGATGAATCAAGAAATTCAGGCAAATACCTCAGCTGTACAAGGAAGTGTCATTGCCCAGGACGTGACAGGAATTGACTGGAATACCAACCTTTTAGGCTATTATCAAATGAATCAAGATTCTGATGTGTCAGGTGGGTATCTAAGAGATCAATCATCCAATACAAATGATGGTAAACTGCGAAATTCTTCTGGAGCACCACAAGTTGAATCATGCCCATTACCATATACTTCTAAAGCCAATGGAGCATGGAACGATAATACGGCTTCAACGCCATGGACCTATGGGGATTCAGTTTGGAACCTCCCCAATAGCATTGGGATAGATGGCAGTACAGTTGTAGAATGGAACATTGTTCAAACAGACCACAATATTACAATTGACACTTTTAGTGGTCTTGGTAGAGCGCGCGTTGTGCTTGGGCTTATTGTGAATAGTAATGAGCTTCAAGTGAATGGCGATTCAGGTTTAGGAACTGGTAATGCACTACATATTGATCGCTATTTAAAAATTAATGGTAAACTAGACCTGGAAGGAGAGTCTCAATTAATTCAACCAGAAAACAGTGTACTTGATGCGAGTAGCGCTGGTACCTTAGAGCGCGATCAGCAAGGTACTGCCGATTTGTATACCTATAACTATTGGTCGACCCCAGTGGGAGCCACAAATGCAACTTCAAATAATAATAGTTACACCCTCCCAGATGTAATCAATGATGGAACCAATCCAGCAACACCAGCTACTATAATTTGGATTTCAAATGACGCTGATGGCGATACAGGGCCACCTATTAGTCTATCAACCTATTGGATTTACAAATACAGTAATCTGCCATCAGATGATTATTCAGCTTGGCAATATGTTGGGAATACAGGAACTATTAACCCTGGCGAGGGATATACTATGAAAGGTACCGCTAATACTGGAGGTGTAATTACCACCGAGCAAAACTATGTGTTTGAAGGAAAACCATATAATGGAGATATAACACTTACCCTTTCATCAGGTAACGATTATTTGGTTGGTAACCCTTATGCATCAGCTATTGATGCCGATGAGTTTATATTAGATAATACGAGTAGTAATGGCGGAAGAGCTGCTACCGATATTATTAACGGGACCTTATATTTTTGGGATCATTTTGCTAATGCATCGCACTACCCGAGTGATTATGAAGGTGGTTATGCTACTTACACAAGGATGGGCGCGACCGTTGCGATTTCAAATGATGAGCGTATTAATAATTCAGGAGCCATTGGAACCAAACTTCCACAACGGTATATTCCAGTGGGTCAAGGGTTTTTTGTAACTGCTGATGATGGTGGTGTAATTACTTTTAAAAATAGTCAACGTACTTTTAAAACCGAAGCTTCCGATCCGTCTTTGTTCATTAGATCTTCAGGAGATAAAAATGCTACAAAAGTAGAAACGTTAAGAAGTGCTGATACCAGGGAAAAAATTAGACTTCTATTTACCTCTCCTAAAGGCTATCAGAGACAGCTTTTGGTAGGTGTAGATCCTGTGGCTACAACTGGACATGATGTAGGTTTTGATGCCTTACTCATAGAAGACAATACAGAAGATATGTATTGGTACTTTAATGATGATAAGTATGTGATTCAGGCGACAGATCACTTTAATGCCGATAAGATATTACCGTTAGGGGTTAAAATTGAGGAGATTGGAATCATTACTATTAGCATCAATGAACTGCTTAATATTGATTCTTCTAAAGACATCTATTTACATGATAAGGAGTTAGAAGTATATCACAATCTTCGTTTGAGCGATTATAACGCGACCATAGGGACTGGAGAATTTAATAATCGGTTTGAAATTGTCTTCACCGGAAACATGTCTTTAAGTACCCAAGAAGAAGTAAATATGGAGGTTGGTTTGTATTTTTCTAACGCCTCAGAAAGCATAGTTATTTACAACCCAAAACATAAATTTCTAGAAAATATTGAAATGTTTAATCTGCTAGGACAAGTTGTTTACACTTCTAAGCTTAAATCGACAAATAATGAGACTAGTATCAAGATTGACAATTTGACCACAGGGACATACATTCTTAAACTTACTTCTGAAGGAAGCACAATTACGAAAAAAGTGATTGTTGATTAAACTAAGACACTACTTTTAGCAGCTCCTCTAGTGAAACTTCATTTTGTTCACCAGAAATCATATCCTTTAATGTATAACTACCATTTTGTACCTCGGTTTCACCAACTAAAACAACAAATGGAATTTCCTTACGATTGGCATAGGTCATTTGTTTCTTCATTTTAGTATTATCTGGATAAATCTCAGCATTTATGTCATTTGCTCGCAAAGCCTTAATAGCTTTTAAACTGTATAAGGCTTCTGTTTCACCAAAATTTATGAACAGTACCCTTACTTGATTACTAACAGTTTCAGGAAACAAGTTAAGTTCCTCTAATACGAGATAAATTCTATCTAACCCAAAGCTAATACCTACACCACTAACATCCTTCAAGCCAAATATTCCAGTTAGGTCATCATAGCGTCCTCCTCCGCCAATAGACCCCATTTTAACACCATGTGGCGCAGCCACTTCAAAAATAGCTCCTGTATAATAATTAAGTCCCCTAGCTAAGGTAACATCCAATTCGAGGTTTGCAGATTTTAGTGTTAATTCAGCAATTGCCTGATCAATAAATTGTAGTTCATCAATACCCTTCATGCCTTCCTCAGATGTACTTAATATTTCTTTCAATGAATTAATCTGTTCATTAAATGTTCCCGAAATACTAAATAATGGCTGTAATTTATTGATGCCATCTTGAGGTATGCCTTTAGCTATCATCTCCTCTTTTACCTTCTCCTCACCTATTTTATCTAGCTTATCTAAAGCTACGGTGAAGTCAATAAGTTTGTCTTGTGCACCAATAACTTCAGCAATACCTGACAATATTTTACGGTTATTAATCTTAATGGTCACGCCATTTAAACCTAAATTCGTAAATACCTCATCGTATAATTGAACAAACTCTACTTCTTGTAATAATGATTTTGATCCTACCACATCGGCATCACATTGATAGAACTCTCTAAATCGTCCTTTTTGAGGTCTATCTGCGCGCCAAACCGGTTGAATTTGGTACCGTTTAAACGGAAAAACAATATCATTTTGATGCTGTACTACATAACGTGCAAAAGGCACAGTTAAATCATATCGAAGGGCTTTTTCAGAAATTTTAGATGTGATTTTTAAGGAATTTTTATCACCGTAAATTTGATCATCAACCTTACTTAAAAAATCCCCAGAATTCAAGATTTTAAAAATCAGGCGGTCACCTTCCTCACCATATTTTCCCATAAGCGTATCAGAATTTTCAAAGCTGGGTGTTTCTATAGGCTGAAACCCAAAACGCTCAAAACTGTCTCTAATGGTATTAAATATATAGTTGCGTTTTGCAACTTGCTCTGGATTAAAGTCTCTGGTACCTTTAGGAATACTTGGTTTTTGTGCCATACTTATGCAATATGGAAAATTAGTGGTTATGTTAGTAGTAACAAATCTAATGAATTAATTAGTTCTCAACAGTCAACAATTAGACATTTATCCAACCAACTTATCAAAATATTTAAATAGTTCACCTCTAGTAATTACGGCACCTTGTTGTATTAAGGCAAATTTATCTAATTGCTTGTCTTCAGAATAGTCTTTTTTTGCCTGAAATAACTCAACGGCGTCGTCAAGAAGGTTTTCGCGAAGCCATGAAAATCCTTCCCTGGTGGTTAAATCAATAGCCTCATTAGTTAGTTTAAGTCCAACCAGTTCTATTTGTTCCTCGGCCAAGTAAAATAAATACATATGCTGAGGTGAGATATTTTCTAAATATTTTGCATGCGTGAGCACACCTTCCCAAACCAGGTCACTAAATACATCTAGTTCTTGTTCGGCTACCTTTGGCTTGTTAACCTTTATATCTTGCCATTCTTCGGCTGTAATTGATTGTGTTGCTAAAAAATTAATAAATTCCTGGTGCAACTCCTCAAACTGTTCTTTTGATAATCTTGTATACTTCATAATAAAAAAATGCGCTCCTGAAATCAGGAGCGCAAATTTACGTATATATATTGGTTTTTCTTAGAAAATATAACGTAGTCCAAACTGTGCTTGCCATCTTGATAGTAAGCTTGAATCATACCCAAAGGTTTCAGTTTGGTTTGTATTAAATGTATATGTTGGAGTTCCTGTACCATCAACGCTTACACCAATTGGCTGTACGTTGTTAGGTTGCTGAATAAGTCCCCAATCTGAGCTTAATAAGTTACCAACGTTTAATACATCTATACTAAATTGAATAGTGTTAGTCTTATCTCCGCCTACATTAAAGTTATAGTCTTGTAAAAACTTAAGGTCTACCCTTCCTCTCCAAGGCGCTAATGCACCATAACGTTCAGCATACTGACCTCTTCTTCCACTCAAATACTCATCTTGTGCAATATAGTCATCAAACGCTTGTGCTTGTCCTGCACCAGAGAAATTCATCTGACCTATTTCGGCAGTTGTTGGAACATAGATTAAGTCATTTAATCCAGATCCATCTCCATTGATATCTCCTCCGTAAGTATAGCTAAAACGTCCACCTCTGGCGTATTCAACAAATGTTGAAATGGTAGTAGCCCACTTATCATTACTATACTCCCATCTTTTACTTGCTACACCAATGAATCTATGGGTATCTCCATATCTAGAGTAAGCTAATCTGTCATTATTCACATTC